>JBBDYI010000041.1:0-47866 GCA_040901705.1 Pirellulales bacterium | reverse complement strand
ATGAACAGGGGTCGGGGGTCGGGGGTCGGGGGTCGGGGGTCGGGGGTCGGGGGTCGGGGGTCGGGGCACTGACGGCGAAAACGGGTACGTGACGCAATGTCGGGCGCTATTGAGGATAACTTGCCGCTGTTGCTGGGTACACGTCACCGGGTACAACTGAATCGCGAATTTGCCTTCTTCCCGACCCCCGCCTCGTGTTCCCTAACCCGTTCTCAAAGTTCCCGATCGTAGATGCGAAACGTTTTTTCCAGGATCGCGCCGCCGCGTTCTAGCGTTTTTCGCGATAGGTGGTTCGATTCGAGCACCCAGGAAAATTCGCCCTCCTCGATGCCCCAGTCGAGCACTTTGGGCACCAGGGCGTTGACCAGCACCAAGCCGACGCCCCAGCGTTGATATTCCGGCAGCACGTTCGTGCTCAACAGCCGCACGCGTTTGAGTTCCTTTCGACGCCTTAGCAGTTTGAGAAATCCGAACGGAAACAGCCGGCCATCCATCTGTTTGATCCGCGGGTTGTAGTCGAGCAGTCCGAACGTGCTGCCGACCGGGCGGCCGTCGACCTCGGCGATGATCGCCAATTCGGGCACGATCAGATGTTTGAGGCCCGCCCCCAAGTGCTTGACCTCGGCCTTGGAAAGCGGGACGAAGCCCCACGTGTCGACGAGCGACTCGTTGTAGATGTGCAGGAAGGCGTCGAGTTCCGCGCGGAATCGCCGCGGATTGAACGGGCGGACGTGGATGTTGAACCGCTCGGCCGCCTCGCGGGCGACGAACGCCAGCTTCTCGTCGAGCGACTTGAGCATCTCGACGTGGCCCCAAAACGCATACAAGTCCTGCGACTTCGCGAAGCCGTAGCCCTCGATCAAGTCGCCGTAGAACGGCTTGTTGTACGTCATCATGAACGTCGGCGGCGAATCGAAGCCGTCGACGAGCAAGCCGCACTCGTAGTTGAGCGACGGATTGACCGGCCCGCGGACGGCGGTCATTTCGTGCGAACGAAGCCAGTCGCACGCCGCGTCGAACAAGGCATTTGCCACGTCCGGCTCGTCGGTCGATTCGAAGAAGCCGAAGAAACCGCGTTGCTCGTCGTACTGGCGGTTGTGGGCGCGATTGACGGCGGCCAGGATTCGGCCGCAGACTTCGCCGTCGCGCGTCGCTAGAAAAGCTTGCCCCGCCGCGTCGTCGTAGAAGGGGTGTTTGGCGAACCCGACCAGTTCCTTCTGATTCGCCCGTAGCGGCGGAATCCAATTCGGATCGCCGCGATAGTGTCGCCACGGGAAATGCAGAAACAGCTTCCGCTCTCGGCGCGAGGAAACTGGTGCGACGACGATCTGCGACATGCGAGGGTACGACTCGTAGGGACCAACTCGTAGGGAGCAACGGGACGCCACAGCGCCCGCGCCAGCGTTCTGCAATAGAATGCGGGCACTCTAAGCACGCCAGCCCAAGCGGTCAACCTGGGAGTGATAACGCGAGAGCGAAACCGGTTTGCGCAAGTTGCAGCGATTCCCCCCGTGCCGCGCACCGGTGGGACGCTGGGCGAAAAAATTGTCATCGGAGGGTTCCCGCGCGCAAATAATGGGTTTTCCGACGGCCCTACGAGAACCGACTCAAGGCGAGTGCAAAGATGCTGACCGTACGACGGGCGAACGACCGCGGCCACTTCACCTCCCGCGAAACCATTGCCCGCGCGGCGAGGCGGCGCGCGGGCAGGCGTTTCTGCGGAAAGATTCCGCCGCGTTTCGTCTGGCGTTAATCGAAATTGCTGCGCAATACGTTCGTAGCAAACGGTGAATCGAGTATTGGTTTTTTTCACAGCCACCTTGGCGTGGGAAGCTATTGGGGTGCTGGATCAACTCGTGCCGCCGCCGCAATGTTGACGATCCGCGCCGCCGGATCGCGCGTTTTACAGACGCTCAAAAAACGCTTTGACCGCATCCTCGAACGGCCGCAGCGGAATCGCGTTGTGCGAGCCGCCGCGGAGCGTGACGAATCGCTTCCCGGCGTCGGGGACCGCGTCGAACAGCCGTTGCGCCAGATCGATGGGGACGATCTCGTCGCGATCGCCGTGCAGTTGCAGCACCGGACCGGCGTAACGTGGAATTATTGCCAGCGAGTTCAGTCGGGTTCGCATCAACAACCGCACCGGTGCCCACGGATAAACACGCGCGGCCACATCCGGCAGCGACGTAAAGGTACTGAGCAAGATCAAACCGGCCGCGCCGTCGTTGGCCGCCAGATCGACCGCCACGCCGCCGCCGAGCGATTCGCCCATCATCACGATCGCCGATTCGGCCACACCGGTCCGCCCAGCGAGCCATGCCCTGGCGGCGCGGGCGTCGGCGAGCACGCCTTCCTCGCTGGGCGTCCCTTCGCTCTTGCCGTAGCCGCGATAGTCGAACACCATCGACGCCGCGCCGGCCGCTCGCATCGATGCAAGCAAGTGCGCCCGGTTCGTGATGTTGCCGGCGTTGCCGTGGGCGATGAGCACCACCGCCCGCGGCTTCTCACGCTTGGCCGAATTATGCGGCAGAAACCAGCCGTGCAATTGCGTGCCGTCGCTCGACGCAAACTCGGCGTCCTCCACGGGAAGTCCGGGCGTGTCCCAATCGCCTTCGGGATATTTCGACGGAATGAAGATCAACCGCTCCTCGAACACCATCATCAGCACCAGAATGATCGCATAGGCCAGGGCGACGATCCGCACGCCCCGCCAGATTCGCCGGCCGACGGTCATCGGCGGCCGCGAGGGCGAGGCGGACTTTGCGGCGGCGGAAGATTCGTCGTTTGCGCGGTTCATGCGCAGCAATTATACGCAGAACCGTAAGCGCGGCGCACAGATCGCGCGCGATTCGGTAGGATGGTACCGGTGGAATTCCGTGATGCAGCTCGACGCCGCCAGCCTACACCAACTCCGACACGACGTCGCGATCTTCGAGCACGTACATCGGCCGGCCGTTGTGGTCGGGAAGTTTCGCCGCCGTGTCGATGCCCATGTGTCGGTAGAGCGTCGAGAGGACGTTGCTCGGCATGATGCCTCGGCCGACCGGGCGTTCGCCGCGGGCGTCGGTTTCGCCGATCGCCTGGCCCATCTTCATGCCGCCGCCGGCCATCAGCGCGAAACCGGCCGGCGACCAGTGATCGCGGCCCGCGTTGCCGTTGATCCGCGGCGTGCGGCCGAATTCGCCCCACATGACCACGGCCACGTCTTTGTCCAGCCCGCGGTCGTGCAGATCGGTGACCAGCGCGTGAATGCCTTGGTCGATCCGCGGCAACTGCTGGCGCATTGAGTTGAAGTTGTCACCGTGGGTGTCCCAGCCGCCCGTGGCCAACGTGACGACCGAGACGCCGGCCTCGACCAGTCGTCGAGCACGGAGGAAATCGCGATTCTCGCGGCCATAGCGCTCGCGGACGTCCTGCGGCTCTTTCTCTACGTCGAACGCTTCGCGGGCTTCCTTCGTGGTAATCATGTCGAGCGCGCGGGTGGTGAAACCGTCGATGCCCGTCATCGCGCCGCGGTAGTCGACTTCGCGGCGGATATTATCGAGGTTCTTGAGCAAGTCCTTGCGATTATCGAGCCGATCGAGCGATACGCCGGACACGAGGCTGAGGTTGTCGAGTCCCGGCCCGCTGGGCACAAACGGACGATGGGCCGCGCCGCAATACTCGGGGTCTTCGGCCTGCGAATTGTTCATCAAGCTGACATACGGCGGCAAGCCGTTTTGCCGGCCCTGATAGTAGCTGACCATCGAACCGAAGCAGGGCCGCCGCACGCGGTCCTCATAGCCCGTCATCACCTGGTGCGCCGAGTGCTGATCGATAAACTTGACGCCCCGCAGGATCGCCAGCTTGTCCATGATCTTGGCCTGCCGCGGCATCAACTCGCAGATTTCCACGCCCGGCACGTTCGTATTGATCGGGTTCAACTCGCCGCGGAATTCGCGGGCCGCCGCCGGCTTCATATCGTAGGTGTCGAGATGCGTCGGCCCGCCGGGCAGGTAGATCATGATGACCGACTTGCCGCGCGCCGGGCTTTGTCCCGCGGCGGCTCCCTGTGCCTGCAGGCGAAGCATATCCGCCATCGTCAGCCCACCGACGGTGAGCGCCCCGACCCGCAGAAAATCGCGTCGCGAAACGCCGTCGCAGTAATGCTGTTTGCGACCGAAGAACGTCAACATGGCCGAAACTCCTTACGACCGGGGAGAGAGGGAGCCACCAAAACCGAACGCATTGTTATCCTTTGATGCGTTCTTGTCAACAAAATTCTCGGGTGGAGGCGTCGCCAATCGCCGGCCACGCCGCGGTTAGCGCCGAACCTTCCTCGATCCGTAGTGGCGAATCGAAAGGGGTTAGGAAAGCTCGGCAACCGCGGATAAACCGGCAAATGCACGCCTCCACCCGAGCGAAGGGGAACGCCACGGCAACCTGCGGAGTTGGCAACCCCGGCGTCCGTGGGGAAATGACGAAATTCTGCCGAGGGTTACGCGAACGACGCGGCCGCGGCGAGGCACCGGTCGCGGCTCAGCCAGCTTTCGATAAAATGACGGCCCGTAAAGTGGCAAGAAAACGCGCCGGCAACGCTGAAACGCATTTTCACGGTCACTGCTACTGCCGCCGACCACTGTACACTGACTGCTAACCACGGACCCCCGCCCCCTACCCATGCTCCCCTATCAAGCCCTGCTTCGCGAAGTCCTCGATCACGGCGTAGCCAAGGGCGACCGCACGGGCACGGGCACGCTGAGCCGATTCGGCCTGCAATTCCGCTGCGACCTGGCGGCTGGGTTTCCGCTGCTGACCACCAAGAAGCTGCACCTGCGTTCGATCGCGCACGAATTGCTGTGGTTCCTCCGCGGCGAAACGAACGTGGCGTACTTGCACGAGAATCGCGTCACGATCTGGGACGAATGGGCGGATGAAAATGGCGAACTCGGCCCCGTGTATGGCTACCAGTGGCGGCACTGGCTCAAGCGCGAGGGCGGCGAGGTCGACCAGATCGCCGAGGTCGTCGAACAATTGAAGAAGAATCCCGATTCCCGCCGGTTGATCGTCAGCGCTTGGAACGTCGCCGACGTGTCCCGCATGGCCCTGCCGCCGTGCCATTTGCTGTTCCAGTTCTACGTTGCCGACGGCCGACTGTCGTGCCAGATGTATCAGCGCAGCGCCGATCTGTTCCTGGGCGTGCCGTTCAACATCGCGTCGTATGCGCTGCTGACGACGATGGTGGCCCAAGTCTGCGGGCTGTCGCTCGGCGAGTTGATCGTCACGTTTGGCGACGTTCACCTTTATGCGAACCATCTTGAGCAGGCCCGGCTGCAACTCGCCCGCGAGCCGCGCCGGCTTCCCACGATGCGGCTCAATCCGGAAGTGAATTCGATCTTCGACTTTCGCTTCGAGGACTTCCAGCTAGAGGGCTACGACCCACACCCGCATATATCTGCGCCGGTGGCCGTTTAGAACCGGTGCAAGCTTGCCGGAAGGGCACGCCTACAAAAACCGCTCCAGCATACGGCGGCTGTAGGCATCGAGCGATCGCGTGTCTTCGATCAAGTAGCGAATGCCGTGGGCGTCGACGACGAGGGCACGCCGGCCGTCGAGTCGTCGCACGTCTTCGTCGTTTTTGACGACGAATTGCGTGCGGCCGCGGTCGGTTTCTACGTCCCATTGCGAGGGTTCGGTCGCCGATTGCACGCCGTGAATCCGCGTGATCTTCGGTGCGAACTCGCGGTCAGCAAGCGCCGCTTCGAGCGCCTCGCGCAGGTCGCTTGGCGCAGCGTCGAGTCGCTCGATCCATGCCAGTTCCTTGCCGGTTGCGTCGCAAATCGCCACGCCGCCGCCGGGATCGCTGAGCGGAAACGCCCGCACCGGCGCAACGTCGACGTGCGGCTCGCCTCCGCCGTCGACTAGGACCAATCGGCCGCAGGCGTCGCGGTGGAGCGCGAAATCGGCGGATAGCGAGGAACGGCTAGCGTGGGAGTCGGACATTTTGCGAAGTGGTCAGTGGGCAGTGGTCAGGGGGCGTGAAAGAATTGGTTCTTTTCTTGATTTGGCGATGGGATCGTCAGGCTTTCGGCGCGCCCCAATGTTCGCGATAGTTGCGGCCGACTAGGCGGTTGGCTTCGTCGTCGCCGACGATCTGTTCGGCCTTGGGATCGAACCGCAAGGATCGGCCGAGCCGTGTGGCGATGTTGCCCAAGTGGCATAGCGACGAGCTAAGATGGCCGAGCTCGATTTCGGCGTTGAGCTTCTCCGCGCCGCGAATCGCGTCCAAGAAGTTGGCGATGTGGGCGTCTTCGTCCTGGCCGACCGGGCGGGCATCGACGTCGACGCGCTGGTTGCGGTCTTTCCATACGGCGATCTTGCCACGCCGGCTCATGAACATCTGCCCCGCCGTGCCGTAATACTCGACGCCGCTGTCGACATTGAGCGGATAGTTCGTCGACCACAGCCGCTGTTCGTAGATCAGCATCCGCTTGCCGTCCTTCGATTCGCCCACGCTCAGATCGCCCGGGTACTCGAACGTCACCTGCTGCGTGTCTGGAAACTCCTGATCGTCGTCGAAGAAGAATTTGCCCCCGGCCGCGGAAATCGTGCTGGGATGCGTGTCGACGCCCAAACCCCAGCGGGCGTAGTCGATGTCGTGGACGCCGTCGTTGCCCATGTCGCCGGTGCCGAAGTGATGCCACCAGTGCCAGCCGCCGTTGACGCGGTTTTCCTGATACGGAATCATCGTCGCGGGGCCGACCCACGTGTCGTAGTCGAAGCCCGGCGGCGGATCGCTGGCACGGCCGCGGCCGATCGAGCCGCGACGTTGGATGTTCCAGGCTTTGGCGGCCAGCACCGTGCCGATGATGCCGTCGCGCAATAACTTCACGCCTTCGATCATCATGCTCGTGCTGCGGCATTGCGTGCCGTGTTGCACGCGACGGTCGTTGCGGCGGGCGGCTTCGACGAGCAGGCGGCCTTCGCGGACGTTGTGCGAGCAAGGCTTCTCGACGTACACGTGTTTGCCCGCGTCGCAGGCCATGATCGCCGCCGGCGCGTGCCAATGGTCGGGCGTGGCGACAATGACGGCCGCGACACGCTTGTCGTCGAGAATGCGGCGAAAGTCGGCCACGGCGTTTTTCGCGGCCAGTTTCTTGGTGGCGTCCTCGCGGCGGGCTTGCTGCGGATCGCAAACGTAGGCCAACTCGACGCCGGTCTGCTGCTTGAATCGCTCGGCCATGTGCGTGCCGCGACCGCCGCAGCCGATCAAGCCGATAACGATCGGCTCATCGGCGCGGCGTGCTGCCGAAGCAACCTGTTTCGTCGCGACGCCGGCAACTAATGCAGACGACGCGGCAACAAACTCGCGCCGGTCGGGCAGATTCATAGCAATGGCTCCGTTTGTCGTATGGTAAGCGCCGCGAGGATTGTAGCAGCGCGCGAATCGCCGTGCGAGTTTCGGCGAAGTGCCGGTGCGATTGTCCGACGGGGTTCGATCGCGAACATGGGCGGGTCGTCGACGCTGTCGGTTCGTCGGGCTATACTCGCCCGGTCCCCGTTTCACAGGAGCCGGCGCATGACCGTCATTCGCATTTTCGTACTCGCCTGCGTTTGGACGCCGGTTCTTTCGGCCGCGAGTTGGGCTGAAGACTCGCCGCCCGGCACGCTCGTCGTTGCCATTGGCAAGGGCGCGGGGCTTGTCGAGCCGTTCGGCATCGACTTCGATGCCGCGGGCAACGCCTACGTCGTGGAACTCGCCGGCGGCCGCGTTCTCAAATTCGATACGAAGGGTCGGATGACCACGATCGCCGGCGCGCTTCGAGAAAAAGGGGACGGCGGCGACGGCGGTCCGGCGGCGGACGCTCGCTTCAACGGCCTGCACAATCTGGCCGTGGCGCCGTCCGGAGATATCTATCTCGCCGACACGTGGAATCGAAAGGTCCGCAAGATCGACGGAAAGACCGGCCGCGTCTCGACCGTCGCGGGCACCGGGGCCAAGGGCTACACAGGCGACGACGGCCCGGCGATCGAGGCGACGTTCGGCGGAATTTACTGTGTCAGCCTCGATCCGGCCGGCGAACATCTTTATCTGGCCGATCTCGACAATCGGCGAATTCGCGCCGTCGATCTGTCTTCGGGCCTGGTGCGACCGGTGGCCGGCAACGGCGAGCAGGGCGTACCGAAAGATGGCAGCGACGCGCGGCGGTCGCCGCTCGTCGATCCGCGGGCCGTGGCGGTCGATCGTCGGGGCAACGTCTACATTCTCGAACGCGGCGGGCATGCGCTGCGCGTCGTCGACGCCGAGGGCAAGATTCGCACCGTGGTCAATGCCAGCGGCAAGGCTGGTGCTGAAAACGATGCCGGCGGCGACGCGCTCGCCACTCGGCTAAACGGCCCGAAACATCTGTGCGTCGACGGCGACGGCAACGTCATCGTCGCCGACGCGGAAAGCAACGTCGTGCGCAAGTATCTTCCCAAGACCGGCAAGATCGTCCGCATCGCCGGCACACTCCAACGCGGCGCGGCGGGCATCGACGGCCCGGCGATCGAGGCCCAACTCGCCCGGCCGCACGGCGTTACGGTCGGCCGCGACGGCAAACTGTATATCGTGGACAGCTACAACGACCGCGTGGTCCGCGTCGAGCGGTAAGTTCGCGGTTGGATGCGGAAACCGTGCGGTTCGCGACGTTCCTACCGAAGTCGCATGTCGCATTTCACGGATGCGCGACGCCATCGGGAGACCGGCCACAACGGCGAACGGCCGCGCCGTTATTGCCGCCGCAGCCGGGCCGCGCGGGCGAGACGTTTTCGGGTTGTCGGTCGCCGCAGCGCCGCCACGCAGATTTCCTGGCGGTTGTGTTGAAGCTGGCGGACGTGGATGTCGTGAAAGCCCCAGCCGCGGATGCGGTCGAGTTGTGCGTCGAGTTGGTCGGCCAGTTCCCAGTCGATCAGCTTGAGCGTGAGGACTAAGCCTTCGACGCGGACTTTCTCGTGCGTCACGAGTGCTTCGACCGTGTCGAGCGTGTAGTTCGGCGCGACGTTCATGTCGGCGAACAGAAACCGCACGTCGCGCAGCTCGACGCGGCGGACCTCTTTTCCACGCCGGCGAAGATGTCGGAAGTTCGGATGGGCCATCACGACCGGGTCGACGACCGCGGGGTCGACGCCGATCACCTTCGCGCCACGGTCGAGCAACGCCTGGGCAGCGCCGCCCGGCGAACAGCCGAGTTCCAGACACGTGTCGCCGGGGCGAAGCGGGAGCCGCGACCAAAAGAGCGCTTCTTGCATCTTGAGATACGCCCGCGATACGGCATGGGGCGGCAACTCCGGCTGTCGCATTCCGCCGGGCAACCGCGTGGGCAGCGACCGGGCGACATGCCAGCCGAGCCACCACTCGAGCGGCTCGACGACCACGCAATCGAAGACCGTGGCGTCGCGCGGCGCGAGCGCGGCGAGGTGCTTTCCATCGGGATTCTTTTCATCGGGCGATGCTGCCGCTGCCTCGCCCAAAGCGGCGAACGCCTGCGGGCACGAGGCTAGAAGCGCCGCGCGAACTTCATCGGCCACTGGCGTCGGGCCTGGTTCGAAGTGATGGAAGCCCGGCGTGAACATGTCGCGCTGCCAGACGTGCAGAGCGTTGAACGGACGTCCCGCAGCCGCCGCGAGCTTCCAGGCGGATTCCGCAAGCGATGCGGCGCTATCGCCGGTGACCTTGCCGAGCGAGAACGACCAGGCTCTGGCGAACGCGCAACCGAGGTCGAAGTCGTCTCCGACAGGCTTGTCCGGCGGCAGTTTGAACGTGACGAATCCCGGCCGCGAATAGGACAGCCGAAAATCGCTCCAACGGCGGCCCATTTCGGCCTTCAGCGCGCCCTCCGCGCCGACCTGACACGTGATCAATAAAAACGACGGTGCAATGTTCATGGCGTTGCGATTGATGTCAGAACTCGTTGGAAATGCGGAGGCATGGAGCAGCCCGTGGTCGCAATAGCGACAGGAGTCAGTTTCTTAAACGCAGAGGACGCGGGGGACGCGGAGGGAACACAGAGGTTATTCTTTTTGCTTTGTTTCGATTTGCCGCGGATCAGAGGTGGGTGCCGTAATGCCGCGTGCATGTGCGACAATAGCATGGCTGTAACAAAACGTGTTCGGTGGATGCGCGGTCACGGGTCTGCTCTGCGAACCTCTGCGTCCGCTGCGTTGAAAACAACGACTCGCATTTTTCGCTTGCGGCCAACGACTGCTCCAAGCGTCCGCGTCTGGGTGTTTCAGCATTGGCAATGCAAGACAATCGTGCCAAGCGTCGCTCACCGGCGTTACGACCGCAGATCGAACGATTGGCCCAACCGTGGAATCGTCACGTTCCATTTTCGCTCGCTGCGGAGGGTTTCGGCCAGGGCCGCGGCGCTCGATTTTTCGCCGTGGGTGAGAAAAACTTGCCGCGGGGCTGGCAGCGGGGCGAGCCATTTGAGCAATTCGCTACGATCGGCGTGGCCGCTCATGCCCGAGATCTTTTCGATCGCCGCCCGCACGGGAATGTCTTGATGGTGGATGCGAACGAATTTGGCGCCTTCTTCAAGTTGCCGGCCGCGAGTGCCTTCGGCCTGATAGCCGCCGAGGATGATCGTATTGCGTTTGTCGCTCAGCCGGCTACGGAGGTGGTGCAGGATACGGCCCTGCGTCATCATGCCGGAGGATGAAATGATCACCGCCGGCCCGCCGACTTTGTTGAGGAGTTTCGAGTGTTCGGTCGTGCGGATCAGCGTCAGATGCGGGCCTTTGATCGAACAGGCGTGGCCTTCGAGCTTGCCCTCGGCGAGGTCGTGGTGTTCGGCGTATTTGCAGAACAAGTGCGTGGCGTCGACGGCCATCGGACTGTCGAGAAAGATCGGAACATCCGGAATGCGGCCCTGCTCCATGAGCACTTCGAGCAGGTAGATCAACTGCTGCGCTCGGCCGACGGCGAAGGCGGCCATGACCATCACGCCGCCGCGTCCGATCGTGCGGTGGACGACCTTGGCCAGTTCCGCCAGCAGATCGCCGTCGGGGTGATCGCGGTCGCCGTAGGTGCTTTCGCAAATGAGGTAATCGCAGGGCGGCGGCGGCGTGGGATCGAAGTACAGCGGCGCGTCGTAGCGGCCGACGTCGCCGGAAAACAGAATCCGCAGCGGCTTCGGACCTTCCCGAATCTCCATCTCGATCATGCAGGAACCGAGCAGATGCCCCGCGTCGTGATAGCGGATCCAGATCGGCTCCTTGACGGCGAACCACGTTTCGCGGCGGATCGCCTTGAGCAGGCGGAGCGTGCGGTGGACGTCGTCGGTGTCGAACAGCGGCAGCGCCGGATGGTGTTTTGAGTAGCCCTTGCGATTCGCATACGCCGCGTCGCTTTCGTGGATATGGGCCGAGTCGAGCAACATCAGCGACGCCAATTCGACGGTCGGCGGCGTGGCGTACACCGGGCCGTCGAATCCCTGCTTGACCAGCCGCGGCAACAGCCCGATGTGGTCGATGTGGGCATGCGTCAGCACGACGGCGTCGAGCGACCCGGTGTCGAACGCGGGCTGCTTCCAATTCAACTCCCGCAACGCCTTGAGGCCCTGAAACGCACCGTAATCGACCATTACCTGCGCGCCGCCGGCTTCGACGAGATATTTCGATCCGGTAACGGTCTCGGCAGCGCCGTAAAAGGTGATTTGGGCCATAAAGACACTTTAGGCGAAAGTCGGGTTCGCTGCGAGGACCGAACGGGACAGCATCAAGGCCCAGTCGGCGTTACGTTCTGTTTTGGCCGCTAATCCGATTCGCCGAGCACCCAGCGGATGACTTCGACCAGGCCGTCGTCGTCGTGGCGGGGGGCGATGCGGTCGGCGGCGGCTTGCAGTTCGGCGACGGCGTTTCCCATCGCCACGCCCAGGCCGGCACCGCGGATCATGGGGAGGTCGTTGACGTCGTCGCCCACGGCGCAGATTTCTTCCGCCGCGATGTTCCACGATTTCGCCAGCCGCATCACACCGGACCATTTCGTCATTTCGCGGGCGGCGATTTCGCACATGAAGCCTTCGTACCGCGGGCTGCGGAGGACGTGAATGTAGAGTTCGCCGGGCAGGCGGGCGTCGAGTTGCTGCTGCATGGCGAACATTTCCTCCCGCGCGCCGATGGCGAAACCGGCGAACACGCCGTCGGGCGGCGCGGCGACGAGGTCGGGCGTATGGCGGCCGTTGTCGGGGTTCATGCGGATGAACTGGGCCAGCTCGCTCTGCCGCGGCGGAGTAAGTGGGAAGTGATACTCGTAACCGGCGGCGTAGGTATCGGTGTAAACCACCGGGTCGAATCCGGCGTCGTGGACCGTAGTCAGCATTTCGGCCAGGACGTGGCGGGGAAAGTCGGCGCGGAACAGCGTCGTGTGGTCGCTGGGCTGTTTGATCAGCGAGCCGCAGGAGGAAACGATCGGCGTGTCGAGACCGAGTTCGACGGCCAGCGGCCGGGAGCGGCTGTATTGCCGGCCCGTGACGAGCGCGACGCGCACGCCCGCATCGACCGCGCGGCGCACGGCGGCGGCAACGGCGGGCGTAAGTTCGTCGCGGCTGTTGACGAGCGTGCCGTCGATGTCAATTGCTAGGAGGCGATACTTGGGCAAGGGAAGTCTTTTCGATCAATAAGTAAAGGGCGGATGAAACAAACAAGGCAGCAAGGAGAATCGAGAGCGGCAATGCAGACCCGTAGAGGGTGAGTAGCAGCATCCAAATGATGGCTAGATTCGTGGCGAGGCTCAAGGCGCTTCCGGAAGTGCGACAAACGCGGACACAAAAGAACGCGAACATGGCTGCGATTGCCGTTAATGCAAATGTGCTGAAGAGATGTTCGCCAATTCCCGCGCGGACGACATCAATCCACTTCCACACGAAGATGAGTCCAAATGGGATTGCAAAACAAATTAGCGCCGCGAGCGAAACGCGATGCCATACTTTTTTGCGACCGTTGCGGCCCCGAAACGCGGCAAACGCCGCGACGATGAGCGAAACGCTGGTGGAATAGCCCAACCAGTGCTCCCGTATGGCGGCGATGAATGCGGTCGGTATGTGGGCGAAGTCGCTTGCCGGCACAAGCTCGCCGCTTTCGATCCACCACGCCCGATGGTAGAAGATGTTCCAAGTCGAGGCGGTGAACGCCAGCCAGCGATCGTCGGAGGTTCTTGCCAGCACGAGATTGCGGCGATACTCCGTTTCCGCCAGCACTTCGCCATCCTTCTTGCGAAGAATCAGCTTTACCGGATCGGTGAAGAAGATGCCATCGGTCCAGTGGCGAACGACTTCGAACTCTTCACCGTTGGGCCTGGTAAGCGTGGTCGCGATATCCTCGTAATCTTCGTGCGCGTTGACTCGGTCCGGGGCGGCGATGGCAAGCAGGACGATGGCGATGGTTGTGTAAGCTCGCATAGCCGGGTCGGCGAAAGGATTCGCCTCCTACAATTCTGCTTTCCAGCATGCCACGAGATGTTCTTCCCCGATAAGCTGTTGCGGCTCCTCGCAGCAGCGCTGCTCGACCAATGGACAGCGATCGGCAAACGGACAGCCCGCCGACACGGTCTCTGGCGAGCCAACCTCGCCTTGTAGTACGATCCGCTGGCGAGTTCGTTCGCGCACGGGGTCGGGCACCGGCGCGGCGGAGAGGAGTGCTCGCGTGTAGGGGTGCCGTGGATTGCGGTACAGTCCGGCGGCGTCGGCCAGCTCCACGATGCGGCCGAGGTACATCACGCCGGCGCGGTGCGAGATGTGGCGGATCACCGCCAGATTGTAGGCGATGAACAGGTAGGCGAGGCCAAATTCTTGCTGGAGGTCCATCAGCAGGTTGATTACCTGGGCTTGAATCGAGACGTCGAGGGCGGAGACCGGCTCGTCGCAGACGATCAGTTCCGGCCCCGCCGCCAGCGCTCGGGCGATGCCGATCCGCTGCCGCTGCCCGCCGGAGAATTCGTGCGGATAGCGATTGAGGAATCGCGGGTTTAGGCCGACCAGTTCCATTAGCCGTAGCGTTTCGAGTTGCCGCGTCCGCCGGTCGTAAAGGCCGAAGATTTTCATCGGCTCGGCGATGGTGCGGCCGATCGTCATCCGCGGATTGAGCGAGGTCATCGGGTCTTGGAAGACCATCTGCATGCGGCGGCGAAACGGCAGCATCGCCTTGGCGGAAAGCTGGTCGATGCGATCGCCGGCGAGGTGAATTTCGCCACGGGTCGGCGGGACGAGATTGAGAATCGCCCTGGCGGTGGTCGACTTGCCGCAGCCGGACTCGCCAACGAGGCCGAGCGTTTCGCCGGGGCGGACCGGGAACGAAACGCCATCGACCGCCCGCACCACGCGCTGGCGGCGTTGCCAAGGCGGGCCGTGCCACGACGTGAAATGGACGGCAAGACCGCGGACGTCGAGCAGGGCGAGGCCGGCGGCGGTAGGCTGGAGGCTGGAGGTCGGCGACACCGAAACGTCCCGCACGAAAGTAAAGCTGGCATCACGGCACGCGCAGTGCGTTGCATCCCATACAATACGTGAAACGACGAACACCGCCCACCGCGAAACCTCGAATCCTGAATGCCGACACCTTCCCCAGCCCCCAGTCCCCAGTCTCCAGCCCCGGCTGTGCTCGGCCGCGTCGTGGCCGTCGATTACGGCACCGTTCGTGTTGGTCTGGCGATCAGCGATCCGCAGCGGACGCTGGCCAGCCCGCTGTCGATTTATGCGCGGCGCGATCGAGCCGCAGACGAGGCATTCTTTCGGCGATTGGTGGAAGAGGAACGCGTGACGCGGTTCGTCGTGGGGCTGCCCGTGCATAACGACGGGCGGGAGAGCCAGAAGTCGTTCGAGGCCCGCGAGTATGGGAAGTGGCTCGGCGAGACGACGGGCGTGGGCGTCGATTATTTCGACGAGCGATTCACTACGGCGCAGGCGGAGGAGCACTTGCTGGCGGCGGGGCTGACGAAAAAACGGCGTAAGAAGTGGCTCGATATGTTGGCGGCGCAGATTTTGCTGTCGGCATACATCGAAGCCGGCTGCCAAAGCGACGAATCGCCGCGTGGACTGGAGGATCGGCCACGATGAAGCTCGTTATCGGTTGCGGATATTTTGGATTGCGCGTGGCGCGGCGGTGGCGCGACGCGGGCGAGCGCGTGGCGACCGTCACACGTAGCGGCGAGCGTGCGGCGGAGTTGGCCGGCGAAGGCTTCGAGCCTGTCATCGCCGACGTGGCCCATCGTGCTACGCTCGGCAAGCTGCCGGCGGCCGACGCCGTGCTATTCGCCGTCGGCTACGATCGCGCGAGTGGATTGACGCATCGCCAGGTTTACGCGGGCGGGCTGGAGAATGTGCTGACGGCACTGGCCGCGTCGCCGCACGCCGAGCAACTCCGGCGGTTTCTGTACGTCAGCACAACCGGCGTTTATGCGGAGAGCGCAGGCGATTGGATCGACGAAGACGCGCCGTGCGACCCGAACACGCCGGGGGCACACGCTCACCTCGAAGCCGAGCAGGTGCTCGCCGCCAGCCGCTTCGCCGACCGCGCGGTGGTGATGCGGATGGCCGGATTGTATGGACCGCAGCGCGTGCCGCGCCGCGACGACCTCATCGCCGGACGACCTATCGTCGCGGCAAGCGAAGGATTCATCAACCTGATTCAAATCGACGACGCGGCCGATGCCGTGCTGGCCGCCGAGCAGCGTGCCTCGCCGCCGGTCACGTTGAACGTGTCCGATGGGCATCCGGTCAACCGACGGACGTACTTGGAGGCGATGGCGCGATTGATTGGCGCGCCATCGCCGCGGTTCGTCGAGATGGACGCGAGCGCGGCGCCCGTTCGTGGATCGGCGAGCAAGCGAATCGGCAATCGACGTTTGATCGAGTCGCTCGGTGTGTCGCTGCGCTACCCGACGTATCGCGAGGGACTCGCTTCGGCGCTGGCGGAATTTCCGCAATAAGAGTTTTGCACGGCACGACAATCGTCGCGCGTCGAGCCTAATGGTGTGCGTAAACTACGCACGAGATCAATGCCGTCAGCCGGCGCCGCAGGGTCCGGAGCTAACTTTCGTTCCGTCGGGCAAGACGTACGTGGCCGGAACGACGCCGCCGTCCGACGCGCTGGTGCGCGGCGACGGTGAGGGCGGTAGCGGCGGCGGCTTGATGGAGGTCGTACAACCGACCGCCGCCAGCAAGACGAGCGCACCGAGGCTAGTCCAGCCAAGTCGCGTCCAATGCGAATCGCGTTCGAGCGACATAATGGAAGCTTCCATGCAAGCAGTGCGCACTTGTGGGCCGCACTGCGCGAAATGCACGCGCCCGGCGGCGGCTCGTCCGTGGCGGAACGTCGGCGTTGGGCTTGTAGTCGACCAGGCGTGGCCGCGGACTTTAGGAATTCGCGGAAAAGGCCGCAAGTCTGGCGCGATGCGAATTCGTTCGGTCCGCCGCGCCAGCAGCGACAGCAACGCGACATGCAAACGTCAACCTTGACTACCGTCCCGATGCTCCCGACGTCGCGGCCCGTTGGCCGACATCGTGATACCGGTCCACCGCGGGCTGGTTCAACGACTCGACCTCTCCATCGGGCCAGCGGACTTCCAGCTTGTCGAGGCTGCTCGTCGCGCCGAGGCCGAAATGAACCACCGGGCCAAGCTGCACCGCTTGCGACTGGCCCGTGGCGACGACGGCGGTGCGCTGCTTCCCGTTCTGAGTTAGCGTCACCTTCGCTCCGATTGGCGAGCGGCCGCTCGGCGAATTGCCGAGCCGCACGCCGATCCAATGGCCGGTTCCTTGGAGCGTGTTTCGCAATACGTACAGGGTCTCGCGCTGGGCGCCATCGACGATCTTGAGCGTCAAGAGCAGCAAGTCGACGCGACCATCGTTGTCGATGTCGCCGGCCAGCGCGGTCCGCCCGTCATCCTGCGACGCGACGCCCACGGCGTATGCGACGTCGAGGAAGCCTTTGTCGCCGCGGTTGAGCAGCAGTGCGTTGGTTTGAAAACCGTTTAGCGATTCCTGCCGCGTTCTGAGCGGATCGACGAACAGCCGGTCGAACAACATTTCCACGCTTCGGTCCGGTTGCGACGAACCGAGATAGATGCCGTGACGCCAGTACTTCGAGCCGATGTCGGCGGCCGAATTGCCGCTCTGCTGACCGTTGACGATATACAGGTCGACGTCGCCGTCGTTCTCCAGGTCCAACACGGCGCATCCGCGCGGCGCGGCGGTCTGGGCGAGTTGGTCGGCGAAAGGCGGCGGCTCGAAGCGATCGCCGCGGGCAAGGAACATCCGGTTGCCGTAGCCCATCGCCGTGCGCATCTTCGTTTCTTCGGGCCGGTCGGTCCGCCCGATGCCGAGTTTGTCGAGCCGGCGCACGACGGGCGAACTTTCGCTGGCGACGAAGAAATCGAGCCGGCCGTCGGCGTCGAAATCGGCGAACGCGTGCGCCGCGCTGAGGCCGTGCCGCTCGCCGAGCATCGTGGCCGTCACATCCTTGAAGTGGCCTGCGCCGTCGCCGAGATACAGATCGATGCCGGCGAAATCACTTGTGACCAACAAATCGAGGTGGCCGTCGTCGTTGAGGTCGACCAGCGACGCGCCGTAGGTGCGACGGTTGCGCTTGGCCGTTAGTCCCGACGACTCGGTAACGTCGGTGAATTTGGTTCCGTCGTTGCGGAGCAGGAACGCCGGTTCGCCGTCGTTGGCGTCGTAATACGGCGTCGGCGTCTGGCCGTCTCGCCACTGTAGTTTGTACTGGCCGACAAACACGTCCAGATCGCCGTCCTCGTCGACGTCACCAGCCGTGATGGTCGTCGGCAGCGTCATCGGGAACTCGCCGAAGGATTCGCCAGCGGCAAAACCGCCCCGACCATCGCCGCGATAGACGAGAATCTGGCGGCGACCGTCGAAACACAAAAAGTCGGTCCGGCCGTCGCCGGTGAAATCGGCCAATAGGCCCACCGACGCGATGAACGGCAACTGGGGACAGAACGGCCGAGGTTCGCCGAATTTTCCGTCGCCGAGATTCGGGTAGACCAGGTTCCGGCCGCCGAGAATCAACTCTGGCAAGCCGTCACCGTCGAGATCGTCGAGCGCAAGCGGCATCACATGGCGATACCCACGCTGGGCGCGCGTCGCCGTGGGCTTTTCTGTCTCGAACTTGAGCACCTCGACGAAAGCCGGCGGGGCGTCGCGGACCGTCAGCGACAGTTCGCTGGCATCGACGGATTCGGCGCGCGGATGGCCCGCCTCGTCGACTTCGGGCGACCAAATCACTTTGAGGTTTCCGCGAATCGTCACGCGGCGGCTGTGGTCCGGTCCGTGGGCGTCGATGACGACTGCGACCGTGGACCGTGCGGGCGATCCAGCGGCGGCCGGCGCAAAGTCGACGTGCCGCCACTCGGTCTGTTCGACAACGTACATTCCACCGCGAAACCGGGCTAATAGCGTTCGGAACTCATCGGCGGATCGCGGCGTGCCCGGTGGAACAACTTTGATTTGTTGGATGCCGACGGCGACTTCGTCGCGCTGGCCGAGCGATCCGAGCACGACCGTGGGGGGCGTTGCGGCTTCGATAATTGCCATCTTGTCGTCCGCGGCCCGGATGTCGTCCCAAAGTTTCACGATCGCCGCTTCGTAGCGTTGCGCCTCGACTTCGTTGGCCCACACGGTGGCATCCAGCTTTTCCACATCGATGAGCAATTCGACGTACTGCGGTTTCTTCGCGCCGTCGACGTTGGTGTCGTCCGTCTTCGGTTTGGAGTCCCCGTCGAGGTCGATCACCTGGATGCCGGTCTCTTGTCGCCCTAGCTCGTCGCGGCCGGCGTCGGCGTCGCTCTTGCCGCTTCCTTTGTAGATCATCGCCACGATCCAGACGACAACGGCGATCCCCACCCAGATGGCGATCTTCTTACGATCAGGGCGGTCGGGCACATTCCGTTCGGCGGCGTCGCGCACGGTGGCATCGGCCTCGGTGAAGTTTGTCCCGGCGTCGGACTCCACGGCGTTGGTGTCGGGCGCGCTGGTGTTCGGCCCGTTGGTGTCGGGCCGATCGGCGTTTGGATGCTTTTGATTCATTGCGGCTGATCCCGTCGAATCTGCAGATCTCGCTTCGGCGACATGAACTGAGTGGCGGGAATTTGGTGCTCTGGCGGAGCGATTTCCCGCGGAAACACGCCCTCCTCCAATATAAGCCGGTCGTTTTGCACCGGCGTGCCGCGAATCGCAATCCAGGCAGTTTCCGCCGCCACAACCGCGAAAACCCCACCGACCACTGCGCCGATCTGGTGCGGTCCCGCCATTGCGATCGCGAATTCGCCTCCGGCGAACACACGGGGGACAAGCGTCCCCGATTCGCACACCCACCTGCCGCGTCGCCGCCGCATCGACTTGAGTCGCCCGCACGATCCAAGTATAACCGTTGATAGTGACCGCGCGCGAATGGCGTCGGACCGGCGATCGCCGCTGGCGCGCCGGCCCAGCCCAAGCCTGTCCACACACCTCGGTCCAAGCATTTCGATTGCCTGCGGGATTCGGCCTCTATGACGCTCTATCGACACGTCGATGTTTCTCAGTCGGGCGACGTGACCGTGGTCCGCCTGTTGGACAAGGAAATCCGCGGCGAAGCGGCCAGCAACGACCTCGAGCCGGAACTAACGCGGCTGGTGTCGTCCGACGGATCCCGCCAGGTGTTGCTCGACCTGGGCAACGTCGAGTTCGTGACCAGTTCGGCGATCGTGCAGTTGATCATGCTCAACACGGCGCTCGCGGGCGCCGGCGCGCGACTGATTCTGTGTTCGCTGCGGCCGGTGGTCTACGACGCGTTTTCGATGATGAAACTCGACACGCTGTTTCAGATCGAGGACGATCGCGCGGCTGGCGTCGATGCGTTCACGCGGCCGCCTCCGCCGCCGCCCTTCGATGAATACGAACGAAGCGAGGAGGACGCAAGCGACGAGGGTACCCACGAAGAGGGCGACCCAAACGAGGACGTTCTCGCATCGCGGTCCGACGACGGCATGTCCGACGACGACGAAGCCGCGTCGCCGTCCTCCACCCGCGCCGACGCGGGGTGATGGGCGATTTCTTGCTGCCGCATGCTGTGCTACGCCGGCTTCCCAGGCGTGAGTCGCGCCTTTAACTTCGGATCGCCGGACAGTGGCAGCTTTACGGCCCGGCCGGTCTCTGCCGCTTTGTAAATCGCCAGGATCGTTTCGACTGCTTGCCGGCCTTGCGGGCCGTCGACGAGCGGCGCTTTGCCGCGGTTGATGGCGTCGAGTACGTTGCGGAATTGCAGCGAGTGGCCGTGATGGCCGATCGCCGAGGGATCGCTTGCGCCGCCGCCGGTGCTCTTGTGCGCGGCCGCCGCTTCGCGGATCGCGGCGTCGCGATTCTGCTGCTTGGCAAAGTCCCACTTGATGATGTCTTCTTCTTCCATCAACGCCGAACCGGCCGATCCGTGGATCTCGATCCGCTTGAGATAGCCCGGATACGCCGCGGTCGTGGCTTCGATCACGCCGAGCGCGCCGCTCTTGAATCGCAGCGTGGCGACGACCGTGTCCTCGACCGCGATCCGCTCGTGCGCCAGCGTCGCCGCGTGGGCGGTCACTTCCACGACCGGCCCCATCAGCCATAGCAGCAGATCGACGCTATGCACGGCCTGATTCATCAGCGCCCCGCCGCCGTCGAGTTCCCACGTCCCGCGCCACTTGCCGCTGTCGTAATATTGCTGCGTGCGAAACCACTTCACGTAGGCGTCGCCCACGGTCAGCCGCCCGAATCGCCCGGCCTCGACGGCCTGTTTGATCTGCACGACCGACTCGTGAAACCGCGACGGAAAGATCGTCGACAGCGTCACTTTGTTCGTCCGGCAGGCGTCGATGATCTTATCGCACCGCCGCAGCGTGATCTCCAGCGGTTTTTCGACGATGACGTGCTTACCGGCCTTCGCCGCGGCCACGGCCGGCTCCATGTGCGCCCCGCTGGGCGTGCCGATCACCACGACCTGCACGTTTTCGTCCGCGAGCATCGCGTCGAGATCGTGGTACGCGCGGCAGCCGAACTCCGCGGCTAGCGAGTCGGCCAACTGCGGCACGCGGTCGACGCAGGCCACGAGTTTCGCACCCCGCACGTCGCCGATCGCGCGCGCGTGAAACTTGGAAATCATCCCGCAGCCGATCAGGCCAAATCCGAACGTCATAAGCTTGAAATTCTCTCGCGAGTTGCGAATCTAGAAATGAACGAAAAACCGAAAGCCATCGCGCAAACCAGCCGCACACTCTACCCAATTCCGCCGCCGAGTTCCACCAGTTGGCGGCTGCTGCTCGCGCGATGCGCTGTCGCGCAATCGTGGCCGAATTAGGAACGTCGCGGCCGGAGAGATTTCTACGCGACGATCTCGCGAATCACGTGGCCATGCACGTCGGTGAGCCGGCGGTCGATGCCGTTGTGGCGGAAGGTGAGCCGCTCGTGGTCGATGCCCAGCAGATGGAGGACCGTGGCGTGAATGTCATAGCAGTAGGTCGGCTGGTCGCGGTCGAGCGGCTTGTAGCTCCACTGGTCGCTTTCGCCGTAAGTCGTGCCGCCCTTGATGCCGCCGCCGGCGAGCCAGTTGGTGAACACGAACGGGTTGTGGTCGCGGCCGAGCGAACCCTGGTTGCACGGCATGCGGCCGAACTCGGTCGTCCAGAGCACGAGCGTGTCGTCGAGCAAGCCGCGTTGACTTAGGTCTTTCAAGAGCGCCGCGGCTCCGACGCCCAAACCGCGACCGAGCGGACCATGATCGCGGGCCAAGTCCTCGTGCGAATCCCAATTTCGCCGCGGAAACCCGTTGTCGGCCCCGCTCCAAATCTGCACGAACCGCACGCCGCGTTCGAGCAGTCGCCGGGCGACCAGGCAATTGCGGCCAAAGTAAGCGATCTCTTGCGTCTCGTTGATCTCCGTGCCGACGACTTTCGGCTCGCGGTCGAGGCCGTACATTTTGAGCGTGTCCGGCGTCTCGCGCGAGATGTCGAGCACCTCTGGCGCGGACAGCTGCATTCGGGCCGCCAGTTCATACGAACGAATCCGCGCGTCGAGCCGCGTGTCGCCTTGCCGCGACTGCAAGTGTCGTCGATTGAGCGCGGCGAGCGCGGTCTGGGCGTCGGCGTCACTCTTCTTCGTCACGAATCCGCCCTCGGTCGGAAACAAATCCGCGATCGGGTTCTTCGCCGAAGGTCGGATCATTGTCCCTTGCTGCTCGGCGGGCAAGAACCCGGCCGACCAGTTCTTGGGCCCATTTGGCGCAAACCCACGCGGGTCGGGCAGCACCACGAACGTCGGCAAGTTGTCGTTGAGGCTTCCTAGCGCGTAGCTGACCCAAGCGCCCATGCCGGGGAAACCGGGCAGCACGAATCCGGTGGCCTGCATGAACGTGGCGGGGCCGTGGACGTTCGACTTCGCGACCATCGAATGGACGAAGGCCATGTCGTCGACGCATTCGCCCAGCGGCGCGACCGGTTCGGCGAGGTGCTTACCGCATTTGCCGTACTGCTTCCAGCCCCACGGCGACTTCATCACCTTGTCCGGCGCGGATTGGAACAGTTCGACCTTTTCGCCGGGATCGAACTTCTCGCCGTGCAGCTTTTCGAGCATTGGCTTGTAGTCGAACAGATCGCACTGGCTGGCGGCGCCGGACATGTAGAGCTGCACGACGCGCTTGGCCTTGGCCGGATGGTGGAGCACGCCGCCGAGCACGCCGGGCGTCGGTTTGCCCAGAGCCGCCGGATCCATGCCGGCGGGCGTCGGCTCGGCCAACAGCCGATCGCGGCCCAGCATCGCCGCTAAGGCAATTCCGCCGAGTCCGCCGCCGGATTGCCAGAGGAAGGCGCGGCGATCGAGCGGCAAGTCGCGGCGTTTCGTCGAGGTCGAATATTGCATGGCAGAGCCCATTCCGTCTTGCTAGGGAAAGTTGCATGGCGCTCGCGATGAGGTAATCAGGAGACAGGAGGAGGTCTCACCCCAAGTCCTCCCGTCTCCTGACTCCTGAATACCCTCCTCCGTCGCGTTTCGCCGGCGCTACCGCGTTCCTCAATCCACAAATACATACTCGTTGAGATTCAAGATCACGCGGCAGGCGTTCGGCATGCCGTATTGTTCGGCGTACTCGGCCATAACGGCCAACTCGTCCTCGGTCGCATCGCGGGCAAACGCCAAGCGAAACGCCGCGTTGATTTGACTGCGCACGTCCGGTCCGGCCGTCGCCACGCGGTCGGCGAAATGTTCGGCCATGCGGAGCATGAATTTATTGTTCAGCAGCGCGAGCGCTTGCAGCGCCGTGACTGTTTCGTTGCGCTTGGCGACGATCGCCGAAGCGTCGGCGCAGTCGAGCGTGTCCATAAACGGGTCAGGCACGCTGCGGACGATGAACCGGTAGACCGACCGCCGCTGGGTCTTTGGGTCGTCGGGGTCGTGCTCCTGATACTTGTAGTGCGGCGAGTGGTCGTCCTTGAAACCGAATTCGCGAAAGCCCGGTCCGCCCATCGAGAGGTCGAGCTTGCCCGCCACGACGAGCGTCGCGTCGCGGATGGCCTCGGCTTCGAGCCGGCGGCGATTCATCCGCCACAGGTAGCGATTGCCGGCGTCGATTTTGGCCTTGGCTTCGTCCTCGGTGCTGACTTGGCGATAGACGGCGCTGGTGACGAGCAACTTGTGCAATGACTTGAGCGACTGATCGCCGTCGCGGAATTCGACGGCCAGCCAGTCGAGCAGTTGCGGATGCGTCGGGGCGATGCCCATGCGGCCGAAATCGTTCGGCGTGGCGACGATGCCGGCGCCGAAGTGATACTGCCAGACGCGATTGACGATCGACCGCCAGGTTAGCGGATTGTTGCGATCGACGATCCATGCGGCGAGCGCAGCGCGGCGGGCTGCTTCGTCGTCCGGGTCGGCAAGCTCGAACTTGGATTCGAGCGACGTGACGCATTGCACGGTCCCCGGTCCAACCAACTCGCCCGGCGCGGCGACGCTGCCGCGGTTGAGCAAGTGGATCTCTCGCGGCTTTCCGCCCGGCGGGGGCGTGAAGCTGCCTTCCGGCGCGAACGAGGACGCGGCGGCGTAGACCATCTGCTGCGACGGCAGCGCCGCGATCGCCGCATTCACTTCGGCCAGCTTTGTGGCTGCGTCGTTCAACTCGGCTCGCAGTGCCGCGGGTATTGCCGCGGCCGCCAGCCGGTCGCGGTTCTGCGTCAGTTGAGTCAGTTCGCCCTGCGCCGAGCCGGCGTCGACGAGTCGAGCAAGAAAACTCTTATCGCCATCGAGCGCCCCGCGGCTGGAAAAGCCATCGACCAAATACCGCTTCGCCCACAGCCCGGCCTCGATCGAATCCTGCGCCTCGACGGTTGCTCCGGCGGCCAGATTGCGACCGCCCTTCCATGCCTGAAGTTCGGCAAGCGCGAACACGTAATCGTTCGTTCGTTCCCACAGCTTCGTCGCGGTAACGCGCACGAATCGGCCGGTGGCGTCGCCCAAGAGCGACCGTTCCAGTCGCACCGGCACGTCGCCCGGGTTTTGTGCGTCGTCGGCAGTCCGGTCGAACACCACGTGCCCGTGTTCGAAGTGGGGATCGTCCGAGAATTCGATGCGAAACCGCACGGGAAAGCCGAAGCCCGGCGCGTCGCGAAAATCGACCGGCCGCGCCGGCACGAGCACGATTTCGTCCAAGGTCGTTCGCTGGCCCAAGTCGATTTGCACCCACGTCGCGCTATCGGCCGACGGCCCGATCGCGCTGTGGTAGCCGTTCGATGGGCTGCCGCTCGTCGCTGCCGCCAACTCGAAGCTACTCTCGGCGAAGAAACCGTCGACCAGATGCTGGCGGCCCCAACTTTGGCCCGCTTCGATCGAATCGAGCGAACCGACCGGCTTGCCCGCCGCGACATTCTCGCCGCCGGATAGCACCGCGATTTCCGACATCGCCAGGGCGTAGTCTTTGGTCCGCTCCCACAACTTCGTAGCGGTCAATCGCACGTAGCGGGCGGAAAGCGGTTTGTCCGCCGCGAACACCTGCGGCGCGTCGCCGGGATTCGGCACGTCGGCTGCGGTTCGATCGGCAATCACCGTTACGCCCTCGGCAAACTTGGCGTCGTTGCTGGCCTCGACCTTGAACCGCGGTGGAAAACCAAAACCGGGTCCCGGATGTCCGCTGTAGACGACGTGCGACGGAAACAGCATCACCTGCTCGATTGGCCGCGACGTTTCGAGATCGACTTGCACCCACTTGACGACGTCGCCCGTCGCCTCGATCTGGCTGTGGTAGCCGAGCGTGCGGTCCTCGGCCTTCGGCATCGCGTCTGCGGCTTTCGCTGCCTTTGCCGACGCCGCCGTTACTTGTGCGTCGATCGCGCGCAATTCCGGAGTCGTCTGTGCATCGGAGAGAGCTACGAGCGTACTTTGCCGCGCCGCCAACTTTTTCTTGAGTTCCTCCAACTCCCGCCGCCGCGCCGCCACGTTCGGATCGGCGTCGTAGGGCCGGTTCGCCCGTTCGACGCCGGCGAACACCGCTTGCAGCCGGTAGTAGTCTTTCTGCGGGATCGGGTCGAACTTGTGATTGTGGCATCGGGCGCAATGCACCGTGAGGCTCGTGAACGTCGACATGGCGGTGGTGAGCATATCGTCGCGGTCGAGCGAACGGGTGATCGCTTTGTCGGTCGTCCCTTCGCGAAGTTCGGCGTGGCCGACATGGTCCCACGGCCCTGCGGCGATGAACCCGGTGGCCACGATGCCGTCGGCCGTGCCCGGAAACAGCACGTCGCCGGCCAGTTGCTCCTGGACAAACCGCGCGTAGGGCTTGCCCTCGTTGAGCGAACGGATGACATAGTCGCGATATGGCCAGGCATTGGGCCGGACCTTGTCTTTGTCGTAGCCGTGCGTGTCGCCGTAATGCACGGCGTCGAGCCAATGCCGGCCCCACCGCTCGCCGTACCGCGGCGAATCGAGCAGCCGGTCGACCAGCTTTTCGTAGGCGTTTGGATCGCGGTCGGCGACGAACGCATCGACTTGTTCGATCGTGGGCGGCAGGCCGTGCAGATCGAACATCAGCCGTCGAATCAACGTGCGGCGGTCGGCTTCCGGCGACGGCGACAGGCGATGTTTTTCGAGCGATTCCAGTACGAATGCGTCGACCGGCGTGCGAATCCACAGCGATTTTTCTTGTGGCACTTTGGGTTTGGCTAGCGGCGCGAGCGACCACCACGAGTCGCCCTCGAACCGCTTGTCCGCCAGCTTCAGTTCCGCCGGCCACTTCGCGCCGTCGGCGATCCACTTTCGCACTGCCGCCACTTCATCGGCCGATAGCGGCTGGCCCTTCTTCGGCATTTCCGGCTCGTCGCCAGAGATATAGTCGAGCAGCAAACTCGCGTCGGGATCGCCCGGGTCGATCACCGCGCCGCTTTCGCCGCCGGAGAGCGCTGCCGCCGCGTCGTCGAGCCGTAGCTCGCCTTTGGCTTCCGCCGCGCTGTGACACTGCACGCAGCGCCGCTCGAAGATCGTCGCTACGCGCTGGCGAAAGAAAGTTTCCGCCGCGCCGTCATCGGCCGACGCAACCGACGCCGCACCGAGCGCTTCAAGAACACAAAACGCAATTGCTATTCGCAGCATCCTATCCACCCGCCTGCTTTTACCTCGTAACGTGCCCGAAACCGGTAGGGTGGGCCGAATGGAGAGAGGCCCACCATCGCGTCGCGTGCTCGTCGTTGAATTCAATTCATTATCCACAGATGGCGCAGATTTTCGCAGATGGATTCGCTCGACGCGAATTGGCAAATCCCCGATCTGCGAACATCTGCGCCATCTGCGGATAGCTTCATCCGCGATCCGATACGAATCTCCGATCCCGCAATTGCGAATCCTTTCGCCGACAGGATTGCTTGACGGTGCATTCGGCGAAAGGATTCGCCTCCTACAGAATTTGGTTTCGGGACAGGCACTAAATCGCCTCGAGCGTCGCGGTTGCCGCTGGGCGTGGCACTCGCCGATCGCCCCGCGGCTGTTGGGCAACGTCGTTGCGGGCGACGTTGCCGGGCGTCTCCGCCATTTTCTCGAAGTATGCCTTTCCCTGCCGCACTCGAGACCAGTGCGCGGCGATCTCGTCGGCCGACAGCGCCGCGTTGTAAACGGCGACTTCATCCATCGTTCCATGAAATGGCTCCCACGGCAAGGCGGCCGCGTTGCCGATCGCCGCCGCCCGCGGCCCGCCGGTCGCCAGCGGCGAACCGGCCGGATAGCGATACGAAAATCGCCGGCGGCCGTCGACGTAGATCGCCTTCTCGCCGCTGGCCGCGTCGTAAGTCGCGACGAGATGATGCGCGGCGCCATCGGTCAGTTCGGCCAGCGACGGCCGCCCGTCTTCGCCATCGAGCGGCATATCGAGTTCTTCGTAGCGTCCGGCGACGTGAATGCCGAACGACAGCACGTGCCCCTGCTTGCCCGGCGGGTGTGCGAATCCATTCTTGTTTCCGTCGTTTTGCAGTGCAAACAAGATCAGCTTGTCGCCGTAATCCTTGCGGAAGATTTCGTCGTAGTTGAGGCCGTCGGCATCGGGATTCGACACGCCGTCCCATCGCGACACGACGAGCGCCTCGATCGTTACGCCGCGGGTGAACGTAAACGAACCGTCGCCGCCGCCGACGTTGACCATCTGCCCATGCCGGTCGCCGAATTCGATCGCCCCGCGACCGACGAGGCCGTTGGTTCGCGCCACGCCTTGCAGCGCGCCGTCGTTGCGGCCGACCATATCGCCGGCCGGTCCGCCTTGCTCGTCGAAATTCCAATACGAGACGAGGCTTTCGGGGAAGTCCAGTTGCGGCGGCTGGACGTGTCGGACGAACGCCTTCTCGCGCAGCGGAATCGGTTGCGGCGCGGCGTCGTTTTGCATGGCGATCCGCACCGCATCGCCGCCGCGATAGCTCAACAGCTTCGGCGGCGACAACAAATCGTGGCGAATGCCGACGTCGACGCTGCCGGAAAATGCGTGTAGTTCCGTTGTGCCCTCGTCATCGACCGACAATCCATATTCCGCGCCGTGGTCGGTAACGACGCTCGACGGCGTTTGGATCGCGAACGCATCAGCCCGCGGCGGCACGAGCGCGACGAGCTTGCCGGATCGCAAGAAACCGGACCGCGCCGACTGTGGCGTAAAAAACGCCGGGCCTTCGAGAATCACGCGTGTGCCCTGATCAAATACGATCTCGGCGACTCCGCTGGCGAGGTGAATTTCACTCGGCGGCAGCCGCGAGCCGATCTCGGTCTGGGAGTCGGCGATGGCCCAGCGGCAGTTGGCAGTCCGGGTAAGCGTGGCGACATAGTCGGTGGCGAATGCGGGCGCACCGGGCGTTGCGCGGCCATCGGAACGCACCGCGTCGCTTGGCGACCAGGCTTGCCGCACGCGATCGGCCGCCCACGTGGAGAGCGCGACGCTCACGAGGAAGGCCACGAACAGCAGCGGCAACGACGGCAAATCGCCGCCCCAGACACGCCCTAGCCAAGACGAACCGGCCGTCGGCGGATCGCCGGCCGCGCCAGCGACCGCATCAATGGGGCGATCGCCCGCCGGCGGAATCGGTAGCGGTGCGGTCCATACGGATTCGGCCAACAGCGCCCGCGTCGCGCAGATATCGACGTACCGCTCGCGCAGCGCCGCGCTGCCGGAGAGCAGTTCGCACAACCGCGACGACTCGACCTCGGTCGCCAGGCGGTCGAGATAGCGCAGCGCGAGATCGTCGAAGGCGGCGGCGGAATCACCGTCGCCACTTTGCGTCGAGTCGCCGATGATCGAATCCCAATCCATCATGAATTTCCTTGCGCGGCCAAGCGCCGCTCGATGCAGTCTGCCAGCGCGCGATGAATGCGGCTCAGCGCGACGTAAACGGTATTCACCGGTTTGCCCAAACGCTCGGCCAGTGCGATGCCGCTTACCCCTTCGTGATAGCGCATTCGCACCAGCCGCTGAGCGTTGTCGGTCAACCGTCCGACGCACTGCCGCAGCGCGTCGACCCGATCGGTTGCCCACTCCTCGTCGCGATTGTCCCAATGGGCCTCGAGCGCTTCGAGGACCGGCTCGCTCATGGTCGTCGGCAACTTATGATGCCGCCGCAGCACGTTCATCGACTCGAGCCGGGCCGCCCGCCGAATCCACGCCCGAAAGTGTGGTTCGTCGACGATCTCCTCTCGCTTCCGCACGGCCAGCACCGAGACCTCTTGGAGCACGTCCTCGGCCAAGTGGCTGTCGCGGACGATCGCCTGGATGTACGCCAGGAGCATCACGCGGCCGGACAGCAGCAACCGCACGATTTGGTCGTATTCCAAGGCCATCGGCAGGGAGCATTTCGGGAGTAAACGGCGTGTCTGGCCATGCATAATCGTCGCCGCGGCCGGTTCACTGTACAGCAAAACCGGCCCCGCGACCGCGGCCGACCATGTTCAATGATCGTGTATGCCGGCCACGTGCTCGCCGTCGAGGTGGATGTGCCAGGGGGGGAGTTTTCTGAGTCCGGCCTCGGTCATTTGAGTGCGGTCGACGTACAGCGATTCGAGGTTCTTGAGCGCCAGCAGGTGCGGGAGACCGGCATCGGTCAGCGGCGCGTCGAGAATCAGCAGGTGCCGCAGTTTGGTCATCTTGGCGAAGGATTCCATTGACTTGTCGGTCAGTTTTGCCCCGCCGAGCCGCAGGAGTTCGAGATTCGGCAGGTCGGAGAGCCGCTCGACGCCGGCGTCGGTCATCTGCGTCACGCCGAGGTTGAGCTTCGTCAGCTTCGTGAGCCTGGCGAGCATGTCGGCCGCGGCGTCGGTGGCGTTGACGCTGGGCAGGAACAGTTCTTCCAGGTCGTTCAAGCCGGCCAGGGAGGCAATGCCGTCGTCGCCGATCGTGGCGTGCCCCGGCGTTGGATCGAGAACGAGCAGCGTTTTGAGGCCGGTTAGGCCGGCAAGATGCGCCAGCCCGGCGTCGGTGATCAACACATTGTCGAGTAGCAGACTTTCGAGCTTCGCCAATCTGGCCAACCGGGCCAGATCGGCGTCGGTCACCGTGGCGTTGGACGATATAAGGCTCGTTTCCTTTCCGTCGCGAACTTTGGCCAATTCCGCGTCGGTCCAGGCTCCCGGCGGCTCGTTTTTGGCGAGGTTCGTCTGGGCCGGCCCGCCGCAACCGGAGGCCATCGCCACGAGGCACGCCGACACCACGCGGAGGGCGACGGCCGACGCCGTGCGGCCGCGGCGGCGATCGAAATGCCCGACAGCCTCGCACGTCCGCCGCTTACGTCCGATATTCATTCGCCTAGTATTCATTCGCCCGATCACTCGACTTGCAGGGGGTTCGCAGCCGGACCTATAATGCCCGCGCTCGACTTAGTACTTATCCCGAACCGGATTCTGTAGCCGAATGCTGTTAAGCGAATCTTTCGGCGAAAGGATTCGCCTCCTACAGTTTTGGGATAAGCACTTCAATTGCGCCAATTGCGCAAGCCGCGAGGCAGCGGCACAACACAATCTATCTTAGTCCGTCCAACCAGGGGAGTTAGGTCCATGACCGAAGAGCGGCCCGCCGTCCGCGCCATTGCCTGGCGCGAGGTGTTTCCCTGGCTCCGGCTTCTGCAAGTCTTTCGGATGGCGATTCGGCCGCGGGTGTTGCTGCTGGCCATCGTGGCGGCGCTGCTTTGTAAAGTCGGATGGCAAGCGATCGGCACGATGTTCGATGGCAGCAGCGACGCGAATATCGCTTACGAAGGGGCCGACGGAAAGCGGGAATTCGGGCCCGTCGCCCGGCTTTACACGCGGTGGCCGTGGGAGCCGCTTTACGATGTCCCCGGCCCCGACGGCGGCCAACCGATGCGTCGTGCCGTGCAACTTCAAGGGACGAATGCCGAAATCTCCGCCAGCGGGCCGGCGATTTTTGCATCTTTTTTGACTACCCGCCCCATCAAGCAACTGGTCGGCTTCGGCGAGATATTTTCTCCGACGGCGAGCACGTCGCTAACGGCGTTCCTTTCGCTCTGTCTGGTGTGGGCGATCGCCGTGTGGGCCTTCGCCGGCGGAGTGATCACTCGCATTGCGGCCGTTGGTTTCGCCCGCGGCGAGCAGATTTCCTGGAACCGCGCGACGCAATTCGGTTGGCGGAAGTGGCCGTCGTTCTTTGCCAGCCCGATGCTGCCGATTTTGGGCGTCGTGTTGATCGCGCTGTTCATGGCGTTGTTTGGTCTGATCATGCGGATTCCTTACATCGGCATCCCGATGATTGCGATCGCCTGGCCGTTGTTTCTCATCGGCGGGCTGTTGATGGCAATCTTGCTGTTGGGCCTGGTCGTTGGCTGGCCGCTGATGTGGTGTACGGTCAGTTGCGAAGGGACCGACTCGTTCGACGCGCTGGGCCGCTCCTACGGCTACGTGTTCGGCAAGCCGCTGCAATATCTGGGCTATGGCGTGGTGGCGCTCGTGTTCGGCTGGCTGGGCTGGCAAGTCGTGAGTATTTTCTCCGAACTTCTCGTCAACACTACACAGTGGGCCGTAAGCTGGGGCAGCGGCGGCAAGAACATGCATCTCGTCAGTTCCTTGCTGCCGTTCGCGGCGAAAACGCCCGACGGCGTCACGGGCCTCGACGTCTGGTCGGCGAAGCTGATCTACTTTTTCAACGGTTGCGTGCGCTCGATTCCGGTCGCGTTTCTGTATAGCTTCTTCTGGTGCGGTGCGACGATGATTTACCTGCTGCTCCGTCGCGACGAGGACCAGACCGAGATCGACGAAGTGTTTCTCGAAGACGAGCAAGAAACTTACGGCATGCCGCCGCTGCGGACGGACGCCGCCGGCGTGAGCCAACCGGCCGACGTGCCAGCACCAACGCCAACGCCGAAACCGCCAGCAGCCGAGAAGCCCGCCGCCACCGAGAAACCCGCAAGCGACGGGAAACCGCCGGCGGCCGAGAACGACAGCGGGCCATTGCCGCTGGAATGATTCGGGGGCCATGCGGCATTGCGGCATTCAGGCATTCCGGCGTTAAGGGGCGATCGACAGAAGTTCGTCCCGACTGCGCCTTATGGGCCGCGCCGGCCTACTGATTGGCGCCGACCTTGCCGAAAAGCTGATCGGCGACTCCTCCTGCGTCGGAATCCGCCGCGGGATCGTCGCTGGTGGGGAAGCCGAGGGCCGGGTCCGCCGCATCGGCCGGCGGCATGTCGCCCTCCGCGGCGGGGGCCGCGTCGTCGGCCTTTTTGATCGGCGGTTCCGTCGGGTTGGCCGAAATGTGAAGCAGCGGCCGGGTGGAATCGATCTCGTGCAGGCACTGGATCAGTCCGTTGCTTTCGGCCAGGTAGATGCGGTCCGTTTCCTGGTTAACGACCGGCAGATCGAGTTGATCGGTCCGCAACTGGCCCATGACGCCGCCGTTGCTCGCATCGACGACGGTCAGACGCCGGTAGGGATCGAGTGCATACACGCGGGTGGCGCTGGCCGCCAAGAAACGGTTGGCCTGCCGCGCTTTCCACACTTCCACGCCGGTCGTTGCGTCGAGGCGATACATGCCGCCGCGTTCGGGCGAGACATATACGGCGTTGCCGACGGCGGCGATGGGCTGATCGATGGGCATGCCAGCCGAAAATCGCCAGGCCGTTCCGCCGGCCGTCTCGTGCATGGCGTAGGCGTAACCGTCCTGCGACGCCGCGTAGATCATTGGAAAGCGATAGGCCGGGGCCGTGACGATCGCACCGCGGGCTTCGAGACGAAACCGCACGGCCGGGTTGTCGGGCCGCGACACGTACATCCAGCCGCGATCGGTGGCGAACGCCACGCTGCGCGGCGTTACGATCGGCTGGACGAGAATCTGTCCGGCGGCCTTGTACGACCAGGCCGGATCGCGGGGAGTTTCGAGTTTGTAGCCTTCGATTTTTCCGCCGGCCATCGGAATGAACACGACGTCGGTCGATAGCGCGGGTCCGGCCGAGGGCGCGCCGCCGATCTTTCGTTCCCACGCCAGCCGCCCGTCGGCCCGCTGAAATAGGTACAGCGTAACGCCGTTGAGCATGGCGACGTATTTGTCGTTTGCCGCGGCGGCGGTCGACGGATAGTCGTTGCGGCCGACGTTGCGCGACCACATCGTTTTGCCAGTCTCGGCGTCGAATACGTGCAACATGCCGCGGCGGGTTTGGGCGAGCAGAATGGTTTGGGGAATGACGCGCTCGACGAGATTCGCCTTTGCGCCGTCGGCGGTCAGCGTATCGAGGCGGTTCTGCGCCATTTGCTTGGCGCCGTCGATGCCCAGCGGTCGGCCAAACGCTCCCCGGTCGCGCTCGCTGTACGAATAGGTTCGTCCGTCGTCGGTCTTGACCTCGACCACCTGGTAGCTGACGGCCGGATCGAAGCTGGTTTGCTGCGTCACGCTGGCGAGTTTGTCGGCGCCGGGGTCCAAGTGGACCTGGCCGAACCAGGCGCGTTCCAGCCCGACTTGCGCCGCGGAGCGTTGGTCGATCAGCTTCGCCGACGCTACGGCGTCGGCGAGGGCGATCGCGGGAAAAAGACAACAAGCCGCCAGAGCGGCGAACGAAGCAAGGCCGGCTTTCGACATGACGTTACCGATGGGTATTGAGACGGGGCGCAAAGCTTTTCGATGAAGCATGGACGTTGAGATGGGAGTTGGCGGCGCGACGGTGTAATTAACGAGGCGGTAACTGTTTAGCCGGTTGAAGCGAACCACGGATTTCACGGATAACCTAGCGCGGCCTTTGGCCGCAACCAAAACGGTCCGGCAAGCAAATCCGAAACACGGAGGAAAAATGGAAAGTGATGAACGATGATTGATGAGTGATGAATGATGAATGATGAACGAGCGGCGATGCCACCTTACGATTGGAAGTGCCACTCATCACTCATCGTTTGCATGCCCTCCGTGTCTCCGTGTCTCCGTGCCTCCGTGCCTCCGTGTTTTCAAGTCATGTATGAATCCTTCTCGGGACGCGAAGATTTGGAGCGTTAGTAGTACGGATGCTGTCCGGCCGGTGGAGTCGTGAGGCTAGCACGCCGTGATCCGTGAAATCCGTGGTCGAGTGGTTCATACGGTTAAACAGTTACACGAGGCGTAATAAACGAGGAGTAATAAAGGACGACGCCGAAAACGCCGACGCGCAAACTGCCATCACTCCATCTTAATCACGAGAATTGCCGGGGTACACGGAAAACTGGCGGCTACGGCGGGCATCGGCCTCGCCCCCTGGGGGTAGAGGCTCGTCAAATCCGCTTCGACGGCCTAGGATGGACCCGTCGCCGACCGATTGTCCGGACCAAGCGGCCGAGAATCCGCATGAGCTAGTTGGAACGCTTCAGGAGAGAGCCTTGGTTCGACCGACCGACCTCAGCCCAACGCTCGTTGCACAGTTGGGCGAGACACTAGGCTACCTCAACTTCTCGTCGGGTTCGCACGAGCCGAATTTCCTGCGCAATCTGAACGAGTTGTACGCCGCGGCGACCGCGTTGGCGGCGAGTCCGCAATCGCCCCCGTACCGGTCACTGGCCGATTTGCTGGCGGCGGGCATCGAGCGGCTCCGGCAAGAACGATCGCCGCTGGGCGACGCCGCACAGGCCTCGGCCGTCGTGCCGCTGGTTTTCGACCGCGTGTTGGCGGGCTATTTGGAGTTCCATCGCGATCTGCTGTTCCACCAGTCGCCGGAAAAGCTGTTCACGCCATTGTTCATCGGCCGGGTCGCCCAGGCCGTGCTGGCGGCCGGTCCGCCGTGGGACGAAGTCGAGCGGATCGAACGGACGGCGATCGGCCGATTGAACGACTACATCGGTTATCGACCCATCGCCCAACACCGTAGCGGGCGCAAGGGCGAACCGTATGCGCACGAGCGCGTTCGTCCCGTTCCGATTTACATTTCCCAGGTCGGGCCGGACCGCGACCGCTATCACGACGTGGTGGCGCTGGCCCTGAAAATCCTCCGCGATGCCGACGACACCACGCTTCGCGCGGCTTGGTTCGACCTCGACCTGCTCGACGAACTTGCGTACGACCCGCGGGCCTACGACTTCGATCACCCGGTCCACAAGCGGCCGAATCATCACTTCGGCCAGTGGGACTTGGACCTCATCGACCAGCGCGGATTCTATCGCCGCTTTGTCGTGCAGCACGTGACGCTCGATGCGCTCTGCTCGCGGATCGACGATCCGCAACAGCGCAAGGGCACGCCGAAACCGACGCGCGATGAGTTGCTTTACGAGGCCGCGGCCGTGCTCGCCGGCACGATGCTGATGGGTTCGGGCACGAGCGGCAACGGACCGGAGTGCCACGACTCGACCGTGACGCTGGCCAACCTGCTGCCGCACATCGCCGCCTATCGCGATTCGTTCTATGCCGATCTGATTACCCGCACGAGCGGTGCGCACGCTCGACGCTTACAATCGGAATCCGCGCGGCTGAAACAACCGTTCGGCGGCGCGCGTCATCATCTGAACGCTTGCCTGGCGCGTCTTCGCGCGGCGCAGATGGGGCACGTTCACGTGGCTCACGTTTACGCCGAGATGGGGTATCCGGATGCGGCCCGCCGCGAAGCCACCGTCGTGCCCGTGGCGTCGGCGCGGATGGCCTGCGAGATACGTTGCCGGTTGACGTCTTGCGAGCGCGATCTGGAAGCTCGATTTCGCGGCGAATCGCAGGCGTCGCCGGCTGCGGCGTCGTCTGCGGGGGCGGCCGACGTGCTCGCGACGGCAGCCGGCCGACTTGCCGAGGCCGAAGATTTGCTGCGGCGGGCGATCGAATGCGGCGCGATGGTCGATCCTTGGAATATTGCCTGGTTCAGCGCCCATTTCGGGCTGTTCCGCTCGATCGAAGACAGCGTATACGACCACCGCTGCGATCAATTGATCGAGCTGCTGGAGCGAATCTTTCTTACCTATGGCCGGTTGGTGAGCGAGGCCTATTCGGCCGCGAACGAGCCACAGGGACGCGAATTGCTTGCGCGGATGGACACGCTGGCAGCCTGGTGGGACGAATTCGCGACGACGAGCACATCGAGCGTCGAGAGCTTTTCGGGCCGCGAGCTACACGATTCGGCCGCCCAGGTCGGCGCTGCGCTGGCCGCCTGGCAACAAGGCGGCGCCGCGGCGGGCGACGTCGCCTTCTGGCGGCAGTACGTGTCTGAGTTCCGTTCGCCGCGCACGTTCGCCCGCGTCGTCGAGACGCTGCTCGACAACCGCGATTTCGTTGCGGCAATGGCTTTGCTCGTGCAATGGCTGTCGCAAGCGGCGGAAGTTCCGCTCGAGGAGGGCGACGATTCGTTCCACGATCTCGTTGCCCGGTGGATGGGCGCGCTGTTGGGCGGCAACGACGACGACCGGTTACTTTCGGCCCGTAAGATGCTCGACTTCGTCGAAGCCAACGCCGAAGAGTATTGGGAACCGCCCGAGCTTTACGACGCCGATCATGCCGACGGCGAGCAGATGTTGCGAGATCTTTTCGGCGACCCGGAAGCGGGCGGCGACTTGAACGATCTCGGCGAGGACGAATTCGGCGAGGAAGACGACGAGGATGAGGACGGCGAGGAGGATGACGACAGTGGCCTGTTCGGCGCGGCTTACGAGAACGTCGTGTTTCGCGACAGTGCCGCCGACGGCACCGAGGGCGAACTGGCCGACTCCGGAATGAGCGACGAAACCGATTACGAATTCGAGGAGGAGTTGAAGCGGATCACCGATCGTCTGGGCTTTCTTTCCAACGTGGCGGGATTGTGGAAACAGGTGGCCGTCGAAGTCGTTCGCGGCGTTCCGCGGGGGGACGAAATTCGCGATGCACTCGTCCGCTGGCGATCGCGGGCCGCGGAGAATCAGCGGCGGCTGCGGGGCTTGTTGGTGGCCGTGGAGCGGTATCGGATCGCCGCGCCGAGCGGCGCGTACGAGTCTTACGTCCATTACGACCGCCGCCGCTCGATGAAGGAAACACTGCTCGATCGGATCATCGCCGCGGCGACCGACGCGGCCGATGCATTCGACTTCCTTGCCGCGGTGTGCGGCGAATCCGCCGACGCGCCGAACGATGAATTCCGAGCGATTGCGGCGGTCGTCGATCGAGCGCTGATCGCTGGCGACACGAAGGCGGTCGCCAATGGCTGGAGCGACGTGGTGACGGCGCTCGGCAACAAGACGAGCCTCTACATGCCGCTGGCGCGGGGGGGCGATCCGTTGCGTATCGCCGACGCCCGGACGCTGCACCAGCGATTGCGGCAGTGGCTGGTATGGTTGCCGCGGCTCGGTCTGCTCGAGCAAACGTCTGGACTGATCGACGCGATTCGCACGATGGAAGTCGAACATCCCGTCGGTCCCGGAGCGGTGACCGAATTCGATCGCTTGTTCGAGACGGGCTACAAGGCGGTGGTCGACGAGATCGTCCTGTCGGCCGAGGGTTGGCCCGCGACGACGGGCGAATCGACCGACCGACTGCTCAACGAAGCCGTGCAGAGCGTCACGGAACCGCTGCTGACGCGGTGGCTGGCCCACAGCCAGACGTTGCGGCTTTCGGCTCTGGAGCGCGTCGACAGCGACAAAGACTGGAAGGAGCTTCGCGCCTTTGTCGAGGCTTACGGCCGCGACCTGTTTCACCAGCAGTTCATGAACCTCAGCAATCTGCGGGCGATCCTGCACCAGGGCGTCGACGACTGGATCGCGCAGTTGGAGGAGGGCGAAGACCTGGGTGACGATCCGCCCGGCTTCGTCGCCGATCTCGACGGGAAGCTGGTCCGCGGCCAGGCGGTCCGCCAGTTGACGACGATTTTCGAAGCGGTGATCGATAACTACGTGGAGTATCGCGACTACAACAGCACGACCACGCAGTCGGACCGGGGCGAGATGCTGTATACGTTTCTCGACTTCCTGCGGCTCAAAGCGGCCTACGAACGGGCGTACTGGAATCTGCGGCCCGTGATCATGGCCCACGAGATGCTCGTTCGCCGCGGTCGCAGCGAAGCCGCCGAGTTGTGGCGGCGGGCGTTGGTCGACCGGACCTCGGACATGGCCGACCGGCTGGTGCGTCGGTTGGATCGCGTGCAGAAGTTGTACGGCATGCGGCTGGCGACGGTGGCCGACCGCATTGGCGAACGCTTCGTCCGTCCGCTCGACGCCGATCGCGTGCTGGCGATGGTCCGTCCGGCGATGGAGCAAGCTCGCGGTAACGTGGACGCCGAAGGACTTACCGAAGGACTTACCGAAGCGGGGCTGGCCTTTGCGCAGCTCGAACAAGAAATCGGCGAACTGACCGCGGAACCGACCGGCGCGGGGCTGGACGTGCCCGACTGGCTGGCGGCGCTCGAGGACGAAGTCGATATGCTGCAAAGCCTTCGCCGCCGCAGTGCGATCGACACGGAATCGGCACCGGTGCCGCGCGTGCGGTTGTCGTACGAGTCGGTGATCGATCAGGCGCGTCGGATGGCGACGTAGAATCTATCCCGACATCGGAATCTGTAGGAGGCGAATCCTTTCGCCGAAGGAGTCGCTTGACAGTGCTTTCGGCGAAAGGATTCGCCTCCTACAGTTCTGGGATAGACGCTTAGCACGAAACGTGGTGGGCCATCCCGCCCAGCAATCGAGCAGCGAAAAATCGCTAGTTCCCCAGCGTCGGCGGCAAATTGGGGAAGTCGGCTGGGTTGGTGCTTTTGGGACTCAGCTCGCCGGCCGGCTTTTCCTTCTTCTTGATCACGTCGCCGCGGCTGAGGTGGATCTTTTTGTAGACTTCTTCGGGGATGACGTAGTACCAGTCGGCGAATCGCTCGTTCAGTTCCTTGACCTTTTTCTTCGCCGCGGCCACCTTTTCGTCGTACTCATCCTGCTTGCGTTTGTTCTCGGCCTCGATCCGCTTGCGTTCGGCGTCGAGTATCTTGGCGGCGGCTTCGGCCGATTTCGCAGCATCGGGAGCTGCCGTCGCGTCGTCGGGAGACGGGGCCGACGGAGCGGTCGAGTCGGTTGGCTTCGGGTTGTCCGCGGCGTTGTCGGACTTAGCGGCATCGGCTTGCTTTTCGGCTTTCTCGTCGGCTTTCTCGTCGGCTTTCTCGTCGGCTTTCTCGTCGGCGGCCTGGGGTGCGTCGACCTTTGGCTCCTCCTTTTTTTCGTCGTCGGCCGAAGCGTCTGCCGCTGGGGCGGAATCCGCCGGATCATCTTGTTGCGCGACCAGCCGGAACGACGAACGATTCACCGCGGCCGCTTGCGGATCGCTTGCGCCAGCTTCACCGGGCACAGCGGGTTGATCTGCGTCCCGCTTCAGGTCGTCGCCGGTCGCTTTGTCGCCGGTCGCTTTGTCGGTCTTTGCGTCGTCATTCTTTGCATCGCTGGGTTTCGCCGTATCGCCGTCGGCTTTTGGTGGATCGGCTTTCGGCGCTGCGGCATCGTCCGGCTTGTCGGCGTCACTTTTTTCGGGAGCGTCCGCCGGCTTGGCGTTACTGTCGGCGGCCTGTGGAAGTTCTTCGAACTTCGGTTTCTCGATGGCGTTTTCGTCGAACTGGGCCATGACGAACAAGTAGCGATGAAGGTTGAAGCCCGACTTGTCGGCGTCACCGTCGTTGGATTTGTTCTTGTCGGCATCGGCCTTATCGGCCTCGGCTTTGCCGGCATCGCTGCCAGAGCCGGCCGGCTTTTCCTTGTCGAAGTCGGCGACCGCGCCGAACCGCAGCACGTATTCGACGCCGTCTTTCATCGTGACGGTCAATTCGCCGTCGGTCGAAAGCAGCGCCCAGGCGCCCTCGTCTCCGGCCGGAATCAGATAAAAGCCCTTTTCGCGCAGCGACATTTGCGTCTCTCGCGAGACGTTGATGTCTTTGCCGGCACTGAGGCTGTCGCGAAACTTTTCGGGCTTCCGTTCGACGTTGACGATTTTCAACTCGTTGAGCGCGCTGCGCATATCGTCGATCTTTTGCGAGTCAAGCTCCTCGTCGTCGCCGGGCATGGCCGCGACGAACTGTCCCTTTTTCTCATCAACCTGCTTGAGTTCGGCAATACGCCATTCGTTCTTGTCGGCCGGCCGATCGAACGTCATCTGCGAGCGGTACTGCGGACCGCGCTCGAGATCGACGGAGTAGTCCTCCAGCGACAGCTTCGCGACGTCCCATACGCTGCCCATCTTGAGCAGGTCGGTCTCGATCCAGTTGCTGAACTTGGTCGACAGCTTGCCCATGTCGACCTTGATTGTGACGACGCGGTTCTGGCCGGGCAGCGCGACGTAGTGCTGGTCGTCCTTGCCGGGCACCTTCTTGCCGACGATCAAGTCGGCGAGTTCCTTTTTGGCGGCGTCGCGGACGGTGACCCTCATGCCCATGCCGGTCGCACCCGTTTTTTGCAAGTTCTCGACGGTCGGGTCGAGGATGCCGTAGCGTTCGCGTTGCGTATCGTTGGCGGTTTCGGATTCCACCGACGTGACACGCAGGTCGGCGAGCAAAATCGCGGCGTCGACCATCTGGTCCTTGGCGTCGGCGGGATAGCCATCGTGCGACGGAATCGTCCACATGCCGTCCTTTTCGACTACTTCGAACTTATCGAACAGCAGCTTGTCCTCGTCGAACCGCATGATGTCGAGGCTGGCCGCGGCGGTGGGATCCTTGAAGTCGGGAAACAGCAGCAGATCCTCGGTCGACTTCGTCAGCGTGACGCCGACGGGCTTCGGACGGCTGAAATACGCCCCGGCGACGGCCACGAGGGCGATCGCCACATAAGCGAGAGTTCGGCTCGATTGGGTCATCGAAGGGTATCCTGGTTAGGAAAAAAACGATTGTCGATTGGCGACCGGCGTCGTGGCATCGCCCCGGGCCGCCGCGGCATTCGTTCTCGGTTCAACTGTGGGAGGCGAATCCTTTCGCCGAAGAAATCGCTTTACAAAGCTCTCGGCGAAAGGATTCGCCTCCTACAGCGCTCGGTTTCGGGATCAATAGTTAACTCGTTATTCTTCGCTTCTCATCCCGCAGGCCGCGCTCCGCGTCACCGAAGCCGCGACGTGGCCGCGCCTTCTTCTTCGCGCGAACGGCGATAGAAGAACACGGCAACGCCGACGACAAACGGAACAATCGGCGGCAGCAACAACGCGAACGCCTTGTACGTGTCGTTGAGCGCATAGGTGCGCCGCTTGCCCTCCTTGACCGCTTTGTTGCGCTCCGTGCGGAGTTCCTTATCGGCGCGGAGTTTCTTGAGATCTTCCTGGGCGGTCGCCATTTGACGGGTCATGTTCATCTGGTCCTCCAGCCGCTGGACGACCGATAGGTTCAGCGCGGCTCCATCCTCTTTTTTCTGCATATCTTCGAGTTTCTTTTGAGCATCCTTGACGGCCTGTTCTCGCTCCTTTTTCGCATCTTCCTCGATCTGCTTGAATTTCTCTTCGGCTTCGTCGATCTGTTGTTCGATCTTGCTTGTGACGACGTCTTCGATGCGCCGTTCGACGTGGGTGAGATGGCCGTACATCTGCCGGCCTTTGCGAATGTCGAGAAAGCGTTTGTCGTCGACCAACGAGTCGATGATGTTGAGGACAAACGGGACGTTCTGAAATTGAAAGTTAAGTCCGCGGTCTGGGTTCGCCCTCAGGCCGAAGAACACTTCGTGAAAGAGGTCGACGTCGGACACGAGAACGACATTGACTTTTGTCTTGCCGTCGGTTTTTGCCTTGTTTTTTCCAGCGTTCTTCGCGTCAGCGTCTGCATCGTCGGCATCTGCATCGTCGGCGTTCGCGTGGGCGGGCGGCGCGTCGATTTCACCCTGGATTCGTGCGGCCAGGCATTGGCGAACGCCCGTCTCTTCTTCGTGCTCGCGCATCGCAAAGGGCGTTCGATTACGGAAGGCTTCCTCGATGTGGCGATAGCGAATCGTGCCGGATTCCTCGCCGGTGCGGACCAGCGACGTGAATCCTGGCAGCTTGGCCCGCCGGTCTTTTGCGCGTTCCAGGCTGTTCCTGGCCAATTCGAGGTTGTGCTTGATGGTTTCGTCGCCCGGCTTCTCCGCGGCTCGCTTCGTCAAATCCTCGACGTCGCGTGTCCACCGCTCGACTTCCTGTTGCGCCGGTTGATTGATGCCGCCGGGAAAGACGAACAACAGTTCGTACAAGCCGCTGGTGACCGGGTCGTCGGAAAAGCAGCCCTTGCCGTCGGCGTCTTTCGTCTTCGGGGCGATGTCGTTGACGAACACCCATTCGTTGGTCAATCCCTGGCTGAATCGCAGCGCCGGGTAGGGGTTGTATCGCTGCCAAATGACGACGGCTTCGCGGTCGGTCGGCCGCCCGCGGGACATCGCCGCGAAATCCTGGTCCTCCTGGTCGCGTTTCTGGCTAACCAGTTCCACGCCCAACGGGGCGAACAAAGTGCGGATGTCGCCCTTCTCCTCGGGCGGTTGCGGCATGCCCATCATTTGCTGCCGGGGCCGCTTTGGCTGGTCGGTGCCGGGAACTTCCTGCATCCATAGCGGGAACGGATCCTCGAAGATCGCGGTTGGCGTGCCGGCCATCACGGCGTCGCGGACGTTTGCGAGCTGCGGGGGCGACAGCGCGGAGGGTTGGGCGACTAACAGGACGTCGTACTTTTGCGCGTTGGGGTCGTCGGGATCGACGATTTTGTCGCTCGGGTCGACCTCGATCACTTTGTAGTGTTTCATCAGTTCGCCGACGATCGGCTGCTGTTCGGCCATTTGGGGCATGCCGCCGGCAAAGCTGATTCCGCCCATCAGGTTCGCGTCGGTCTTGATGACACCGAGCGTCTTGCGCTCGGACTGGCTGACGGTCACGATGGCTTGAATCAGTTCGTATTCGACCGGGATGCCCAACTCGAAGAACTTGATCACGACTTCATCGAGGCCGGAGCGGATCGACGCGCCGAGAAAGATTTCGTCGCTGAGCAACTGGCCGCGGGTCTCGAAGTTAATGCGGCGGGCCTCTAGGCCGTGACTGTCCTTGGCTTGATCGGCGACGATGCTCAACGGCTCGATGTCGTAAATCTTCACGGCCAGCTTGCCTTTGGCGAGGTGCTCGAACTCGCGCAGCTTTGAGATCAAGTCGAGCCGCTTGGCGACGTAAGCCTCGGGCACTTCGCGGCTGATATAGGCGTCGATGACGATCGGCTCATCGATGCGGGCTTCGTCGAGGTCGACTTGCCGCAACCGCTGCTGGGCCTTTTCGACCGCTTTTTGCGACTCTTTGTCGTTTTTCTTCGCCTCGGCGGCCTGCTTGGCATCCGCCAACTCCTTGGTCAGCGTCTCGCGGCGTTTTTTTATTTCCCTTGCTTCCTCGACGTGCAAATCCTCGAGCAAGTCTTTGGTGTCCTGGGACAGCGAGTTGAGCTTCGCGACGGTTGCATCGGCGCGGATTACGTCGTGATTGGTGAACACGAACACGATGCTGGCGGCGATGGCGACGAAGGCCAAGCCGCGGACGACGTAGTGGCCGATCAGGCTGCTGCCGTCGCGACCGCCAAGCCAGTGTCGGCGGCCGATAAGGATCATGCAGACGTACAACGCGAACGCCGCCACAGCGACGAAATACGTCACCGACGACAGGCTGATCACGCCGCGGGTGAAGTCCTCGAACGGCCCGACGAACGTCCACTGTTTGGCGAAGTCCACGCCTTCCCGCCACGGGACGAACGATTCGGCAAGCTGCGTGATGACGAACGGAAAGATACAGATGAAGCCCAGCACGAACGAAACGGTCAGGTTACCCGTAAGGAACGAACCGATCATACCCAAGGCGATCATCGCCAGTCCGACGAACCAGTATCCGACGTAGTTGGCGAGAAACAGGCCGATATCCGGGTCGCCCATCGAAATCAGCGCGATCCAATTCGACAGCGCCGAAAAGGCGAGCGCCACCGCGTAGATCGACACGGCGGCCAGATACTTGCCGGCGACGACCTCGAAGTCGTTGGCGGGGATGGTCAGCAACAGTTCGTCGGTGCCTTGTCGTCGCTCGTCGGCCCAAATGCTCATCGTGATCGACGGCACGAAGCCCAGCATGAGCCACAAGAAATACTTGTTCAACTGGTCGAGGTTGGCGAGATTCGCGTTGAAAAACTCGACGGGGCCGAAGGCCGCAAGCGAGCTGAAAAACATGAACAGCGCGATGAACACGTAGCCGGTTGGGCTACTGAAGTACGCGACGAAGTTGCGGCGGAAGATCGCGCTGAGGACGTTCGTATTCATGGTGAGGTTATAGGGTGTAGGCTGTAGGGTGGGTCGCACGGAGTGAGGCCCGCCATATTGTCGTTTGTTCGCTGGCTAGGTGGGCCTCGCTTTGCTCGACCCACCCTACGAATTCGCTGTCGGTCGTACTTCAGGCTTTGGCTAGTTGTTTGCCGCGGGAAAGTTCGCGGAAGCGTTCGTCGAGGTCGTGCGTGGCGTCGGCGAGCTTCGACACCGGGCCGTCGAACACCAGCCGGCCTTCGCTGATGAACAGCACGCGGCCGGCGACGGCTTGGACTTCTTGCATGATGTGGGTGGAGAGCAAGATGGTTTTCTGCTTGCCCAACTGGCGGATGATTTCGCGGACTTCGTGAATCTGATTCGGGTCGAGGCCGGCCGTCGGCTCGTCGAGGATCAGCACGTCCGGCTCGTGCAGCAGCGCTTGGGCCAAGCCGACACGCTGCCGATAGCCTTTGGAGAGCTTGCCGATCGGCTTGCCGATCACGTCGCCGACGCCGCAGAGATCGACGACCTCGGCGAACCGCGTTCGCTTGACGCTGCCGGTCATGCCGCGGGCGTCGGCGAAGAATTCGAGCAGCGCTCGTGGCGACATATCGGGATAGAGCGGGCCGTTTTCTGGCAAGTACCCCAGTCGCTTAGCGCCGGCGATACGGTCGGTGGCCATGTCGTGGCCGGCGATGCGGGCCTTGCCGGCCGAGGGCGCGAGGTAGCCGGTGAGCAGCTTCATCGTGGTGCTCTTGCCGGCGCCGTTGGGGCCGAGAAACGCCACGACTTCGCCGCGGGGGATCGAAAACGAGACGTTGTCGATGGCGGCGAAATGGCCGTAATACTTGGAAAGGCCGACGGCTTCGATCATGGCCGGCTGGTCTTGTCCCGGTTCACCCTGTCTCGGCGCGGTCGCTGCGACGGGTTTGGCCGAAGCGGGGGTTTGCTCGTTCGCCATCGACGTGCTCCGTTGTGGTGTCGTGTGGAAGGACGCGACTGCGCGACCGGCTGCGCTTCGTCGGTCACTGCTTGCCTGGTCGATCGTTCTTCGTCGGTCGTTGGAAGTCTCCGTCGCCGAGCGTTGGACGTCAGGCAACCGCCGACGTTCGATAAATCATGCTACGCAACGGCTACATCATGCTACGCAAGGGGGACCACGCAAGTTTGCCAACTTGGGTATGCTCCGCCAAAGGATTCTGCCGTCCACCGACCAACGCTGAAATCTCGGCCGTCGTCGGCGCTTCGATGCGGTCGCGGATCACCGAATGCGAACGCCGCTTGCCCCGCATCGCTTCGAGAATCCGCCGCAAGTCGCCCTCGACGAGCGACAGAACGTATCAACCGCTGGACATGATAGCGCGAATCGGCACATGCGACAAGTCGCGGAGGCTTGAGGCTCGAGGTTATTGCGGATGACGCGGCGGCTCGCGCCAAGCGAAGTTTTGTTACAAGATTGTGTTTTTTGCAAACGCCGACGTCTATTTCGCCAACCCGCCGTTGACGGCGATCGTTTGGCAGTTGATGTAGTCGCTCTGCGGAGAAGCGACGAAGCGGACGACGCGGGCGACATCCTGCGGCGTTCCCCAGCGGCCGGCTAGGCTTTCGCTTTGGGCGCGGTGCTGCCAGTATTCCGACGCCTGGTCGCCCCAGGAGGTTTTGATCCAGCCCGGCGCGACGCAGACGGCGCGAACTTCGGGGGCGAGCGTTTTGGCAAGGCTGCGCGTGAAGGCGGCGATCGCGCCCTTGGCGGCGGCGAACATCTGGCCCGAATCGCCGTCCATGCCGGTTTCGGCTTGATCCCAGCCGATGTTGACGATCGCGCCGCGACCGCGGTGCTTCATTCGCTCGCCGATGGCGCGCGACAGGCGGAATGTGCCGGCCACGTCGGTGCGGAGCAGCAAGTCGAGCTTGTCGTCGGCGGAAAGTTCCGACTGCGGAGGTGAGAGGACGTCGGCGCCGGCGTTGTTCACCCAGATGTCGACACCGCCTTGCCATTGCCATGCCGCGTCGATCAATTTTTGGCAAGCGTCGGCATCGGCCATGTCGGCGAGATGCACGAGCGACGCCACGCCGAGCGCGGCGACTTCGGCGGCGGTTTGCTCCGCGCCTTGGCGATTGCGATGGCCGTGGACGAGGCAATTCGCGCCGCCGGCCGCCAGTTCGAGCGCGATGGCGCGGCCGATGCCGCTCGACGAGCCGGTCACGACGGCGGTCAGTCCGGCAAGCTCTCGTGGGCCGTCGACGGACGTAGAGGCGCTCATCATGGCCGATTACCTGCCGGGCGATGCGCGCAGCCGCAACGTTCCGCTGAGAATCTCACGCCGACAAGCTCGGCGCGATCGACGATCATTCGCCGAGCGTCACGCGGCCTGTGATCCAAATGACCGCGAACACAAGCAACGTGATGACCAATATGCCGACAATGGATTGGAGCATGTTCGTTCGATTCGAATGATTCGAAACACGAAAAATCGGAAACGGTAAAACCTTTGTCACGTCCGCTACATCAACGGATGCCGCCTCGTTGCCGAGACCCGACCCCCGCGTCCCGAAGCCCGCATCCGTCATTTCGGCGTGCGTCCTTCGGCCAATTCCCGGTCCCACTCGTCCATCAGCGGCCAGTCGACCGCGCAGGTGCCGAAATCGGCCATGTGCAGGTATGTCTTGACGCGGTCGATGGTCCGGTCGAGCAGGCCGTTGTCGTTGCGGAACGCGGGGCCGTGGCTGGGGAGCAGCCACTGGACGTCGGATCGGCGGATCCGCTCGAGCGAGGCGAGGAAGTCGCCCAGGTCGCTGCCGTGGTGCGCGTCGATCGCGCCGATGCATCCGTCGCGAAAGATATTATCGCCACTGAGCAGCAAGTCGCCAAGGCGAAACGCGAGTTGGCTGTCGGTGTGGCCGGGCGTGTGCCAGACTTCGAGCGTCAGGTCGCCGACCTGGATCTTGTCGCCGTCGCTTACCTGGCGATCGACCTTGACGGCGGGCATGTCGAGGCTGATGTCCTGAGCGGAAATCTCGGCGAACGTGAGCAGGCGATCGCCGGACTCGAGCGCGGCGACGGCCTTGGGGTGGGCGGTGACCGTGGTGCGGAGCATCTGCTTTGCTTTGGCCAGACCTTGGATGTGGTCGACGTCGGCGTGCGTGGCGACGATCGTTTGGCAGTTGGCCAACGGGAAGTCAAGCTCGCGGATCAAGTCGACGATCTCATCGACCGTGTCTTCGTAGCCGATGTCGACGAGCAGCCACTGTGGGCCGTCGTAGACCAAATAGACGCAGCACCCGATGCGGTGCCCGGCTTGGTGATTCAACTCGATGACGTTGGGAAAGAGCGGCTTTCGCTCGAACATGACGAAACGACCCTATCGTGGGAGCGAATCCGCGGGGATATTGCCACGCGGCAGCCGAAGCGGTTCGCGACGGCGACTCGTGGCGAGGGAGCGAGCGGAGGCACAAATGCCGCGGAACGCGGCCGGAACGTGACCGCGTCATTCTATGCCGCTGGGGACGGTCGAGCAACGGCCAGCAGCGCGGCGAACCGCCGATGCGAAACGTCGCTTTGACGATTGCCGGTGACGCCGCGGCGGCCGATAATCGTGGTCGAACGTCGGGGCGGGCTTCGAGGAGGTTTCCTACGGGGCGTCTGGGGCACGCCACCGGGCTTCGTGCTTATCCCAGAGCCGTAGGAGGCGAATCCTTTCGCCGAGAGATTGGCTTGACAGTGCATTCGGCGAAAGGATTCGCCT
>JBBDYI010000040.1:1844-8168 GCA_040901705.1 Pirellulales bacterium | reverse complement strand
CGCAGAGGTTTCGCGGAGGACGCAGAGAAGAACCGACGTCGCCGGCGTCACGTTGACACGTGGCGTCCGCTGGGCGCGAGCCGCCAGGGAGCGATTGCTCTGCGTCCTCTGCGCTGCTAACGCTCTGCGCTGCTAACGCTTCGAATCTTCGCGACCGGCGAAAATTTCCGGTATCAACGATAGCGAGATTTCGCAGCCACGATCAAGAAGAGCATTATCCGCAGATGTCGCAGATGGCCACAGATGGGCGACGATAGGGTTTCATCTGCGAACATCTGCGCCATCTGCGGATGATGCGTTTGGATGCGGCCAACGGCTGCTCTGTGAGTACGTTGGCACAACGCTTTTGCGGTGCTCACAGAGCACCCTACATTGCAGCCTACATTCGTTCGTACATTCATTCTGCTTCTCTCAGGGCAACGGGGGCACTTCGGGCGGACGCCGAAGGCATGGCCGAGACGAACGACAAAGTAAAATCGGTAGAGTTTGCACAAACCTACATGCCGATTGTAAGGTTGTTTGTAAATTTGTACACTACGGCGTACACCGGCGGAAAACGGCGTTTGCACGTAACCGCAATGCTGAGCGTGACTTGCGAACAATCCGTCGCTTTCTCGGCGCGTTTGGCACGCGTGCTGCTTTATCGCCTAACATCATTTCGCTTCTCCTCACCTCACCGGCGGCCTGGCGTCGCCCCCTTCGCAACGGAGTGTGTCATGTTGGTTCTCTCTCGCAAGAAGTCCGAGCAAATCCGGATCGGCGACAACATCACGATCACGGTTCTCAAGGTCAAAGGGGCCGCGGTGCAGATCGGCATCGACGCGCCGAACCATGTGAAGATTCTTCGCTCGGAGCTGTCGTTCGACGCGCCTTCGTCGCCGACTGTGGCGACCAACCCTCCGCCGGCGACGCGCGACGGCCAGCCGATCGACCGCCGCGAATCGTTCAGCGAAGCGGCCCGGTATCAAGATGCGCGGCGATCCGCGCTCTCGCCCAAGAGCGACCGAGTTACGCTTGCCGACACGCTGGTGTTCCTCGGATAAGCGCGGTGGAAGTGCTTGTCGGCCCGCAGTCGGTCGACAAGCACTGTGGCAGCGGTGGGTGGTTAAGAAACCACGAGGCACCGATCGAAAGCCGCGTCGACTCTGGCGTGGGCGTGTCGCTTCTTCGTGACACCCCTGACCCTGCCCAGACACGCTCACGCCAAAGTGGACGCGGCCACGCAACGGGACGATCAGGCGACGCGACTTCGGCGCCGCGAACCGAGCAGTTCCTCGTACAGCGAGAGGTACTGCTCCGCCTGGCGCTGTTGGCGAAAGTGGGCCAACACGTACTGGCGACCGCGCTCGCCCATGTGGGCAGCGGCTTGCGGATCGTCGACGAGGATGCCGATCTTCTCGGCCAGATCTTCGGCGTCGCCGACGCGCGCCAGCAGTCCGGTTTCGCCGTGGACAACGAAGTCGGGTATGCCGCCGGTGTCGAAGCCGACGACGGGCGTGCCGCACGAGAGCGCTTCGAGGCCGGTGAGGCCAAAGCCTTCTTGCAGCGAGGGAATAACGAACACGTCGGCCGCGGAATAGACCATGGCCTGTCGCCGCGGATCGTTTACGTAGCCGACCGCCAACATCGCCGGCAGCGGCAGATCGGTCGGCGGCATTTCGCCCGCGCCGAACAACAGCCCCAATACGCGCGACTGGTCTTTCAGCCGCGAAAGCGCTTCGAGCAATTGCCGCAAGCCCTTGCGCAAGTTATCGAGATCGACCGCGCCGAACGCCACGACGATCGCGTCGTCGGGCACGCCGAGCGAGCGCCGGGCAAGGTGGCGATCGACCGGTGCGAACATGTCGGTGTCGATGCCGTAGGGGATCGTGTGAAACGAGCGGGCGTTCTTGAGGATCGCGCTACGCTGTGCCTCGCGCGAGAGCCAGCGGCTCGGTCCGACGACGTGCAGATTCTTGCCGGCAAGCGCTCGCTGCTTTATGGCGAACGAACGCTGCGATATATCGTGGTCGCCGCTGCGTCCCAGCAGTGGGCACCGGCCGCACCCTTCGACGAAACTATCGCAACCGGCGGAGTAGTGACAGCCGCCGGTCATCGGATTCATGTCGTGCAGCGTCCAGACGATCGGAAAGTCGTCGGGGATGCTCGCGAAGAACGTCGGGTAGTCGATCAGCTTGGCCGTCCAGTGCAGATGGACGATATCGCTGTCGCGGGCGGCGAGGTCGAACCGCGTGGGGCGGTGCGTGACGGGGATGCTGAAGTATTCGAGTTCCGGCGGATGCCCGGCGAGGTGCCGGCGGAGATCGTGCTTGAGTTGCAGCTTGCGGCCGACTTCGAGGCAGCGGCTCACAACGCGGCGGACGACGGCCCTATCGCCGCGGCCCCATTCGACGTGGTGCAGCGATTCGTCGGCCGGATCGGTTCGCTTGGCGTGCCAGAAGCGGCTCGTTACGCCCAGCCGGCAGAGCGATTGGTGGATCCGCCGCGCGGCCGAAGCCGCGCCGCCGGACAGCAGCGTGTTGAAATGGTCGACGATCATCGCGTCGCGATAGGTACCACAAACACAGCTGGCGGGCAACGGCAAGTTGGTGCGAGAACAGGAGTTGCGCGAGCCGCGGGCCGTGTGGCTCGCGGGAGTAATCGAGTGAAAAACTGCCCTGGCGGTGAAGCGGCCCGTTCACTACGATCCCGCCGCTCGGTTCTTTGGAGCGTCGTTCCTTGTACGGCCACCGTCGTGCGGGCAAAAATCCGCGCTGCTCCAAGTCCATCGCCAATCACGCGTATCGTCAGGGAGGACGATCATGCAACTTGTACGCAACGGAATCGTAATCCTCGTGCTCATCGGCGTCGGTTACGCCGTTTACACGTACGTCAACAAGCCGGAGCCGACGCCGCCGCCGGGCATCGATACCGAGATTCCGGCGGAGATCGCGGTCAATACTGGCACGCAATTCGACCCAGGCGCGCCGACCGATGGCCCGAAGCCGATCCCGGCGTTTCCCGATGCTCCGCCGAATCAGTTCCCGCTCGGCAAGGCGACGGAAGACGCGCCGCGGTTTGGCGAAAGCACAAGCGAGAATCCGAAGTCCGGCGGATCGCCGTCGGCGCTCGCTCCGCCCGCTTCGCTCACGCGGAACGAGTCGCCGCCCGTTGGCGCCGCGAAGGGCGGCGGGTCGACGTTTGCCGACGCCTGGCTCGAGGCACAGCAATACCTGAGCGAGAATCGCCTCATCGACGCCCACGCGGTGCTTTCCGCCTGGTACGGGAATCGGGATCTCTCTGCCGACGACGAACGGCGGCTCGTCGAGTTGCTCGGCCAATTGGCGGGCACGATCATTTACTCGAACTCCACGCACATGCTCGAGCAGCCGTACATCGTCCGCGACGGCGATACGCTCAAGAGCATCGCCGACCGTTACGACGTACCGGCCCAGTTGCTTGCCAAGATCAACGCGATCGATCCGCAGCAACCGCCGCGACCCGGCGACAAGCTAAAGGTCGTTCGCGGCCCGTTCGATGCCGTGCTCGACCTGCAGCGCAAGGAAATCTCGCTCTTGCTGCGCGGCCAGTATGCCGGGCGGTTCCCGGTGGTGCGTACCGGCGTGTTGCCCGAACAGTTCGGCGGCGCGTCGTCCACGCTGCAAGTGAAGGAAAAGATGAACGCCCGCGGCGAGTATTACGTCGGGCTGGAGCGCAACCTGGGCATCTATGCCGAGGACTATTCGGAAAACGCCCTGCGGAGGCCAGCCGAAACGTCCGTGGAGCTTTCGGCCCGCGACGCCGAGGACGTGTACGATATTCTTACGTACAAGTCGAAAGTCGCGATTTCGCCGTAGCAGCCGTAGCAAAGACGCGGCGTCGGTCGGTCCAACTCGGCCGGTCGCATGCGGTCCGACGCACTCGGTCGAACTCGGTCGAAAGCGACCGGTCGATTTCGGCGGATTCGTCGTCGGACGCATCGCCGGTGAGAGGCGCGAACCTTTGCCCGGCCGATGTCGTAGAACACCGCGAAGTCCCGGCGTCGCTCGCCGATTTACATCCGCTTTAACCGCTGCGTTGCGGGGCATCGGCGGGCTATACTTCTTCGCCGCGATCGGGCGGCCGTAGCCGGGATTCGATCTCCCGCCGCCAGCGATTTCTGAGCTTATCCCGGCACTTGCCATGACGCTGGCCAAAACCGCCACTCGAATCGGCAAACTCAGCACGATCTATCTGATCGGCAGTTTTGCACCGCAGCTCGTCAACATGATCGTGCTGCCGATCTATACGGACTATCTCTCCCAGGAGCAGATGGGCATCTTCAATCTCGCCAGCCGGGTCGCCATGCCGCTGGGTACGCTGATCCAACTCGGCGCGCTGGCCGGCTTGAAGAGTTGGTACTTTCGCACCGACGAGCACCTCCGCCCGCAGCTCGTTCGCTCGATGCAACTCAGCCAGTTCGCCGTCAATTTGGCAGTTACGCTCGTGCTTGCGCTCGTCGGAGTTTTCGTCGTCGATGAGATACTGCCGGGCCTACCGCTGTCGTCGACGGCGCTATACGCGCTGTGGCTGTTGATTCTGGCCTACGTGTTCGGCGACGCCAGCATGCGGCTGGCCTCGATGGTGGCCCGTTTGTGCGAACACGCCAAGACGGCCATCGCGCTGAGTCTGTCGCGGTACGTCATACAAACCGTCGTTGGCCTGGTGATCGTGTATTGGCTGGCGGCGCGAGGCCTCGACGACTGGCAGGGCTTTGGCCGACAAGTGGCGGCCTCGGTCGCCGCGCTCGCCGCCGCCGTGGTGGCCGCGCGGCTGGTCTGGAAATACGGCGGCGGCCGATTCGATCTCGGCATGGCGAAGCAAACCCTGCGAACCGGCGTCAACTTCGTCCCGCACCAATTGTCGGATGGCCTGATGCTTACGGCCAACGCCTGGATGGTCAACGGCTTGTTCTCGACCGCTGCGCTCGGCGTCTATGGAGTCGCGATCGCGTTCGCTCAGCTCATCCAGATGCCGCTGATCAACTTCGGCGACGCCGCGTACCCGACACTTTCCCGGCTCATGCGCGAAGGCGGCCAAGAAAACCGTCGTCAGCAAACCCGCATCTACACGCTCACGCTGTTGATCGTGATCTTCGCCCTGCTCGGGCAGCAAATTTTTTCCACCGTCGCCATCCGCGTGCTCACCAATCCGTCGTATCACGAGGCGGCGTCGGTCGTGTCGATCCTCATCTTCGCTTGGGCGTTTCAGGGATTTTACTCGATCGTTTCGCAGCCGGTGTTCTTCTTCGGCGGCGGACTCTGGCTTTCGACCGCCACCATCACCTCGATCGTCGTAAGCGCCGGCATTGGCATGTGGGCGATTCCGGTATACGGCATGTACGGCGCCGCGTGGTCGATGGTGGCCGGCTTCGTGGTGAAATTCATCGTGGCCGCCGCGGCCAGCACGTACCTTTACCCGCTCCCCTGGGAATTGACCAAGATCGGCCGGGCGCTGGCCTGCGCCGGGCTGATCGTCTGGCTCGATCTGACGTTCGTCGATGGCTGGCTGAGCGTGGTCAAGAACATCGAACGGCCCGGTTCGTTCTTCGAGCGCGTCGAATGGGTCAACCTTATCACCGTCGTCGGGGCGAAACTGCTGCTGCTCGTCGGCATGATCGTATTGCTATGGATCACTCGCGTGGTGACCACGAGGGAGTTCCGCATCGTTGCGGACGCGGTGCGAGGAAAAATGCGATCGTGGAGGCGACGTTAAGTTGCGGCTAGACATCGAGTCAGTCACCGTCGTGGCGAAGCGCGACTGCCGGTCCTTTCGCCAGTGGAACGAAATGCTAGACTCGTGAAGTGGTGGCCGCCGATGCATTGCGGCGGATCTTCAAGTCTGTTGCAGAACCTTCACTTGCTCCGTCCGCCGATGACCGAACCGTATCGCATTGCCGTCGTCGGCGCGGGCAGAATCGCCGAAGGTTCGCATGTGCCGGCCGTGCTTGGCTTGCCCGACGTGCGGCTTGTCGCACTGGTCGATCCCGAACCGCAGCGCTGCCGTGGCCTGGCCGAGCGGTACCGGATATCGCCGAAGATCTACACCGACGTCTCGGAAGCGCTCGGCGACATTGACGCCGCGATCGTCGCCACGCCCAACCATACGCACCATACCATCGCGCTGGCCTGCATCCGCGCCGGCGTGCATTGTCTGGTCGAAAAGCCGCTGGCCGCCACGCTGGCCGAGGGCGAAGGAATTGCCGCCGCGGCCGACGAGCGCGGCGTCACCGTCGCGGTCGGATATTCCTCGCGATTCATCGACGCCGTCGAATTACTCGGCGACCTGATCGCCCAGGGCTTTTTC
>JBBDYI010000040.1:0-1834 GCA_040901705.1 Pirellulales bacterium | reverse complement strand
GAGATCCATCGATTCGCCTATCAGTTCGGCACGCGGGGCGGTTGGAATCCCGCGTCGAGTTACATACTCGACCGCAAGTCGATCGGCGGCGGCGTCACGGTCGTCGTTGGCACCCACTTCATCGACTGGATGCTTACCTGGTTCGGCTATCCCGACGAGGTCGCGTTTGCCGACGATTCGCTCGGCGGGCCGGAAGCCAACGCCGCGGCGACGTTTCAATATCGCGGTCGACCGACGCCGCTCATCGGCACGATGCGGCTGTCGAAAACAATCCGCTTGCCGCCGGGCTTCGTCATGGAAACCGATCGCGGCACGGTCAGCCTGGAAGACAAAGCGCGCGACGCCGACGTGATCCTGCGCCCGCGCGATGCAACCGAGTGCGAGATGATCATCCGCCGGCCCGACGCAACGCGCGCTCGCGTCCGCTCGCCGAACAACTTCGTGCGTCAGCTTGCCGATTTCGTCGCGGCCTGCCGTGCGAAATCGTCGCCGCGCGTAACGGCGCGGCAAGGCGTGGAGTCGTTGCGTTTGATTGACGCCATGTACGCCGCACGCGCGCCGCTGCCGGAGTTTCCCGCCCACTACGCTTCGCGAGAGGCTTCGGTATGACGCGACGCGTGGCCATTATCGGCGCTGCCGGGCACGTTGGCGGGACGCTCGTCGAACGCCTGCTCGACCGCGGCACGTACGAAGTTCGACCGGTAATCCATACCGCCGGAAACGCCTGGCGATTGGCGCGACGTGGAATCCGTCTGTGGCAAGCGGACCTTTCGCGCCGCGAGCAGATTCGCGAGGCGATCGTCGGCTGTGAAATCGTCGTCAACTGTTCGTTCCCGCCGTCGACGCTGATGGAACCGACCGTCAAGAACCTCACCGACGAATGCCTCGCGGCGGGCATCCAGCGGTTCGTTCACTTGAGCAGCATCGCCGTCTATGGCGAGTTTCCCTCGCAAGCCGCCGAGTACGAATCGGCGACCGAGCGGGCCAAGAAGCCGACGTATGGCTATTACAAGCATCGCCAAGACCTGGTGGTCGAACGTGCGGCGCGGCGCGGTTTGCCTAGCGTCGTGCTCTGCCCGCCGAACATCACCGGGCTCAATTCGCGATACGCCTTCGAGATCATCGACGCCCTACGCCGCGGGACGCTGCCGCTGGTCGGCAACGGAGACGCGGCGTGCGTGTTGGTCGACGTCGTAAACCTGGCGGCCGCCATTGAGTTGGCTTTCGACCACGGCGCCGGCGAAGGCCAACGGATTTTCATTAACGACGACGAAGAGACGACGTGGCGCGACGTGGTCGACGCGCTGTTGCCGCTTGTGCCCGATGCACCGCTAGTGGCGTCGATAAGCGAAGACGAAGCCCGCCGGTTTGTGTCCCGCCAGCGCGAGGGTTATTCGGTCGCCCAGGCCGCGCGGCGGATCGCCGGGCTGGCCGAGCTGAAACGGATCGTCAAGCAAACGCCGACCTTGTTGCGTTGGGCGCGTCGGTGCCGCGATTGGTCGAAGTACGGACCGAAACGGATGCAGCGCAGAAGTGGGTCGGGCAGCGCGGAAAGCACGTCGCAATCGCCGCCGTTGAGCCGACTGGCGGGGCAGCAGATGCGCGGCGTGCGGCATCGCTGCGACCTCGCTCGCAGCCAGCTCGGTTATCGGCCGGAGCTTACGTTTGCCGACAGCATGGCGACGTTTCGCCGCTGGTACGAAGCCTATTGCGGTTTCGGAGGTGAAGAGGGGCGCTTGCTCTGGCAGCTTCATCGCCAGCCGGACTCGCACGGGGGAACTTAGAGGCTATCCGCAAAGAATTGCCCGTAAATCCCAAGCTAGCAGTATCCCAC
>JBBDYI010000039.1:0-48264 GCA_040901705.1 Pirellulales bacterium | reverse complement strand
GCCTGCTTGGCCGCCTTGGAAACGATCGGGTCGCCCGACGTGCCGAGGTAGTTGTAGCTGGAAAAGTTGATCAGCTCACGACCATCGATCCGCGTGGTGTCGTTGGTGACGCCCTCGTGGACGTGGAAGAACGGATTGGGCAAGCCGGTCGCTTCATAGAGGCCGATTTTTTGCCGTAGTTGCACGTATTCGGGCGTGCGATCGAAGCGATAATACTCAGCGGGAATCTCCTGGCCTTCGGGAATGCCCTTGCGGGTGTGCCGCTCGACGCCGAGATGCTTTTCGATCGCCGCGGCGACTTCGCGGACCGTTTCGATTTCGGGCAACACTTCGTCGGGCAGCCGGCCGCCGTAGACCTCTTGCAGCGAGGCGATGATTTCGACCCGTTCTAGCGAGTCGAGACCGAGGTGGACGATGTTGGAGTCGGGCGCAAGGCCCGTGGCGCGTTCCTTGGCCACACGGCGGACGTGGTCCATGACGGCTTGAATGGTTTCGTCGCTGGGGCCGTCGGTGATGGATTGGCCGGTTTTTTTGGGCGACGCTTGGCCGTTGCCGTCGTGTGCCACCGCCGCCGCGTCGAGCGGGCTGCTCATCGAGGGCTCGGCCTTTGCCGCGGTCGGTTCCCACGATTGCCAGCGGGCGACAACGTCGAGCGAGCCGTCGACAAAACCCGCCCGGCAGGCGTGGCGTTGGATTTTGCCGCTGGATGTCTTGGGCATGCTGCCGGCTCGCAGCAGCAGCACGGCGTCGGGGGCGACTTCGTGTTCGGTGGAAATGGCGCGGCGAATGGCGTCGAAAACTTCGTCGGTTACTTCCCGGCCGCGTCGTTCGATTTCGGCGGCGACGCCGAGTAGTTCGCGGCCGCCGACTTCGATCGTGAACGCGGCGGCGCTGCCGTTGCGAATCCGCGGATGGGCTTCTTCGACGGTGATCTCGATGTCCTGCGGATAGTGATTGCGGCCGCGGACGATGATTAGATCCTTAAGCCGGCCGGCGATGAACAGTTCGTCGTCGTGGATAAAGCCCAGGTCGCCGGTCCGCATGTACGGACCTTCGCCGGAGTCTTTGAGGTAGGCATGGAACGTGTGTTCGGTGTCGTTCGGGCGTTTCCAGTAGCCCTTGGCGACGCTGGGACCGGATACCCAGATTTCGCCGACGTGGCCCGGCGTGCATTGGTCACAGGTTTCCGGGTCGGCGATGACGACACGCTGATCGAGCAGGCCCGAGCCGGAGCCGACGAGAGCCCGCGCGGCGCTGTCGGTTTCGCGGGCACCGACGATCAAGCGGCGTTCGAGCGCCTTGCCGTCGAAATGGCCGACGACGGGCGGATAGAGCTTGAAGCCGCCGGTGACGATGAGCGTCGCTTCGGCCAGTCCGTAGCAGGGATAGAACGCTTCGCGGCGGAACCCGCACGAGGCGAAAGCTTCGGAAAAGCGGTCGATCGTGCTGGGCCGAACCGGCTCTGCGCCGTTGAAGGCGACCAGCCAACTCGACAGATCGAGATCGGCCTTTTGCTCTTCGGTGATCTTGTCGACGCACAATTCGTAGGCGAAGTTGGGTCCGCCGCTGGTCGTACCACGATAGCGCGAGATCGCCTTGAGCCAGCGGAGCGGCTTTTGTAGGAACGACATCGGCGACATGAGCGTATTGGGTCGGCCGATGAACATCGGTTGAAGGATCCCGCCGATCAGACCCATGTCGTGATAGCTCGGCAGCCAGAACACGCCCGTGCCGCTACGCGTATGCTCGAAGGCATAGCAAATCTGCGCCGAGTTGTGCATCAGGTTCTTGTGCGTGAGCATGACGCCCTTGGGCGTGCCGGTCGAACCTGAGGTGTATTGCAGGAAGGCGATCGCGTCCTCGTGCGTCGAGCGATGCCGCCAGCGATCTTCGATGCCCTTGGCCAAGCCATCGGTGGCGACCCAATGCAGATTGGTCAGGTCGGGCGTTTGGTCGATCACGTCGCGAGCTTGTTCGATGACTTTGGCGGTGCAGAGAGCGATCTTGGCGCCGGCGTCGGCGGCGATGCCTTCGATCCGCGTCATGCGGCGATTGCGCCGCGGCGGATATGCCGGCACCGCGACGACGTTTGCGTATAGGCAGCCGAAGAATGCGGCGATGAAGTCGATGCCGGCGGGATAGAGCAGCAGCGCTCGCTCGCCGGACATGCCCATTGCGTCGAGGGCCGCGGCGACCGCGCGGGCACGGCGGTCCAACTCGGCATAGGTAACGTGGAGCTTCTCGTCCTCGCCGTCGACGAGATACGTAAATGCAAGATCGTCGGCCTGATGCTCGGCGCGGAAGCGCAGCAGGTCAACGAAGTTCGTGCAGCCGTAGTGGGAGCTTGGGGTGGGGAACAATTGCACGACGTGCTGACCTCCGTTAGCGGCAGGTTCGACCCGAGGACGGACGGCGCGATCAATGGGCGGCGGTTAGCCGGCAGGGCGTCTCAACGAGGAATTGACGCTCGGCGCCGATGATCCCATGTAGGTGATTGTCGTATTTCCGACGGCCGCGCGGCCAATCGTCGCCCGATTCACGATGCAACCGTCGCCACGCCCTAGGATTTCCCAGCCGAATCGCACGGCACAAAGCGCGCGATCCGTAGGGCGAGTGCCCGGCAAAACCGGATCGTCAGGAGCGTCGGCTACAATCGTTTCGCACCCCACGAGTAGCCGGAGCTTTGCCCGAATCGCTCCGGCAATTGGCCGCTACAAATGCAGCGACCGACCGTTTATCTTCCAATCGCGGATATTGCCGGACAACCCCCCAAGTAGTCGCCCCGGCGGCAGGCGGCTCGGTTCTTGCCGGCCGGCAGGAGGGGGATTAGTCTTGGCGAGTGGGTAGCGGTGGATAATTTGGCAATGTGACTTGGCGATACGCCTTGGCGATGCGACGTTGCCGGTGGACGAGCGGCCACGGTTTCACCAAATAGTCTGTTTCAACTGGGAGAGTCGACCATGTGGTATGTGAGGCGGAGTGGGAATTGGGGTTTGCTGGCGACGATTGCATGGCTTGCTCTGGGGGCGAGCATGGCGTCGTGGGCCGCCGAGAAAGAGCCGTACGTGCTTGGCGACGATTCGCAGCGGCACGACGATGTGCCGCGGGGTGAGCTGACGAAGCACCAGTGGAAAAGCAAGGTGTTCGACGGCACGGTGCGCGACTATTGGGTTTACGTCCCGAAGCAATACGACGCCAATCGGCCGGCGTGCGTGATGGTGTTTCAAGACGGCATTTGGTATCAGGACGAAAAAGGCCAGTTCCGCGCGCCGATCGTGATGGATAACCTGATTCACAAAGGCGACATGCCGGTAACGATCGGCCTGTTCATCAACCCAGGACAGTTTCCGCCGGCCAACGACGGCGATGAGCCGAAGTCGAATCGCAGCTTCGAATACGACACGCTCAGCGACCAGTATGCGCGGCTACTTCTCGACGAGATGTTGCCGGAAATCGGCAAGACGTATCGGCTGACGGACGACGTTGAAGGCCGGGCGATTTGCGGTATCAGTTCCGGCGGCATTTGCGCCTGGACCGTGGCGTGGGAGCGGCCCAATGCGTTTCGCAAAGTGCTCAGCCACGTCGGCAGCTTCACGAATATCCGCGGCGGGCACGTGTACCCGGCCTTGATTCGCAAGACCGAGCCAAAGCCGATCCGCATTTTCTTGCAAGACGGCTCGGGCGATTTGGACAACGCCCACGGGAATTGGTACTTGTCCAACCAGCAGATGGCGGCCGCGTTGAAGTTCGCCAAGTACGACTACAAAGCCGAATTCGGCGAAGGAGGCCACAACGGCATTCACGGCGGAGCGATTCTGCCGGATTCGCTGCGGTGGCTGTGGCGAGACTATAAGCCGGCGGAACCCAAATAGGGTGCTCAGCGAGCACCGATTTCTCGACCATGCACACGCCGGACGCGGTCATCGGCAAAGCGCGGTCGAACTCCTTCAGGTGCTCACAGAGCACGCTACACGGATCACAGAGCACCCTACAGTGCGGCGACTTCCAGATCGTTTTCGACCTGTTCGACGCCGTCGACGCGGCGGATGACTTCTTGGGCCATCTGTTTCTGGTAGTACGACTGGACGACGCCGGTCAGCTTGATCGTGCCTTCGAGCGACTCGAATCGCAGGTTTCGTCGGGCGAGGTACGGATCGTGGCGCAGGGCGCGGGAAACGCGCTCGCAGAGGGACAATTCTTGGTCGATCATGATGTGAAGGATCGCGCAGTTTGAGGCGCTGTTTGGGCGGGCCGGTCCGTGCGGCCCAGACTATAGAGACAGCCTCCGGCGAGTGCTAGATCGGCAAACTTTGCCGCGCGAATCGAGCTTTCCTTACGCGTCTAGGCGGAATTGTCGCCGATACCGGCCGGATCTGCGGGAAATGTGGGTCCGACGGCGCGTGGAGTACATATTATGGGTGGCATGGACAGGGTTGATCGTTGGCCGGATTCCCGGACGCGAGATGGCGACCCAGTGCAGGTGGGCGGCCCACCCAGGCCGCGCGAGGGCGGATTCTGGCGTTATTGGCGAGTCCGAAAGGCCGCCAGCCGCGCTTGATACGTTGGGGGGAGCGAATTCTAATAGGATCGACGTGCGGACAACTGCGGCAAGCCGAAGTGCGAAGAGCGATTCTTAGTCGCTCGGCCCCGAAAGAGGAGTTTTGCGATGTGGCGGAGATTGGTTTGTTTTTCGTTGATCGCGTTGGCGGGCACAATTGCCGTTTCGTTAGCCGTGGCCCAGCGACCAGGACCGAGACCGGCTCCTCGCCAACCGAATCGGCCGAACTATCAAGTACCTCCCAAGGGGGAATTGCCGGCCGACGAGAAGATCATGAGCCTGTATTTGAACTTCGTCCGCGACGCGGAAAAGCTCGCCAAGGAGTACGAAGCTAGCGGCAAGGCAGAACAGGCTCGCGGCGTCTACCTGGAAATCCTGAAGATCGCGCCGAACTACAAGCCGGCCAAGGACAAGCTCGACCAATTCCGCGAGAAAGAAGCCACGGCGGATAAGAAGTCGGTCGAAGTATTCGCCAATCGCGGCTGGCAAGAGACCGGCATTCAAACGATCGCCGGCAAGCCGATCACGATCACGGCCACCGGCACCTGGACTTGCAAGGTCAACCAGGACGTCGGTCCGGACGGGCTGCAAGTTTCCGAAGAGTTGAAGGACTGTGCGATCGGGTCGCTGGTCGGCGTGGTCGTGCCGCCGACGGAGAAGGACGCTTCGGGCCGGCCGAAGGAAATCACGCTGCAACCATTCTCGGTCGGCAAGGAAAAACAACTTACGCCGTCGATCGCCGGTAAACTGATGCTCCGCATTTACGACATCAAAACGGCGGACAACAGCGGCAAGCTGAAGGTCGACGTGGTGGGGACGTTCGAGCGGAAGTAAGGAGGCGGCGCGATCGAAAAGAGCGAGTTCCCGATTCAACGCACGGAGTCTTGTAGTGAAGATAATTGCCCTTGTCGTTTTGTGTCTGGCGATCGCTGCCAGCGGATCGCGGATCGCATTGCCAGGCGCCGATGCGGCGGAAATAACCGTCGAAAAATCCGAACACGGCGCGGCGGTGAAAATCGACGGCAAGCTGTTTACTGAGTACGTGACCAGGTCCGGCACGAAGCCGATTCTGTGGCCGGTCATTGGTCCGACCGGCAAGGCGATGACGCGCTCCTGGCCGATGAATGCCGACGCGCCGCCGAGCGAAAAACGCGATCATCCGCACCACCGCTCGTTCTGGTTCACGCACGGCGAAGTGAACGGCGTCGACTTCTGGTCGGAAAGCAACAAGGCCGGGCGGATCGTGCATCGCGAGTTCGCCAAGATCGAGAGCAAGCCGACGCCGACGATCGTGGCGATTAACGACTGGCAGGACCGCGAGGGCAAGAAGATTTGCGAGGAGCGGCAGACGATCGCGTTCGGCGCGGACGATGACCGGCGGTGGATCGATTTCACGACCGCCGTGACGGCGACCGAAGGCCCGCTCACGTTTGGCGACACCAAGGAAGGCTCGTTCGGCGTCCGCGTGGCGGGCACGATGAAGGTCGACGCCAAGCTGGGCGGCAAGATCGTCAACAGCGAAGGCCAAACCAATGACGGCGCGTGGGGCAAACCGGCGGCCTGGGTCGACTACTACGGGCCGGTCGAAGGCGAAACGCTGGGCATCGCGATCCTCGACCACCCGAGCAACTTTCGCCATCCGACGACGTGGCACGTGCGTACCTACGGCCTATTTGCCGCCAATCCGTTCGGCCAGCACGATTTCGCCGGTGGCGACAAGAACGTCGACGGCAAGCACACGATCGGCAAAGGCGAGACGCTCACGCTCCGCTACCGCGTGCTGCTGCACAAGGGCGACGAGAAGCAAGGTCGCGTCGCGGAGGCGTTCGAGGCGTTTAAAAAGTAGACGTAGCAAGTCGCGATGGCGGGAGTTCGCCGATGCGATTCGCCCTGCCTGATCCGGTGAAGACACTCTGCGAAGACGAGCCTGTGCGAGGTTGGTCGCATCTGCGGCGGTTTCTGCGCGATCGCGTCTTGCCTGAGCGCTACGCGAAAACCGTTCCTTACGTCAGCGCCGGCCGGGACGTTGCAAGGCTTCCTCCGCGCCTCCATGGTACAACTCCTTTGGGAGGTGATTGTGGCGACATTTCTATTCGCGCGTTACGGGGACATTTTTACCTGCGCAGTACAACACAGGCGGCAACTCCTTCTCCGCGACTCGCGTTGGCGTCGCCACGCGGCGGGGCTATAATCCGGGCCGATTCGCACCGAAACGAACTGCGGTTTTGCGTCGCGGCGGATGGAGCATGAACACAAACGGCATTCGCGTCGGCCTGGGGCACGATACGCACCGCCTCGGCCCAGGCGCGGCGCTGCGTTTGGGCGGCGTCGACGTGCCCCACGATCGGGCGGCAATCGGCCACAGCGACGCCGACGTCCTGCTGCACGCCATTACCGACGCCCTGCTCGGCGCGGCGGCGCTGGGCGACATTGGCGAACTGTTCCCCGACACCGACGCATCCAACCGCGGCCGCGATTCCGCTGAAATGCTTGCCGCCGCCTGCCGCCAAGTTCGCGCCGCCGGATTCGAGATCGTTAACGTCGACTGCATCGTCCACGCCGAGCGTCCCAAACTGTCGCCATACAAAAACCAGATCCGCCAACGCATCGCCGAAGTGCTTGGCATCGACTTCGACCGCGTCGGCGTCAAAGCCAAAACCGGCGAAACCGTCGGTCCCGTCGGCCGCCAGGAAGCCATCGAAGCCCAGTGCATCGCGTTGATCGAGTGCCCCAAGTAGGGCGCTCTGTGAGCACTTTGCGACAAACTCTCGGTGCTCACAGAGCACCCTACTACTCCAGGTAAATCATGTCGACCGCCACTCAGCCCAGCCGAATGCCCATGACCGCCTCTGCCACCGCATCCATTCGCGTCTACAACACGCTGTCGAAGACGAAGGAACCGTTCGTTCCGCTCTCGCCCGGCAAGGTGGGCATCTATCTCTGCGGCCCGACGGTTTATAAGGAAGCGCACATCGGCCACATGGTCGGCCCGGTGATCTTCGACACGGTCAAACGCTATCTCGTGTACTGCGGCTACGACGTGACCTTGGTGGTCAACATCACCGACGTTGACGACAAACTGATCGCTGAAGCCAATCGCCGCGGCATCTCGATGGCCCAAGTCGCCGCCGAGAATACCGAGGACTATCTGAAAAACCTCGCTGCCCTGGACGTCGATTCGATCGACCACATGCCCAAGGCGACCGACCACATCGACGAGATCGTCCGCTTCATCGAAGACCTGATCGCCAAGGGTTTCGCCTACGCCGTCGACGGCGACGTGTTTTTCGACGTTACCCGCGACCGCGAATACGGAAAACTCAGCAACCGCACCGCCGACAGCCAGCAAGGCGAAGGCGGCGGCGCCGCGGCCCGCAAACGTTCGCCCGGCGACTTCGCACTTTGGAAGAGCGCCAAACCCGGCGAACCGGCGTGGGACAGCCCGTGGGGCAAAGGCCGGCCCGGCTGGCACATCGAGTGCTCGGCCATGAGTCGCCGCCTGCTCGGCGAGACGTTCGACATCCACGGCGGCGGCCTGGACCTCGTCTTTCCGCATCACGAAAACGAAATTGCCCAAAGCGAGTGCTGCCACGGCAAGCCGATGGTCACCTACTGGATGCACAACGGCCTGATGACCGCAGCGGCCGCGGCCGGAAAGGTCGGCGGACGTAGCGACCGCGAACAACCAGCAGCCGAACAAGATGCCGCCGCGCCCGATCAAACGGCCGGCAAGATCAGCCGCTCCCAAGGCGCAGGCGGACTCGCCGACTTGATCGCCAAACACGGCGGCGAAAAGCTCCGCTTCTTCCTGCTCCGTTCGCACTATCGCAGCACCAGCGTGTTCGGCGATGAACCGGTCGCCGAAGCCGGAGCGGGCGTCGATACGTTCTTACGCTTCTTCGACCGCTACCAGCGCGTGTCGGGCGAAAGTTTCTACGGCCTACCGCATGCCAAGAACCGCACCGAGGGCGACGCGCATCTGGGTGTGGCACACGACGCAACGGCCCAGTCGCATGACGCCCTCCTCGCCGACGTGTCGAAGCAGCGAGCCGCGTTCCTCACCGCGATGGACGACGACTTCAACAGTGGCGCGGCGCTGGCCGCCCTGTTCGACATGGTCCGCGCGCTCAACCGCTTCATCGAGCAAACCAAGCTCGAAGAACCGGCCGCCGACGCGACGGCAAGAAAGTCGCACGTCCAATCGCTGAAACTCGGCACGCAAACGCTCCGCGAACTGGCCGCCGTCCTGGGCCTATTCCGCACCGCGCCGAAGACCGACGCCAAAGCCGACGATGATCTGGTCGGCAAGCTGGTCCAACTCCTTATCGAAGCCCGCGCCAACGCCCGCAAGAACAAAGACTTCGCCACCAGCGACAAGATTCGCGACGACCTGGCCACGATCGGCATCTTGCTTGAGGACCGCAAGGAAGGGACGACGTGGACGCGGAAGTAGCGTAATGCATTTCATGTTTTTGTCCATCAATGCCATCGAGCTTCATCGCGTACATTGATGAATCGGGATGCGACGGTTTTCGCCAGGGCGCGGGATCGTCGGATTGGCTCGTCTTTGCCGCGGCGGTGTTTCGCACGCAACGCGAACCCCAAAGCGTGCAGGTCGTCGACCGAGTTCGCGCGGAGTTAAACCGGCCGCCGAACAAGGACTTGCACTTCACCGACCTTCACCACTCGCAGCGAGTCGTGTACGTCAGTCGAGTGGCCGCAACTTCAATGCGATGCATTGTGATTGCCGTCCACAAACCGTCGTTGCTCGACAAGGGAACATTCCAAGTAAAGAACCGCCTTTACCACTTTGGCTGTCGCCTTTTGGTCGAGCGGATTTCTTGGCTCTGCGCCGCACACCGTCAAGACGACGGAGGCGATGGTGGCGTCGAACTGGTATTTTCGCATCGGCGAACGATTTCGTACGACGACATCAAGAATTACTTGCGAACCCTCCAACGCCAAGGCACGGAGATCGACTGGACGACGATCGACCCGGACCGCGTTCGTGCGCTACCGCATCGGCAACTCAAAGGGCTGTGGATAGCGGATTGTGTTGCAAGTAGCTTTTACCAAGGGCTGGAACTGAACGCGCACGGCTTTACCGAAGGCCGTTATGCCGCGACGCTTCGACCCATTGTCTGGGGCAAGAATGACATCTTTGCCGGCGCGGGGATAAAGATATACCCCAGGGAAGCCATGCAAGTGCTTGACCTCGATGGCCAACACGAGTGGCTGAGAATCAAGTATGGCATTGGCGCAACATAAAAGGCAGGCACCCGGCGGAAGAAACCACCCTTTTCGGGCTGCCAGCCTCGCGGCCGACCTTCCGTTATACCCGCGCTTGCCTGCCACTTGGATTATATCGGCTTCATGTACGTTTGACAACACCCAAAAGAGAGGGGGTTTGCGAACGGCCCCTCGCCGGCGCGGCGAATTGGCGCCGTTCGGCTCGACGACCTGGCGGCGATCGGCATTTTGCTCGAGGACCGCAAAGAAGGGACGACGTGGATGCGGAAGTAGCGTAATGTCGGCGACAGCAGAATTGATCGCCGCCGTTACCGCGGAGTAATCGCTCGGGGGCGATCATGTGCCAGTCTGCTTCGCTTGTCGCAGCGCCTCGGCTTGCGGCAGACTCTTGTAGAAGGCGTCGAGCGGATAACAGCCCGACTCGATTCCGCTGCGCGGCGCCGTCGTGCAATCGCTGAACGTGCGGCAGACCAGCTTGCGGGCCATCGACTTGCCCGAGAGCACGTCGGCCGGCAACTGTGGATACGACAGCACCATGCGGCCGAGCCCGACACTGTCGATCCAACCCGCTCGGACCGCGGCCTGGGCGACGTGCGGCAGGTAATCCTGCAAATAGGTGTAGCCCGTGCCGACCATCGGCAAATCGCTCACCGCTTCCTTGCATCGCCGCGCCGCGTCGATTTGTCGCGCCACGCCGACCAACGGGTCTTCCGGCGGCTGATATCCGTCGCTGGGCGGAAAGATCGCCGGACGCTGCACGTGCGGATTGTAGTACGGGCTGCCGGCCGAGAGATTCACCATCGCCACGCCCAAATCCTTGAGCCGCGAAAGCAGCGTGATTGGTTCGGTCAAGTCGATCGACAGCGGGTCGTTGGCGTCGACGCCGAAGCCGCAATCGTACGGCAGCAGGTTCTCATACGGCATCGGACGTCCCACGTCGCGACTCGTCAAATACGGCGCGGTGTCGAACACGCTCAGCCGCACGCCGATCAATAGTCGCGGAACTTCGCTGCGAATTCGCTCGATGATTGTCGCCATCAGCCGAGTGCGGCCATCAAGATCGCCGCCGAACCGCCCCGGCCTGCGCCGCGCACTGAGAAACTCGTGCAACAGGTAACCGTGACACGCTTTGATGTCGACGAACCGATACCCGGCCCGCTCGGCGAGCACGGCTGCGGCGACGTAGCGGTCGATCAGGTGCTCGATATCGCCGTCGGACCACACGATGCTGTCGTTGCGCGGATCGATTCCCATCTTGGCGTCGAGCAGCGGATGGTGGTAGGCGATTCGCGGGGCCGGCGGTCCGTCGGGCCGCGAATACCGCCCGCTATGCGTGAGTTGCAGGCCGACAAGCAGATCGTCCGTGCCGCCGAATCGCGCAGTATGTTCGTCGACCAGCGCCGCACGCAACTGAGTCAAACCGCGGAGGTTCTCTTCCGTCGCCAGCGTCTGTCGCGGATTCGCCCTGCCATCGCTTTGGACGGCTGCCGCTTCGCCGCCCCAGATCAGCTTCGCGCCGCTAGCGCCGAAGTTGCGCCACCGCCGCAGCGTCAATTCCGACGGCGAACCGTCGCGGTTGGCGTCCCAGCCCTCCATCGGATGAATGCACCAGCGATTGCCGACGCGAAACGATCCGCCCGAGCGCGGCGAACCGACGTCCAGCGGCGCGGCCAAAGGCGAACCCTCGGCGGCCGAGAGCGGCGCATCATCGACCGGCAACGACAAACCGAGTTCGTCCAACCGCGCACGAAACGCCGCCACCTCCTTGAATTGTGCGATCTTGGGAAAACTCATCGCCGATCAACACGCGAGAAAACGTTCGGCACGAGGCCAACGGGCCGTTACGACTTCGGCTCCACGTTCACCGTCAGATTCCCCTCGTTGTCGCCAAGCTCGCCAGCGGAATCGTTGACTTTGAAATAAAGCGTGCCGGACTGCGCCGGGGCAAGCTCCGCGCCGAGGCCGATCGTAGTTGGTTGCAAAAGAGCACTGGGCTGGCCGCCATCGAGCGGCGCGACGCCATCGCCATCCGGTCGCACCGCCGCAAGCAGTACGCCCAGCGGCCGGCCTTGATAATAACGAATCGACACACCGCCCGGTTCGCTCCACCAGACACGCGGCTGATCGGCGACCTGGTATCTGCCCGACGCGGTGAGCCGATACGTTTGCCCGGCGGTCAGCCGCACGCCGGAGTTCTGCCAGCCTCGATCGGCCGCCACGGTGATCGATTGCCCGCCAGTGGACAATTCGACGCCGGGCGTGAAATCGACCGCGGTCTTCTCGAAGTCGTAACCGTGCTCGAGCGCCGCGACGAACAGCTGCCATTCCTCCTGCATCTGGGCGAGATCCGTCTCGAACAAGCCGCGCAGCGCGACGTTGAACGCCCCGTCGTTCAACTCCACGTCGGCGAGCAACCGGCGAAACTGATCGCGATAGCGCGGATGCGAATCCAAGAACGTCACGGCCGCCCAACTCCAGGCGTAGGGTTCGTTTTGTCGATGGGCCGTCGAATCGTAGGCGAGCACCGCCGAGAGTGGGAGCGATCTGCCGGCGGCGAATTCGTCGCGGACGATCTTGATCCGACCCAGCCCCGGCGTTTCCTGCGGGTCGCGGGGAAAGTACCGCAGCGTGAGTTTGCCGTCGGCCCAACGATGCGTGGCGAGGTACTCGGCCATTCCTTCGCTGTACCAGGGCGGCCCGGCGCGGCCGAGCGCCGTGTACATCGCGGCGTGCGTTCCTTCGTGCAGCAACAGATGGCGGCGATAGTAATCGGACGTCTGATCGTAGAACCAGACCACGCCGGCGCGGGCGTATCCGTTGAGGAATTCCGGCAAACCGTCCGGAAGCAGCCCAGCCGCCTTGAACTTTTCCTTGTCCTTCATCAGCACGGCGCGGAGATTCCAACCGTTGAGCTTCTTCTCGTCGAGCTTGAAATACTCGACCCACTGCGGCACGGCCAGATCGAACACGCGCGGCAACTCGTCGACCGCCGCCGACGAAGGGACGTCCGTAATCAAAGTCAGGTGCTTGCCGGTAATCTTACGTAAACCGGCTGCCGCAATCGCCGCGTCGTCGAGCGGTTTTTCCGCGGTGTCGTCGCCGGCGACTTCGCCAGCCGCGGAACTACCGTCGGGCTCTTCCAGTAAGTCGGAGAATGTCCGCGGCGTTTTGCGGGGCGCCATGCCTCGGGGCGGCTCCGGCTCGGGCTCCTTGAGCCGCTTGAGCATTTCGCGCTTACGTGCCTCCCTTTCCCTATTGGCTTCGTCGTAAGAGGACGCGGTTGACCGCTTCTTGCCGCCACCGTTTGTGGGCTTGGCCGGCTTTTGCGTGGCCGCCGGCTCGTCGCCACAACCGCCGACGCAAGCCACGGCGACCGCGACCAATGCCGCCATGCACACGAATCGAAAACCACCCTGGCGATACTGCGACATCGATCCCGCTTTCCGTCTGGCGCCGCGTGAGATTAAGTTGGACGTGCATCTTCGCGCGAGGCCAAGCGTCGGATGCGCGATGTCGTTAAGTTTATCCTGCCGCGGCGAGATGGTTAAGGACATCCGCATCGCCGCGACGAAATTCCACGAATCGAACGCGCGAAACGTCGTTTCTCCCCAACCAGTACGGACGACGGGCCTTGGCCCGCCGCGGCCCACCGCGGATAATCGCACTGCTGTTGATTTGCTCGCAATTTCGGCCGCTTTGCCAGCCCTCGCCTGTTGGCACAAAAGCCGCCGCATCCGCCTTTCCAAGGAAGCCGCATGGGCCGCCGCGCGTTGCCAAAAATCGATCCCGCGCTCGACCTGTCGACGGTACTGGGCTCGCTGGACGACACGCCGCCGCCGTTCGACGCCACGGCGGTGTTCGGCCGAGCAGCACCGCTTGAGTTGGAGATCGGCAGCGGCAAGGGGCTGTTCCTGGCCACCGCCGCAGCGGCCCACCCCGAGCGAAACTTCCTGGGCACGGAGGTCGATCGCAAATATGCCAAATTTGTCGCGGCGCGGTGCGCCAAGCGCGGACTTTCCAACGTCCGCGTCGTGCAAGGCGATGCGCTGCGACTATTGGCCGAGTGGGTGCCCGACCGATCGCTGGCGGCCGTTCACGTCTATTTCCCCGATCCGTGGTGGAAGAAGCGGCACCACAAACGCCGCGTCTTTCGGCCGTCGTTCGTCCGCGATATCGAACGCGCGCTGGTCGACGGCGGCAGGCTGCACTTCTGGACCGACGTCGAAGATTACTTTCACGCGGCGCTCGAATTGATCGCCGCGGAAACGAAGCTCGTCGGGCCGATGTCCGTCGCCGAGCGGTCGGCCGAACACGATCTCGACTACCGCACGCATTTCGAACGTCGCACGCGGTTGTCGGGCCAGAGCGTATACCGCAGCGAGTTTCGTAAGCACAGCCTATAGCCTACAGATAATCGAGCAGCGTCAGCCGTACGATTTGCGCCGTCATTTGCAGCGACGCTTGATACGAGGCCTGCTTGCCGGCCAGGTTCGAGATGGCTTCGGTAAGATCGACCTCGATTTCGTTCGATAGCACCGATTTGAGATCGACCACTTCGGTGTCGATGCGTTGGTTCAATGCGTCGAGGCTCTGTTGCCGCGCGCCGATGTCGGCCCGCGAGAGCGTGACGTTTTCGGACGCGGTGTCGAGTTGGGCGAGAATCCGCTCGATTTCGCGTTCATCGTTGGATCGTAGCGCGTCGGCGAGCCGCACCAGGACGTTGAACACGCCGACCACTTCGCGCGGGTTGCGGTCGCCGGTGGCGATCACCGCCGAAGTTCCGCCCGACGTGACGCCGATGTCACCCGTGGTCGTAACCGCGTCGCCAAGCGCCGTCGTTGCGCCGCTGGCCAGCGACGCCGCGAACGTCCCTTCGCCGTTGATCGCGCCGAACACGTCCGACACGTTCGCTCCGGCGGCGACTTCGACCGTGAGCACTTTGTTCGTGGCGTCGAACGTGGCGTTGTTGGCCGCCGCCGAAACGAGGCGGACTGTCACGCCGTCGGCTAGCGATCCGCCCGCCGCGGCGATCAACTGCACGTCGTTCTGCCCGGTGACGAGCGCGACGGTTGCCGACGCAGTCGTCGCGGCGGTCGAGAGCGTGCTGATATCGCTACCCTCGGGAATCAGCCCCAAGTCCCAGCCGATGAACGAATGGTTCAGGCGTTCGACTTCCAGCGTCGCCGTTGTCGAGGCCGAATCCTCGACCAGTTCGATGCCGTTGCCGAATTCGGCCAGGCGGGCGACCACTCGGCCCGCGCCGGTGTTGTCGGCGTGATTATTGATGGCGTCGAGCACTTCGCCAACGTCGCGGGCACCGGACAGATCGACGTCGAACGTCACGCCGTCGCTGCGATGGATGCGGACGTCGCCGCCGACAAATGGCGTCGGTGCGCTGCGGTTTACGCCGCGGCCGTGGTTGAAATCATCGAGTCGCGTGGCCTCGGTGTACGAGCGGAGGCCAAGTTCCGTGGCCGTCGTACCGCCGTTTTCGCCAATGGCGAAGTCGCCGCCGCTCACCCGCGAACGGACGTCGATGCCGGTCCGCGAGGCGTTGAGTTGCGCGACCACGCCGGCGTCGGAGCCGTTGAGCAGATTCAGCAAGTCCTCGATCGTGTCGGCGCTGGATAGGTCAATGATGTGGGTCTGGCCGCCGTTGGTGATTTGCAGCCCGGAATCTTGGTCGAACTCGATGCCGGCGCCGTTGGCCGTTATACCGCTCGCGCTGGTCGCGACGCGGCCCGTGCCTTGCTCGGCCAGCTCGCGGGTGTCCTTGGGATCGACGCGAGCCGTCACCAAAGCGCTGGCGGTCGGGTCGTTGTTGATGGCGGCGACGACTTGATTCGCGGTCGTGGCGTCGCGCTGGACGAACACGAACAGCGTGTTGGCCGCGCCGCCCGATTGCCCGGTGCTGCCTGCCAGCGGATTGACGTCGCCAGGCTGGAACACGTAGCTGCCGTCGTTCGTGGCGTCGAGCGACGTGTCGAGCGCGGCCGAGAACACTCCGCCCGAACCGGCGTCCGCGTTGATTGCATTGACGATGTCGTCGGCCGTTGAAACTCCGCCTTCGACAGAAATCGTATAGGTCTTGGCGACCGCGTTGTAACTGACCAACACGCCGCCGGCATCCGGTGCTCGCACGGCGAGCGCGATCGTCGTGTCGTTGAGCGACGTACCCGCCGTGGTCGCCGTGAGCAGAATATCGTTGTTGGCGGTGGAGCTGAATTCGACCGACGCGCGGGCGGCGATGGCGGTGTCGCTGTAGACGACCGTTTCGCTGCCGGCGACGAGTCCCGGCCCGGCGCGGACCAGATCGTCGTCGACGAATTGCACGGTCAACCCATTCTGGTCCGGGCCGCGAAGTTTCGCCTCGACGATGACGTCGTTGTTCTGGCCGGCCGACGTGACGACCGTCGACGCCCGCACGCCGAGCAAATTGGCCAGTTGCGTCGTCAGCCGCAGCCGCGGGTCGAGGTCCGTGCCGCCGATCGGGCCGGTGCCGGTGTTTTCGTTGTCGAAGATGCCCAGATCGCGAGCGGTGAAGCCGTTGCCGATTTCGCGGATCCGCAAATCACCGCCGCCGGCCGAGTCGAGCGATACCACTAGCCCCGTCGCCGTTAGGTCGACGCGAAGCGTGCGCGTCGAAGGCGGCGTGGCGTCGTAACCGGGCGGGCGAGCTTCGATTGCCGCCACGACGTCGCCGATGGTCGACGCCTTGCTCAGGTCGACGACGCTGGTGTACGTGCCGTCGGTAATCGCGATGCTCCCCAGCCGCACGCCTTCGCCGGCGTTGAGGTCGGACATCCGGGTTTTTGACGTGAGAATCGGATTCAGATCGGCCGAGCCGCGGACTTCCGGCGAGAACGCGCCGAACACGCGATCGCCGTTGACGTTCGACTCGAATAACAGGTCGATGTCGGCATAACTCGACAGCGCGCCCTCGTTGCCGCCGTAACTCACGTATTTGTTGCTCTCAAGCACAAAGGGCGCCTTGGTCAGCTCCGTGCCGGCGAAAAGATAGCGGCCGCGGAATTTCTGATTGCCAACGTCGATGAGTTGCTGCAACGCGCGCTGGACTTCGATGGCGGCGGCGGCGCGTTGCGAATCGTCGGCCGTCACGCCGATCGAGCCGAGCGCGGTTCCGCGGATACTGGTCAGCAGATTAGAGACGTTCGCCAGCGCAAGGTCGGTGGCCCCCAGGTAAGAGTTGTTCGTGGTCAGATTGCTGATCGCCTGATCCTTGCGTTCGATCAGCCGCTGCAACTCGATCGCGCGGCCGGCGGCGGGAGCGTCCTCGCTGGGGAGCGAAATCCGCTGTCCCGTGCTGATCTGCGACTGAAGACGAAACAGCTCTTGCTGGTCGATCTGCGCCTGCGCCAACAGGCGCTGCCGAGTCAGCAGGTCGCTTACGCGCGTGGTTGGTACGGGACTGATCGCCATTACAGATTCACCAAAATGTCCAACAGGTCGGCGACCGCGCGAATGAACTTCGCCATCGCCTGATAGGCGCGTTGATACGTGATCAGCTTGACAGCCTCTTCGTCGATACTCACCCCGCTCACGCCGAGTTGCTGACCGCGCAACGTCTCCTCGAACACCCGCGCTCCTTCGGCGACGCCGCGAGAGACGGCGGCCGCCTGCGTCGTCTTGCTGGTCATGCTGTCGTACAGCGTGGTGAGCGTCTCGCCGCCGGCCGATTCGAGGGGGCGATCGAGAAAGCCGGCCAGCTTGATCGCCAATCCGGTGCCGCCGCCAATTCCGTCGTCGCTGGCGGAAAACAGCGCCGGGTTCTTGGAAATCGTCTTGCTGACGCCGACGTTGACCGCCGACGTGCCGGAGAAGAACGTGTTGACTCCCAGCGCGGCCAGCACGCCCGACGTGTCGTCGGCGAACGCGAATTCGATGTCGGCCGACTCGCTGGTGATCTTCAAGCGGCCCGCGGCGGTGACTTGGGCCGACACTCCGTCGGCGGCGTCGATTTGGGCGGCCAGATTGGCGAGCGACGTGTCCTGGTCGAGTCCGTTGAGGTCGACCGTAATGTCGTAGTTCTTGGTCAGGCCGGTCTGGCGATTGAAGGCTTGGATTTGGAACGCGCCGTTGACCGGAGTGAACGTCAGCCCGGCCGCGTCGAGCGCCGCGTTCGGATTGTTGATGGCGAACTCGCTGGTCAACTCCTTATAGCCCTTGAGGCCCTGACCCGACGAGAACAATTTGTTGAACTCGAACACCAGCGTCGACGTAAAACTGTTGAGGTCTTCCAGGTACTCGCCGGTGATGATGTCGCGGGCGTCGATCAAGCCGGCGATTTTGCCGCTGGAAAATTCCAACGGTGAGTTCGAGTCGGTCAGGTCAATCGACGTCGTCAGCAAACCGTCGATCGACTCCTGGCGGACTTTGACGTCGCGATGCTGGCCCTGGAACACCAGGTAATCGCCGCCGACGAACACGGTGACCGTGCCGTCGACTTGTTCGCTGGAACGGAAGTCGACCAGTTCGGCCAGGCTGGAGAGCGCTAGGTTGCGCTGATCGCGCAGGCCGACTGCGTCGCTGGCAGTGGTGTCGCCGCCTTCGGTCGCGGCGATCTTGATGTTCAGCTTGGCGATCGTGTCGGTAAGCCGGTTGATGTCAGAGGCGTGCTGGCCGACTTGCTTGTTGAGATCGTTGCGGATCGTCAGGATGCGGTCGTTGAGACGCTGCAACTGTCCGGCCAGCGTCTCGCCCTGCAGCACCGCGAGATTCCGCACCGAAACGCTGTCGGGCTGGTTGAGCACTTCGTGGATCGAGCCGAAGAAGTTGTCGATCGCCGTGCTCAGGTCGGTGTCGGAAAGTTCGCCGACGACCGATTCAAGCTGCAAAAAAGTTTGCTCGCGAACGTCGTTGCCGGCCCGATCGCTCGTCGCGCCGCGGAGGCGTTCCTCGACGAACTTATCGATCTTCTGAATGATCGCCGTGACTTCGACGCCCAAGCCGAGCAGCAAGCCGCCGATCCGTTGCGTCGGGGCCGGCGTGAAGACGACGTCTTCGCGGATGTAGCCGGGCGTGTTGGCGTTGGCGATATTCTGCCCGGTGACTTGCAGGCCGATCTGCTGGGCCTGCAAGGCGTTGTTTCCCAGTTGCAACGCGGAGAATAACGACATACTTGCACCGACGACAATGAGGTTCGGTGCGCTCGGCGTCGAAACTTCGTCGATGGCCTCGCCGGCCCTCAGCCGGCTTGATCGATCAGATTGCCCGTCGCCATCGAGGACGCACCTTCTCCATAAGTCGGCTGTAGGCGTCCGCCAGTCGCGATAATTTCTATCATCTGCGAAAGATGTACCAGCGCCCGCTGTGCTAGCACCCAGTTGGCGAGGCTTTGGTGGCGAAGCAAGTTCATGCGCGTCGTCGCGGTCTTGACTCGATCTCCCAAATCGCCCCGTTGATCATCCGGCAACGACGCCGCCAGCGAGCGGATGCTGTCGTTGGGCAAACCCGCCGCGCCGGCCTGCTCGAGCAATGCCGACCGCCGCTGGTGGCACTGTTCGAGGCGCTCCAGTACGCGCTGTTCGCGTAGTTGGATCTGATCCAACCCGTCTGTCGCGCCGGTGGCGATGCGACGTCGCTTTTCGCCGAGCACCGCGAGCAGTTCGTCCTGAGTGGCCGAAAGTTCGCCGAGCATCTCGGCCAGTTCGGTGTCCCAGGCGATCGAAGTCGATTCTTCCATGGTGGCGACTCGCGTGTTGCGGCGATTGGCGAAACGAATTGCACTAATTCCAAAGCCGGAATCTGTAGGAGGCGAATCCTTTCGCCGAAGCGTCGACCTTAACGCCCCGATCGACGAAAGGATTCGTCTCCTACAGTTCTTACTTTCGTGGCAGTTGGTTCAGCCCGGATTGGAACTGCTCGAACATCGGTCCGGTGAACGAATGGGCGTTGGCCTTCGACATGTTTTCGGAGAGCATTTGATCGAGTTGCGTTTGAAACACTTCTTCGGCCCGGCCGCCGTGGAAGTAGGCGGGTTTATCGACCGTGCTCCGCAGCGCCTTGAGCATTTGACCGTAAAAGGTTTCGCCGACGAACGAATCGAATGCCTCGCGCGTTTTGGATTGCTTTGCCTGCTGGGCCGAGTTTCCGGCTGAGGACAATTCCGCCGCGCCGCGCGACAACTCCGCGTTATGAAATCCGATGGAAGCAACGTCCATGTCCTCTCTCCATTCGTTCGATGCCGTGGCGACGGTCTATTCGATAATCAGCCGCGCATGGAGCTTTCCGTCGCGGTCCAGGCCCTTGATAATCTCGATCATGTCCTCGGTCGGAACTCGGACGGCGTTGAGCGCTTCGAGAAGACCTTGCAATCGCGACGTGCCGGGCTGCTGTTGCTGCAACGACCGCCGCTCGGGATCGATCGCCACAAACCGATTGGCGATCGTGCCGGCTTCGATCACGACGTTTTTGTGCTGCACGACGACCGCGCCAATTTCGACGTCGCCGCTGACCACGATGCTGCCCGCCCGTTCGTTGATGACGACGCGGGCTTCGACTTCCGGCTCGGGAATCGTCTGGCTGAGCACTTGCGATACGAAGAACACCGGGTCCGGCGACTGGTTTTCGGAGCGTGGCTTGAGGTAAACCTGCGGGATCGGCACTTCGATTTGCGTGTGGTCGATTGCGCGGGCCTTGTTGATTTCGGCGCCGAGCACCTGCGTGTTGATCAACTCTGCGATATCCGACGCGACCTGATAGTCGGCCCGGTCGCGGTCGAGAATCAACACGAGCTTGCCGCTGGAGAAGTCCGGGCCGGGAAACGTTTCCTCCAGGCGAACTCCGCCATGCACCTTAGCGGCGACGGGCATCTTTTGGGCGTCGTCGAGATTCAATTGACCTTGGGCCAGCGCGAACACGCGGCGGCTCTTGAAGTCGGGTCCGAGCAGCGGCGTCATGAACAATCGGCCGCCGACCAGGCTCTTGGCGCTGAGCGCGCTCACCTGGCAATCGAGCACGTCGCCGCGTTGTGCCCCGGCCGGCACGGTAGCTGTGACCATCACCAGGGCGACGTTCTTGGCGTCCTTCAGTTCGCGGAGTCCGCCCTGGCCCTTGGCATTGGCCGGAGTGAGCGGCATGCCCATCAGCTCCATCGTGCGGGCCATGGCGCGAATTGTCGGCAAAGCATCCGATCCATCGCCGGTCCCCTTGAGGCCCATGACCAGCCCCAAGCCTTGAAGCGTGACGTCCTCCATCCCCTTCACGCGACAGATGCTCTTGATGAGAATCCGCGCGTCGGCCGCCGATCCGATCGACATCACTGCCACGATTGCCGCGAGAGCACGAATGACAAACTTGCACCGCATGACGAACTCCTTGCCTTATGTCCTCTGTACTCTGCCTTTGTCCCCTGACCTCCGACCTTCGACTCCGTTCAAAACGGATTGACCGTATCGATCACCTTGGTCAGCCAGCCGCGGCGGTATCCGTCGCGGACGTGGCCCTTCGATCGCTTGTAGACGCTCAGTTCGACCACGTCTTCGCTGAGCACCGTGTTGTCCGGCAGCACGTCGTCCGGCCGGATGATGCCGGACAGCGAGGCGTCGTAAACTTCGTTGTCTTGGCGAAACGTATTGTGGGCTTCGAGTACAAGGTTGCCGTTCGGGCGAATGTCGACCACGGTGGCCGCGATGCGAAATTCGATCCGGCTGCGCAACTCCAGTTCGCTGTCGGTGCGGTACGTCTGCTGAATCGTGCCGCTGGCCTTGGGATCGCCGTCGGCTTGCGCGGCCGGCTTGAGCGTCAGTCCGCTGGCCAGCTTGACCCAATCCTTGAGCACGGCATCGTAAAGTCCGTTTTTGCGGCGATCGACCGAGCCTTCGGCCAGGTAGTTAGAACTCTCCTTGACGACGACCGTCACGACGTCGTGGAGCTTGAGCTTCCTCGGCAAGATCGGCTCCTGATAGTACGGAGAGATGTTGTCGAGCGTCAGGTACGGCGCGGGCGGACGCTCGAGGCCAGATTGGGCCATCGTCGGCTGGGCCATCGTCGATTGCGTCGACCGCGATTGAATCAACCCCGGTTGCTGGCCGACAGCCGGCCACGTCACTGCACCGGCAAACGCGATTCCCAGCGCACAGCCGGCGGTTCTACGAGCAATTCTGAGGGCGGCGCGTCGGGCGGTTCGTTCGAAAGGGGACATCGGATTGTTTCCTGTGATTGAGCTGCGTATTTGCTGCGAATCTGTGAATCGTAACCGTGAATCGGAATATCGAGCCGTAGCGTCATCGCTGTGCCGTCGTCGTGTCGGCTGCGGCGGTGGGCGTTGCTTGGGCGGCGCTGGCGAACACCTCGACGACTTGCACATCGGCGACGCGAGCGAAAAACCGGCGGCGGTCGGCGAGCGATTCGATCTCGACCAGCTCGCCCTTGGCGCCCGGCTGTCGCGAGCGTCCCGTCGTTTTGACGCGAATGCCGCCGGAGTAGGCGTAAACCGTCACCACGTCGCCGCGGCCGACGAGCACCGGCGCTCGCACGTAATTCGCGTCGAGCACTTGCCCGGCGACAACCGGCCGGACGGCTTCTTGTCCGACGATATCGTCGAGCGAACGAAATGCGCCGCGCTGGGCGACGCCCCGTTTGGCCGGTTCGAGGATCAGGTCGCTCGCGCGGAGCACGTCGCCTTTGACGAGCGACCGGGCGGCGACGACCACCGTGTCGGGCATCTGAATTTCGGCATCGATGGAAAGTTGCTTCTCCGCCGTGCCGAGGCGAACGATGAACTGTTGCCGTCCTTGCCAGGGTTGCGATCCGCCTTCGGCGACGATCCGGCCGTAGAAAGTTTGAACCAGGGCGACCTGCTCATCCGTCAGTTCGACCGCGACTTGCCAATCCCGGTCGGCGTCGACGTTGCGCGACAAGTGTTTGACGATGGCGTTTTCGACCGCGGTGATGGCGCCGCGGGCGGCGCTGCCGTTGGGTCGAAATGCCGGCGATTTATGCGCGGCTTGAGACGCGGCGCTGGCCAGTTGCACTTCGCTTGCACCGCCAAAAAAATGTTGCCCGGTGGCGACGCCGCGTAGCGCCAACAGGTCTTGCACTTCCCGCAGGCTGAGCGACTTCTGCGCGTCGACCACCGGCATCGGAATCAACTCGATCGCAGAGAGCACTTTCCGCTCGTCCGCGGTGGCGGCAACGATGTCGGCCACGTCGCCCAACACGACAACGCGGCCATCGACGATCGCGGTGGAGCGAAGCTGAATCTCCGCCCCCCGCACCGGCGCCATCCACGAAGCCAGCACGAACACGATCGCCAACAGCCAGTAGGTTACATTCGTTCGCAATTCGGACATGGCGTTGCTCATTGCTGGTTGGCGGAATCGTTTCTTAACCACAGAGGACACGGAGGAAGAGCACGGAGGGACACGGCGGATGGTGGAAATGATGAATGATGAGTGATGAACGATGAATGATAAGTAGATCGTGGGAGGCGAATTATTGTTTTGGTCATCATTCATCACTCATCATTTGCTTCTCCGTATCCCTCCGTGTCCTCTGTGGTTAAGCCTTGGGATTTTTCTTAGAACCGACGCAGGTTCGCCACGAGTTGCAGCATTTGGTCGCCGGCTTGGACGGCTTGCGAGTTGAGCTCGAACGAACGTTGGGTCGTGATCAGATCGATCAGTTCCTGGACCGGCTGGACGTTCGAGATTTCGAGCGTCCCTTGGCGAACACGGCCCACGCCTTGCACGCCGGGGTTGCCGATCGTCGCGGTGCCGGACGCTTCCGTCTCGGCGTACAGGTTTTCACCCAGCTTGAGCAGGCCTTCGGAATTAACGAACGTGGCCAATTGCAACTGGCCCACCTGCGACAACGCCGACTGACCGGGCTGCTTCACCGAAACGATGCCCTCGGGGCTGACGGAAATGTCCGTGGCGTCGGGCGGAATCTGGATGGGCGGATCGAGCTTTCGGCCCGTGCTGGCCGAACCCATCACTACGTCCCCCGTGGCGTTGAGCGAAAAGTTTCCGGCCCGCGTGTAGATCAGCGTTCCGTCCGAGTCGGCGACCTGAAAGAAGCCATCGCCCTCGACCGCCCAATCCAGCGGCGCGTTGGTGATGTTGAATTCGCCCTGGCGAAAGTCGGTTTGGACGCTCGATACTTTCGTGCCCAAGCCGATCGACGTGCCCGTGGCCGTGAGATTGCCGGCGGCATCGACCGCGCCCGGCAGCACTTCGTGGCGATAGAACAAGTCCTCGAAGTTCGCCCGGCCCTTTTTGAAGCCGGTGGTGTTGATGTTGGCCAGGTTGTTGGCGACGACGTTGAGCTTCGACTCCATCGCCGTCATGCCAGTGGCCGCGGTGTACAGTGTTTGAATGCTCATATTCGTAATCCGTCTTGATTAGTGCCGCGTTACTTGCACGCGAAGTACGTCGTTTTGTTTCCCGAACCCCGAATCCCGAATCCCGAATCCCGCTTTAACTCTGCCGCAACATGCGGTTCGTAATCCCACTGAGCATCTGATCGTGATTGCGGATCATGTTCACGTTCATTTCCATTGCGCGAGTGGCTTCGATGAGTTGCATCATTTCGCTGGTCGCTTGTACGCCGGACGTTTCCAGGAATCCGCTGCGAAGCCGCCGCTCTTCCGGCGGCACCACCGAAACGGGAGCCAGCGGGAAGTAGCGGTTTTCGCCCCGCTTGACCAAATCGCCGAGCGACGCGGGCCGAACCACGCCGACTTCGCCCGCAACGGCGCGGCTGCCGTCGGGCAGAATCTGATACACCGCGCCATCTTCGGCGATGCCCGGCTGGCCGAGTTCCGGATCGACCGCCACCGGCGTGCCGCTACTGGATAGAACTTGCTCGCCGTTTTGCGTGAGTAAGTGACCGCGGGCATTGACGCTGAAGTTTCCCGCCCGCGTTAGGTAACGCTCGCCGTCTTTTTCGACGTGAAAGAAACCATCGCCGAGAATCGCCACGTCGGTGCTCATGCCCGTGTTCTTGAGCGGGCCGGCCGAGTAGTCGGTGACGGTCTCGAAGAACTGCACGCCGCCGGATAGATCGTTGATCGACTTGGTGCCGCGCTGGTCGAGTCCCTGGGCTTGGGCCTCGGAAGCGCGGGCCTGGAACATCGCCATTTCGCGCTTGAAGCCGACGGTATCGACGTTGGCCAGATTGTTGGCCAACATTTCGAGCCGTTTGCTCTGCACGTTCGCGCCGTCGGCGGCGAGATAAAGTCCGTAAGGCATGTCCGCACTGGCAAATCAGTGTTGGCCCCCCCGGACCAAGATTGCGTGCGGCGGCATAAAGCAAGGGGCGTGCCACGTCCTGCGGCGGCGGAAAGAAAGCGAGCGACCTCTGACGCAAGCCATTTCGCAAACGCAAGTTAAGACAAACTCGCGCGGTGCCGCAGGCGCTGCTGGCAAGGCCGCCGTTCCGGCGTTGCATCGGCGGCGTTGGCCGATGCTAGCAGCGACAACTGCCGGTCCGCTGTTTGCCGATCGGCAATCCCGCGTCCGTGCGATTCTGGCCCAAACCCATCAAAGCTGATTGACCTGTCGATCCGATCCCCCTTATATTAGAGGTCTAGTTCAGCTTCGCATCTCCCGCCGAATTGCCCCGCCAACGGAGGCCACCAGCCATGCTCGTCATTCCCGGTCGCTCAGGACGTGACACTTGCGATCCCATGCTCGGCATGACGCGTCGCGATCTGCTCCGCGTCGGCGGCTCGGCGATGCTCGGCTTCGGCCTGGCCGATCTCGTTCGCCGCGACCGCTCGGCGCTGGCCAATCCTTCGCACGACGCTTTCACCGGCAGTGGACCCGGCTGGGGCAAGGCCAAGAGCGTGATCATGGTCTACCTGCAAGGCGGACCGAGTCATCTCGATCTTTGGGATCCCAAGGACGATGTGCCGGACAACGTCAAGAGCGTCTTCAAGCGGATTCAGAGTAAAGTGCCCGGCATGGACCTCACCGAGGTGCTGCCGAAGTTGGCTCAAGTCACGGACAAGCTGTCGCTCATCCGCTCAATGAGCTACACGCCCAACGGTTTGTTCAATCACACGGCCGCCATTTATCAGATTCACACCGGCTACACGGCCGACAAAGTCAGTCCCAGCGGTCAGCTCGAACCGCCGACGCCAAAGGACTTCCCCACGTTCGGCTCGCAGATCGTCCGGCTCAAGCCGCCCGAAGAGGCGATGCTGCCGTTCGTGATGATGCCCCGCCCGCTGCAAGAGAGCAACGTCGTCAACAAGTCCGGCACTGCGGGCTTTCTCGGCCGCGCTTATGATCCGTACTACTTGTTCCCGCCGGGCGACGACATGGACATGGACAAGATGAATCGGATCAGCATCGACGATCTTAATCTTCGCGTGCCCGCGCAGCGGCTCGAGCGCCGCGCCAAGCTTCGCGAGTTGGTCAACGCCACGATGCCCGAAATCGATAAGGCCGTCAAAAAGCACGACCTCGACGAATATTACGACACGGCCCTGAGCCTGATCGTCTCCGGCCGCGCCCGCGACGCCTTCGACCTGAAGAAGGAAAGCGACGCTACGCGCGACCGCTACGGCCGCAACACGTTCGGCCAAAGCCTGCTGCTCGCTCGCCGGCTGGTCGAGGCCGGCACTCGCGTCGTCGAAGTCATTTGGCCCAAGGTCGCCAACAGCGACAACCACAGTTGGGACCAACACTCCGACCTGCCCAAGCGGATGGGCACGCAGTCTGGCCCAATGTTCGACGCCGGCCTTTCCAGCCTGATCGCCGATCTTGACGACCGCGGCTTGCTCGACGAAACGCTGGTCGTCGCGCTTGGCGAATTCGGCCGCAGCCCGCAGCGCGGGGTGAGCACGTCCGGCAACGGCAACAGCGCCGACGGCCGCGACCACTGGCCCTACTGCTACACGGCGGCGGTGGCCGGCGCCGGTATCAAACGCGGCAGCATCTACGGCGAGTCCGACAAGACCGCCAGCGCTCCGCTCAAGAATCCGGTGCATCCGATCGAGTTGCTGGCCACGATCTACCACGCCGTCGGCATCAATCCGGCGACGCTGGTGTACAACCATCTCAATCAGCCTCGCGAGTTGGTGCAGGCGGCACCGGTGCCGGCGCTGTTTGGTTAGTGACAGGGCTGCTTTGGACAGCGCCGTCGCACGGGGCGCTCCGATCGCAGCGCAAGCGAAAACCGCGACGAAGAACTCAATCGCAAAGTCGCGGCCGATCGGCCGTTGAACATTGCGTCTTACATCTTGTATGGCACGCCGCCGCGGCAGCTTCAGCGCCACGGCGTCACGTCACGTTTGGCAGGCGCGTCTCACGCCATCGCCGCGGCCGCCGCTCGCACTTCGTGGGCAAGGCCCTTGTCGCTCGTCGCATCCAGCCGAAGAACCGGCCCGCGATAATCTCGAGCGAGTCGTTCGGCCACCGCGTCGCCTATTTCGCGAATCGTTGCCGCATCGAGTTTCTGCTCATATTCCCGCCCCCGCTGGGAAATTCGCTCCAGCAGCACTTCCGGCGGCGCGTCGAGCCAGACGACGAACTTCGGCCGCACGACCTTCGCCGCCGCCGCATCCCATTCGGCGGCAAACTCCGCAAACCTCGCGTCGTCGAGCCAGCGCCGTGCGAACGCGAGCGACTGGTCAAACCAAAAATCGCTGACCGACCAGACATCGTCGGCGGGCCATGCGCCGGCGTGGAGCAAGTCGTTGCGACGCCGCAGAATCTCGCGTTCTGTTTCCCAAGCTTCGCGGCGCGGATTGCCGTAATACGCCGCCAGTCGCTCGTCGAGGACCGGTTCGCGCACGAGCCGCCAGACTTCGTCGGACGGGTTCGCTGCCAGACTTGCCGCCAAACGCGATTTGCCAACGCCGATCGGCCCGGCCAGCGCTACATAATTCGGCCGCGCGTCGAGATGCGCGAGCAACTGCCCGATGGTCCAACCGATCGTCGGATGCCGCATGTCGGCCGCAACTTCCGCCGCCGGAGCCAGCACGAAGCGACGAAACGCCATCCGCGGATGGGGAACGACAAGCTCCAGCGTTTCCACGGCGACGTCGTCGTAGAGCAACAAGTCGAGGTCGACCGTCCGCGGCCCCCATCGAACGTCGCGGACGCGGCCCAGCCGCCGTTCGACCTCCGCCAGAAGCGCCCACACGGACCGACAATCTCGCGATGTCGCGATGCGGGCCGCGGCATTGAGAAACGGCTGCTGACCCGCCGGGCCGCCAATAGCCGCGGTTTCGCGTAAGCCGCTCCGCGCAACGATCCGTGTCTGCGGGTCGTCGGCGATCATCGTCAGTGCGGCATCGAGCGTGGCGGCGCGGTCGCCAAGGTTTGCCCCCAGCGCGATCAGACAGTCGGCCATAGATTTGCGGGAACGCCCATCATGCGGCGTTCCAGAGCGCGCCATTCCAAATCGCGGCGACCGCGTCGTGCGACGCCGCGGAAACGAAAAAACAAGGGAGGGGCATCCGGGCCTCGGCCAATGGCCGCCGACTGTCGATCCTGCAGTCACCGCCCCCCATGTCGACTTCGCATGTCGAATTAATTGGGAGTCGGCGACGTCCCTACCGAACAATTTCGAGGCCACCTCGGCGCGCACCGCAAGCGCAAGAATAACGCACGCTGTCTAATCGCCGAAGAGCTTACTCGAAATGGTCGTCGCCGGCAAAAGTCGCCGACAGACACCGAAGGGACGTCGCTAATCGTTTGCGTGGGCTTAGCTATTCACCAGCACCACACGAGAGCCATTGTGCGGAACAAATCGCAATTGTCAAGCAAGTTTTCGGATGCGATTTTTAACGCCGCTACGCAGGGGATTGCATTCCTCGCCGAATGCGAAATGTGCAACTGCACGAATCTTGACAACGCGCGGCCAACTTGCTGGCAATACAGCGTCGTCAACGTCGCGCGACGACGCTCCCGTAGATTCAGCGCAGCGTCCGCGGCGGAAGCGGAGCGTCGCGAAGCCTCATAGCATTCGTCGGCGCGTTGGACGCCGCATTCGATCGCGCGCCGGAATACATGCGAGGCGTCTCGGCGGCGAATTGCGGCCCGCCCTCGTCGCAAACACATGCGTCGGGCCAACTGCGATACACGTCTTCGTGCCAAGGATAATCAAACTTGACGCGATAGTTGTACGGCCGCCGGTAGTGCCGTTCACTAAAGCTCGGATAACAATTCAGCAAATTGCCGTGGTGCGAGTAGCAATCGTAACTCGGCGACGGATAGTAAACCGTGATCGACGGCGCGTAGGGCCGCGGCGCCGCGGCGTAAAACTCCGTGGGCGCGCTCGCCGCATCGTCGGCGACGATCGTCTCGCCCTGGCCGACGCCAAGCAGCAACGCCGCGGCAATAATCGTTGCTTGCATATCGCGGGGCCTCGTATTGAGGAGTTTGCCTGGAGGATATCGTCTGCTGGCGCTTGTCCTCGAAGTTGAGATCGCGTCCTACAATAAGATCGACCGGCGAGGCCGGAACATCGAGCAATGTCCGGCTGGCGGCTATAGTCAACGCCGCCCGCAGAGTTTGACATTTCCGCTCGCTCTCGTTGCTCATCACGAGCGACAGCTCAGAGGTTGTGAAAGAATCGAACATGAACAAGTCCAACCGCAACCTGTAGGGTGCTCTGTGAGCACCTTGGCACAACGCTTTGTGGTGCTCACAGAGCACCCTACATTCATTCACAACCTCTCAGGATTGGCGGACTCTGGCGAGAGCAAAGGAGTTTGCCATGAGCAAGAAGCACACGTTTGCGGTTGCCGATCCGGCGGCGTCGGCAGCAATCTCGACGGCGGCGCGCGTGCCTGGTCGTCGGTGGTCTTCGGAGGAGTTCCAGCGCAAGGCGGTGCGGCTGATTGCCGAGGGGCGGGACACATTCAAGGCGGCGGCCGCGGCGGTTGGCGTGAGCGAGAACAGCCTGTGCGCGTGGCATTGCCAGGTTTGCGCCGCAACCGGCGGCGTGCGGCTCGACGAGAACAAGCGGCTCCGCCAGCAACTTTGGCGGGCCGAACTCGAACGAGAAATACCAAAACAAGCCACGGCGCATTTTGCGAAGGAGTCGCTGTGAAATACGCCTGGATCCGCGAATAAGCGCGACTCATTTCCGATCGCCCTGATGTGCGACGTGCTCGGCGTTTCGACGTCGGGCTACTACGATGCGCTCGATAGACCGCCGAATCCGCGCGACGAGCGGCACGCCCGTATTCGACGCGGCGTCGGGCAAGTGCATGCCGAATTGGACGGCAGTTACGGCAGCCACAAGATCGCCAAAGCGCTCGCCGAGCGCGCCGTCGGCGTTGAATTCGTCAAGCAAGTCCCACACGGCGCTCCACGGTCCAAAATCCTCAGCCAAATTACGCCACGGGGCGCCGGTTCGCAGAATCCACGGAATGCCATCGATCATGTCGCGCCGATTCCGCTCCGGGCGGCCCATTTTCTTGGGCGGCGGAAACACGTCTTTGATCACATCCCGTCGTTCGTCCGCAAGTCGATGCCGTAACATTGCAGTGCCCTGCGTGGCGTTGAACGGGACGCAGAATCACCACCATGCGCGATCCTGCCCCATCGAGCCGAGAGCACATTTTCGACAAAGGCTAGTCTTCGCCGTCTTGAGCGCGAGTGCGGCGGGCGGCAAGCGCTCGCATGCGATCAGCATCGCTCGCGAGCACGCGGTCGGCAATCTCACACGGGACATCGCTCACCGAAGGCGCGATCACACGGCGTGCCCGACCGGATGACGCAACGCGCAAGAATGACTCGTGCGACTTTTGCATTTCGACGAAGGTAGCTCGGCGCAGCCGTGATGTCGCCGCCACGATCACGTCGATATTGCTCGGCACATCAAAAAAGCGGTTGCTCGCACGTCGCAACAACGCGCTCGACGAGGCCCGCTGCGACGAACCGAACATGCGATTCCGCAGGGCAATTGCGTCCGCCAACGAGACGCGACCGTCGCCATCCATGTCCACAATGGCACGATATGCTGGAGACCCGGACGTCACGCCGTATGCCGCAACGACGATGGCGAGGTCGGTTCGATCGACACGCCCGTCGCCGTTGAAGTCCCCCGTGATCGGCAGTGTGCCGGGCGAAAACGGCGTATCGAGGGAACCGGACTTCTGAGTGCTTTCCGGCGATATCGAACTGGAAAGCGTCAAGTTGGGCAACCCAGGGGCCGGTAGTCCACCGACCGGCGTCGCGGCCGAGACATTGATCACAACGGTGGCGGGCGCGGAAAAGCTGTTTCCGTCAGTCGCGCGATAGGTAAATGTGTCTGTCCCCGTAAAGCCGGGAAGTGGCGTGTAAGTGAAACTTCCGTCCGACGCGAAGCTGAGCGGGCCGTGCCACGGTGCGCGATCGACGATCGCGAAAATCGAGCGGCGTTCCGGATCGTGATCGTTGGCGAGTACGCCTGGCGAGGCGACGAAAAGTACCCTGGTCGCGGTTGTCGCAAACGAATCTTCGCCTGCCAAGGGAATGCCGTTAATCGGATCGAGTTGCGGCACGATGTGGATCATCGCCGTCGCAAAGCCGAGCGCTCCGCTGTCGTCCGCGACGCGATAGGCGAACGAATCGAGCCCAATGAAACTGCCTTGCGGCGTGTAAACAAAGCTGCCGTCGGCCGCGAGGGTTAGCGTGCCCCTGGTCGGCGGCGCGAATACCGACGCCGTCAGCCGATCGCCGTTGACGTCGAAATCGTTGGCGAACACACCCCGCTCCGTAGCAACCGTTAAGGCGGTGCCGCTGCGAGCGACGTATCGGTCGTCAGCTGCGATTGGCGCTGCGTTTGCCTCGCCTACATTGATGGTCACGAGAGTCGCGGCGGAATCCTCGCTGCCATCGCTTGCTCGATACGTGAATTGATCGACACCCTTGAAGCCAGAGTCCGGTGTGTACGTAAACGTTCCATCGGCGGCAAAAACGAGCATGCCGTGATATGGACCCGCGATCAGAGACGCAGTCAGCGAGTTGCCCTCAACGTCGGTGTCGTTGGCTAACACGCCGGCGTTCGAACCGGCAGGCAACTCGATTGCCGACAACTCCAAGTCGAATCCCAGATCGGAACTGTCGGGCCTCATTTGATGAATTTCGACGGCGATCGTATTCTCGCCATCGACTAGCAGATCGTCAAAGCTGGCGAGGTTAACGAGCGATTTCACATAGGTCGCCTCGGAGCCGGCGCCTGTGGCAAGCGTGTTCGTGGTGAGGGCGCCGTCTCCGGCCGCGCCCGGAAGGTTGTACCGGAGCACCTCGCGACCATTGATGTAAATCGCAGCGCCGTCGTCGAACAGGCCTTCGACGAGTAGCACGCCGATGCGTCGTGCGTCCTCGACCGCAAAGCTGCGACGAAACAACGCGGTTCGATACTTGTTCGTCGGGTTACCTCCATAGTCGATAAGCGTGGCAATTGGCCCGGCATCGATCGTGTCGTAGCCGAGAATCGCGTGGCCCGCGGGCCACGCGGCATCGTCGTAGTCGGCGTCCGACCAGCGGTGGCCTTCGGCATCGACCGGATACGCCACGCCGTTGGGTAAGTTGTCGCGATACTTCCACGTCACGCCGCGGGGCAGAATTGTCGTGGCTGTCGGCAAGGCTTCTCCGCGCGTTATGCGCGCCACGAAGCGCGTGCTATCGAGCGAATCGCTACCATTGGGCGCGACGACAAAGTCGACGATCGTGCCGACAGCGAGCGTCAGCGGAATCTCGAACGATTCGCCTACGCGGTTTGTTCCGGCGATGTTGACGGCGAAAACCGGCGCACCGTCGACGAAGATCGTCCCGCGAATCCCGTCCCCGCCGATGCCAGAGTCGCTCTTGGCGATTTCACCAGCCAGCACGACCGGGCCGCTGACGTCGCTCATCCAGCGGCGAATGGCCCAATGTTCGGGACCGGTGTTCGTGCCATTGGGGTGCATTCGCTCGAAATTGAAATTCGTCCACGGCGGATTGCCGTTGAACCAATTCCAGGTCGCGCTGGATGCATTGTAGTAGTTGGTTGCACTCCACGGACCGCCTGAATTCGGAAAGGCGACGAACTCCGAAGTCTCGTACTGACCATCGGCGTCGGTCGAGCGATTGAAGTAGCCGTAGTACCAGCCGTTTTGGCCCTGCGTTCCGGAATAGTCCGCAAGGGAGTCGGCTACGATCAAGTCTGGCGGCGGCATCGCGTCATTTGCGGCCGCGAGGGCAGAATTCACGGCCGTTGCATAGACATTCGCCACAGTAGCCGGCGGATCATTCACTTCCGCGATCAACAGCGACACGACGACCGACGATGACTGAAGTTCGCCATTGTCCGCGCGATACGTGAACGAATCCGAACCAAAATAGTTCGCCGCCGGCGTGTAGCGAAAGGCGCCGCTGGGCAACATCACGAGTTTGCCGTGCGTCGGCGGTTCGACCAGGAGTGCCGACAACCGCTTACCGTCTGGGTCGACGTCGTTGCTCAGCACGCCCGCGGTGGCCAAGACGGACAGCGGCGCGTCTTCGCTCGTCGCATAGGCGTCCGCCGTGGCCGAGGGCGGCGTCGGAGCACGAACCACGTCGAGCGTTACCGTCGCAATGTTGCTGTCGCTCAACCCGTCGCTTGCGCGATACGTGAACGATTCCTCGCCAAAGAACTGCGGGTACGGCGTGTAGCGAAACGTGCCGTTCACGTTCAGCGTCAAGTCGCCATGTGCCGGACCACTAACGAGCGTGGCGGACAATCGTTCTGAGTCATCGTCGATATCGTTGTTGAGTACGCCGAACGACTGGCCGGGCGAGGGCGACGCCGGCCCGCTTGGTGCGCCAGCCCCGCCTATCGCGCCGATGGCGGCGTTATAGTGATCCTCAATTGCGGCGGCGGATAACGCATGGCCGTAAATCGCAACTTCGTCGAGCCCGCCGGTCCACGTATAGCTGGAACTCGCTTCGCCTTGCCCGATGCGTAAGGCAGCGATGCTGTGGACGATTGATTCGCTCAAGCCGCGCGATGCCGCCAGAACGCCGTTGCGATAGAGCCGCAATGTGCCGCCATCAAACGTGCCGACGATATGTTGCCACTCGTCGCGCGGCACAGGCACGCTGATCGACTTCGATGAATAGTCGTTGACAAAGAACACGATGTTCCCGCTGGACGAAGCGTAAAGCCCGTATCCATCGGTCCACGCGCTGCTCGTTGTCTTGGTCACCACGGCGTCGTACAGGCCGATGCCCGTCTGTGGACGGATCCACGCTTCGACGGTCAGTTCCGTAGTGTCGAATGCCGCGTCGTGCGGCACGAGGATCACGCCGCCGGAGCCGTCGAGCGTTATCGACGTGTTGGCATCCGCCGCTAATGCTCCGCTCTGGCCGCGGAGGATATTGCCGGTGTACTGGCCAGGGTGCCCTTCGGTTTCGTCAGCGGCGACATCGCCTGTGGTTTCGCCGAGTCGCCAATATCCGATCGGATTGTCGGCCCGGACCGCGTCTGCGTAGACTGCGAACCGCGACCCGGGGTGATCGACGACGAGCGTCGTGCCTTGTTCGAGCGAATAGTGGTCATCGACGGCCACCGGCGGAACGTTAGGTTCGGTAACGCTGAGCAGCACGGTTGCAGCTTTCGACGCTCCGGATGCGCTCGCCGCTCGATAGGTAAATGAATCGACACCGACAAAGCCGTCGTTCGGCTGATAGCGAAACGCCCCATCGGCCGCGAGCGTCAAGGCGCCATGCGACGGCCCGGCGATGAGCATTGTCGCGAGCGGCCTGCCGTGCGGATCGCTGTCGTTGGCGAGAATGCCTTCGCCGGCGGCAACCTCTGATTCGGCGGATGCGGCCAGCACGTAGTCGTCGCCTGCGGCCGTGGGCACGAGGGGCTTGACGTGCAGTGCGACATTTGCCGACTCGGAATTCGCCGTGCCGTCGCTTGCCCGATACGCAAACTGGTCGGTCCCAACGAAGCCCGAGTTAGGCGTATAGCGAAAGCCGCCGTCGTCGGTGACCCGGACACTGCCATGCGCGGGCGGTTCGACAATCTCGATGATCAACGAATCTCCATCGGGATCATCGTCGTTCGCCAATGGACCTTCACCGACGGGGATTGCATGGCGATAGACTTTTGCCGAATGGTATGTCCACAATTGCCGGTCCGCGGCATCCAAGGCGACGACGCCGCTGCCCTGCGCAAGTTGACCCCAACGGGCGGTTGACTGCGTGCCATAAATGCCCGACGAGGAGTATGCCGCTCTCGCGTCCGCAGCCAAAACGATCGAAGGGAACACGCGCGGTGCACTCGACAAATCGGCCGTTGTGAACTGTAAAACGCCCACGTATAGGTGTTCGCCGCCTGCGGATAGCAGAATAGGACCATCGCCGGCAATCGAATGCGTCACGCGCGACTCATTGGCGAAGACATTCCCCGCCACTTGCCAATGCGCGATCGCGATTTCGTCGCCAGCGGCCAGAGCATAGACACGGTTCGATGCCGCGTCGTAGCGAATTGCCAGATTGGCGGAGGAAGTAAGCCCAAGGTCCGCATGATCGAGCTCGACAATCGCCCCGTCGCTGGCGGCATCGAACCGATACAACGCGGCAGCCGGCTGCGCGGCGTCGGCAATCATCGCAATCGTGTTCCCATCGACGGCCGCAATTCCCAGGGCCGCCGCGTCTACGGGCTGGCGGTGCGATGTGCGGGTGGCGAGATCGTAGCGGCGAATCCAACCGGTCGTGCCGGATTGCGCGTTGGTTATGTCGAGAAAGAACAAGTAGCGGCTGTCGGGCGACAAAGCAACGTCAGCGAAACGCGCCTCCGCCTGAAGACTGTCAAACACCGTCCCGTGTTCGGCATCCAACAAAATGGCTTGCACGCCAGTCGCGTTGACCATCGTCAGCGTTTGGAAGTCCGGCGAGTACCACATTTGGCCCACGTCAGTCGGTGCGTCTAATGCCTTGTCGGCATCGACAATGCGGACCGAAGACTGCGACCCGGCGGCATGATGCGAAGCGATCTCGGATTCCGTCAGCGCCCGATCGTAAACCGCGACCTCGTCGATGGCTCCCATCCAACTGTATCCGCCTTCGCCTTCGCCGATCCGCAACACGTTGGTCGAGTGCTGGATGGTGGAGCCAACCGATGCTGTTTCTCCGAGGACGCCATTGACGTAAATCCGCAGCGTTCCCGCATCGAACGTGCCGACGACATGATGCCACTGGTTTGGCGAGATTGACGCCGACACGCGGCTTGAGGACCAATGATTGACGAAGAAGCGAATCGCGCCGGACTGGTAAAACAACCCGTATCCATCGGTCCACGCGCTGCTCGTCGTCTTCATGATCGGCGAAGCGTAAGACGGGGATCCGCTGTCCGCGTAGATCCAGGCTTCAACGCTCAGCGCGCCGGAAGGGCGCAGCCCCTCCGCGTCCGCGACGAGAACGGAGTCGCCGGTGCCATCGAACCGCGCCGCGGTGTCGACGTCGCCGGCAAGTGCGCCCGGTTGAACGAGTGCCACGTCTCCCAGATACTGGCCGTGATGATTCGACACAAGGTCCATCGCGGTTGGCCCGATGGCTTCGCCCAACCGCCAAAATGCGACCGGCGCATGTTGCACGATCGTTTCGCGATATTGCGGAGTGTTCCTTGATTGACCAGGCGCGACGAGTGTCTCATTTTCGACGAGTTCGTACTCATCCGAGGCTGCAAAGGGCGCGGAGTTAAGTGAATTCACTACGGCGCTAACCGAGGACGCTTCAATGGCGGAACCACCGTTGCCCATCGCCGTTAGGCCGGCGGCGAGCGAGTAATCGGCCATGCCCTCCGCAAGGGAAACCGCCAAGAGTGCTCGACACTCGAGCCGCTCGAGGACGAGTCGTCGGCAATGGCTTAGCGACCAGCAGCCCGCGCCATGCCGGTAGCTTCTTGCACTTGTAAGTCCGCGAGTGCTGTTCTTCATGCCCGCGCCGTTTGCCAGGATCACTCGAATACCTACCCCCAATCTAGCAATTGGTCTTAGCTTAGTCGGTTGCCAACGAAATCGTCAAACGATTTCTAGAAGCCCAGCGAACGGATTGCCTTTTGCCTAGGCGCCACAGGCTTCGGACCAGCACGGTCGTACGCCGGCTGACCGCTGGCGCGTCATCAACAGATTATCGAGTCGTTCACGTCAAGTGACGGCGATTCGATTGCGGTCCGTTTCGGGCGGTTCGTCGAAATCTATTTTGAACGTCCAGCGACGCGTTTGTTGGCGCGAATACGTTTCAGAGTTGTCGCCAGCGTCCTCGCCAGGAGTCGAACCTGGACCTCGACCTTCGCAGGGTCGCGTGCAACATCCGGCACACCCCGAGGACTTGGGCAGGGGTCGGGGTTTGTGGGGCAGGAGTTGGGGAACGCCAAGATCGTTCTTTTCCCTCCGGCCTGTGACCTAGACCGACGCACCGCCATACGCGATCACCAGACAGATAAGAAATCCCATCCAATTGATGGCGGCATTGTGGACAAAGAGGTCCGCCACAATCGCGCGGCCTGGCCCGGAAATCGGGACCGCGGGAAGTTGCTCGTTGTGGATGACCTGTAGCGCTACCGCATGGCCGGAGCGACCGTACCGTGCGGCTCGTCCGTCACCGTATTGCTCTGGAATTGTTCGCCCGAATGCATGCCCCGCCACGCTTCGCAAAACGTAAACCGGTGTTTTCATTCCGATCCCAAGTCGCCGTTCCAGTCGGTCTTGAAGCGGCTCATCAGATCGTCCATCTCGCGCTGAAGGTTCGCGAACGGATCGCGTCGAAACAGAGGGCTCAGGGCTTTGGAAACTCGGGTGGATAAAGCGGTCGTCATGGGACACTCCTTTGCTCGATCGACAACAAATGACTGAATGCGATCCGTCACACGGCGGATCCATGTCCTTGGTTTTGGCAACACTGCTGGGCGAGATGCGCCAGCTGTGTGAGCGTGTCCCGGTCGAAGAACGGGAGATGTTGTTGAACATCGGCGTGACGGAGAACGGGCACATCCGCGGAAATAATCACGCGTACGAGTTCGTCGCGCGTCATCTCGTCGATTGTTTCCGCGCTCAAGTCGGCGATCGTCGCCTTGTCGAGCGCCTCGCGCAGTTCGGACTCTGCCGAGAAAACACTGCACGACTCGGCAACGGTCCCGCGGTCTTGAACAGACGTCGTCATTAAACGCATGGCAAGTTTCTCCTTGGTAACTCGCAACTGCCCTTATCTGGCACAACGCAACCGCGAAATCAGGTTTGCGGCGATTGCCGCACTTCCCGACATTTCACGCAAACGGGTCTTCTCTTTCTCAGCAGCCAGTGCCACAGGACGCTGCTTTCGCGTTCTTGAAACATGTCGTCCTCATTCCTTTTGACGGCCATCGCTTCAGGCGCCCTTCGCGCTTTCGCTCGACCACATCGACCGTAGCCCCGGCGATCAAGTTGTCCGTCGCGTAAACCTACGCTTCCTACGCTTCTGGGCCGGCAACAGACATTCTGGTGCGCCGCCCGGATAACCAAAATCGAGAGATCAACCATTCCGGCATGGTGGATTCCGCCATGCCGGAATTTCGGACCGAGGCGGTGCAGCTAACCTCGTATTGTCGCGGCCCCGCGTGCTAGAATGCGCTGTCCTATTTCGAGGGCATCGTCGATACCATCCGCGAGCCGCTCCTCGTGCTCGATGGCGATTTGCGCGTGGTTTCCGCGAATCGCTCCTTCTATCGCGCGTTCCAGACCAGCGCGAAGCAGACGGAAGGGGAAATGAATTACGAGCTCGGCGTCGGCCAATGGGACATCCCGCGGCTCCGCGAGCTGTTGGAAGAAATCCTGCCCAAGAATGCGGAATTCGAGGATTACCAAGTCGAGGTCGAAATTCCCAAACTCGGCCGCCGCGTCATTCTTCTCAACGCGCGGCGCTTGCAGCAAACGGCGGGCGGGCCCGAACGGATTCTGTTGGTCTTGGAGGTTTCGACGAGCACATACTGCAGAGACGACATCGGTTGCTAACGTGACGATGACTTGCGTTGCACAGAAGGCCCTTATGCACGACAAGCAAAACGACGACGGGTTTCAGCGAGCGACCGCACTGCGCCATCGCGCCGAGCAGTTGCTGCGCGCCAGGCCGGCGGATCGCCCGACCTTGCCGACTCAGGACGTGCAAGCGCTCGTGCAGGAGTTGAACGTCTATCAGATGGAACTGGAGATTCAGAACGAAGAGCTTCGCCAGGCCCAGGTTGAGCTTGCCCACACGCGCGATCGCTATGCCGATCTGTATGAGTTCGCCCCCGTCGGGTACGTGACGCTGAACAAGGACGGCAAGATCGTCGAAGCCAACCTGACGGCCGCCGCGATGCTGGGCGTCGAACGTCATGCGCTGCTGGCGAAGAATCTTGCGAGCTTTGCGGACCGCGCGTCTCAGGACGCCTGTTATTTGCACCTCCAAGCGGTCTCTTCCAGCGAAACGAAACAGACATGCGATGTCGAGATGCACAAGGCCGACGGCACCCCCGTGGCCGTGCGGCTGGAAAGCATCGCGTTCGCAGCCGAACACGAGCGCCGCTGCCGAATGGCGCTCGTCGACATCACCGACGCCAGACGCGTGCGGCGGCAACTTGAAGAAAGCGAACAACGATACCGGCGATTGACCGAAGCCGTTACCGATTACATCTATCGCGTGCGAGTCGAGCATGGGCGGGCCGCGGAAACGATCCACGGCGCGAATTGCGAAGCGGTGACCGGCTATACTCCGCGGGAATTCGCCGCCAACCCGCTGCTGTGGATCGCGATGGTCCCGCCCGAAGATCGCCTCGTCGTCGAGCAACGAGCGACCCGCATTCTGTCGGGCGAGGACGCCCCGCCGATCGAACACCGCATTTGCCGCAAGGACGGGGCGATGCGGTGGGTGCTGAACACGACGTCGTCCCAACACGACGACCGGGGCCGCCTGATCGCCTACGACGGCTTGCTCCGCGACATCACCGATCGCAAGGAAGCGGAGACGGCGCTCAACCGACTCAACGCGGAACTGGATCGGCGCGTCGGCCAGCGCACGCATGAAATCTCGCTGCTGGCCGAAGCGATCTCGCATCTCGGCGAAGGCGTAATGATCACCGACGACGATTTGGATTGGCCGGGGCCGAATATTCTGTTCGTCAACGAGGCCCTGTGCCGGATCACCGGCTATACGTTCGACGAGCTGCTCGGCCAGACGCCGCGTGTGCTCCAAGGGGACCAGACCAGCCGCGAGGCGACGGAACAAATGCGGCGGGAGTTGGCGGAGAACCGTTCCTGCGTAATCGAGCTGGTGAATTATCGCAAAGACGGCACGCCTTACGACGCCGAACTGTTCATCACGCCGCTGTGGGATGCCGCCGGCCATCGCACGAACTTCGTGTCCATCCATCGCGATATCAGCGAACGCAAGCGTGCCGCAAGGGCGCTTCGCGACAGCGAAGAGCAGATGCGCGCCATTCTGGACACGGCGACCGATGCGATCATCACGATCGACGAGCGCGGCATCGTGACGCACGCCAATCCGGCCACGGAGTGCATGTTCGGCTACGCGCGGGACGATCTCGTTGGACGAAACGTGAACATGCTCATGCCGCGACCCTACCACGACGAACACGACGGTTACATTTCCCGCTACTTGCGGACGGGCGAGGCGCGGATCATCGGCATCGGCCGAGAAGTGACCGCGCTGCGCAAGGACGGCTCGACCTTTCCGGCGGACCTGGCCGTCAGCCGGGTCGATCATATGGGTCTGTTCACCGGCGTCATTCGCGATGTTTCGTTCCGCAAGGAGCTTGAGAGGCAGGTGCTGGAGATATCCGTCGCCGAGCAACGTCGTATTGGACAGGAGTTGCACGACGGCACCGGGCAAGAGCTGACCGGCCTCGCCTTGTTCGCCGGCACATTGGCCGAACTCCTCGATCGTGCGCCGAAAAAAGCGATCGATCAAAGCGGGCATTGGCTCGTCGACGAGGCCGCGTTGGCGCGACTGCGCCTGACGGCAGGCAGGCTGTCGGCGGGGCTGGGCGAGGCGAATCGCCACGTTCAGCAACTTTCGCACGGCATTCTGCCGGTCCAAGTCGCCGCCGAGGGGCTGAGGTCCGCGCTCGAAGAGCTGGCTGCCAAGACGGACGCACAGCAAACCGTTGCTTGCCGCTTCGAGTGTCCCGCCGTCGTCACCGTGTTCAATAATACCACGGCGACCTATCTGTATCGCATTGCCCAGGAAGCCGTGAATAACGCCTTGCGACACAGCCGAGCCGACCGGATCGCCATTTCGCTCAAGCAGGCAAAGGACGAGATCGTGCTTGACGTGAGCGACAATGGCGTCGGATTCGACAGCGTCTCCGTGGGCCGGCGGAATCTTTCGAGAACAACCCACGGTTTCGGCTTGGAAATCATGAATTATCGGGCCGGCATGATCGGCGGCACGCTCCGCATCATGCGCCGACCCGAGGGCGGCACGTCGATAACTTGCACGGTTCCACTACCGAGGTAGCCGATCGTGATGAATTGCCGAACGCCTGCGAAGATTCTGATCGTCGACGATCACCCGCTGGTTCGCGAAGGGTTGGCGCTGCGCATTTCGACGCAGCAGGATCTGCAAGTGGTGGGCGAGGCGGCGACGGAGGAGGAAGCGATCGCCATGGTGAAAGAAACCGCCCCCGACCTGGTCATCGTCGACATTTCTCTGAAGAGCGGGCACGGCATCGACGTGATCAAGCAAGTCAAGTCGCGCCATCCGGCCGTCAAAATGCTGGTGGTCTCCGGTTACCAAGAGTCGCTCTATGCCGAGCGCGCCTTGCGGGCCGGCGCGCAGGGCTACCTGAACAAGCAGGAATCGAACGCCAAGCTGCTCGAAGCGATCCGCGCGGTGCTGGCCGGAGAACGGTATGTCAGCCCGGTGATCGCCGCGCGGCTCGTCAGTCAGGCGCTCGGCAGCGCGGACAAAACGAAGTCACCGGTTGAGCACCTTTCGGACCGCGAGTTGGAAATCCTCCGCATGATCGGCGAGGGACTGACCAGCGGTGTGATTGCCAACACACTTCACCTCAGCACGCACACCATCGACACGCACCGCGAGAATATCAAACGCAAGCTGGGCGCGAAAAACGCCGCCGAATTGAGCCGCCAGGCCGTTCAGTGGGTGCTCGAAAACGGGTGATTCGTGTTGCGCGCATCGTCATCCGTGGTCTGCTGACACAATAAACCGAGACCTCACTCGGAGTTTCTCGTTGCTCGCTTCCGTGTTAACTACCCAAGGCCGCGCGGCCCGCGACAGAATGGAACACGGCTTGTAGACAACCTGTCTCGCAGCTTGGCTCGCTTCCCGTGCATGAGGCCCGCCCATTTCGAACTGCCGGCCAGCCGATTCGGATGATCCCCTTCGCGATGGATAGATACCCGAACATCGTAATCGGCCCTCGCAAATGACGGAATGGCGAATCGCCGACGAGAGTTTTGAAATGGACGTGGATAGACGCGAATTGCATTTGAATACATGGGCCAGAAGTGGATCGTATGCTGCCGGCTAATTCTCGTGCCAGCGTGCAACGGCTGCCTTGCGTCCATAGTCCAGCACGAAAAGCAGCGGAATACCGAGCCATGCGAGGGCATAGACGCGCCAAGCGACGGGACCCGTTCGCAGAAATTCCTGGACGGGCGGGAAGTAGAGAATCGCCCACGAGAAGATTGCTTCTGCCGCCACACCCAACAGCAGGATGCGGTTGTTAAACAATCCTCGATCAAGCCCACTGCCTCGCAGCGACCGGCGGCCGACAACGTTGCCGATTTGCATCAGGATGATGGTTGCCAACGTAATGCCGGTTGCTGAACGGTAGAGCGAATCGTTTTCGGCCAGTTCCTGCCCCCAGTGCCATCCGCCCTGGTGCAACACCAGGAAGAACAAGGATAGTGAGAAGACGGCCTGGATCATGCCCAGGAACAAATACGAAGTCGCCATCAGCCGAAGGGAAAGCAGACGTTGGTCGAGTCGCTGCGGCGGGCGATCCATCGTGTCGCGTTCGGGCGGTTCCTGGCCGAGCCCAATGGCTGGCAGCAGGTCGGTGCCCAGGTCGATCGAAAGAATCTGGATCACCGTCAGCGCCAGCGGGACGGGGAACACGACATAAAGCAGGAACGGCACGATTTCCGGAATGTTGCTGGCCAACACGTAGGTCGTGAACTTTTGCATATTGGCGAACACGGCTCGTCCTTCTTCAATGCCCGCCGCAATCGAGGCGAAGTTGTCGTCGAGCAGCACGATGTCAGCCGCCTCTCTTGCCACGTCGGTCCCGCTCGCTCCCATTGCAATACCGACATCAGCCGCCTTGAGCGCCGGTGTGTCGTTCACGCCGTCACCGGTCATGCCGACGACGTGCCCGAGCCGTTTCAGCGCCGTGACGATCTTCATCTTCTGTTCCGGTGTCGTACGGGCAAATACGGCCGCGCCCTCGCGCAGCCGCTCGACCAATTGCCGTTCGCGCAGGGCTTCCAATTCCGTGCCCACGAGGATCCTCTTCTCGGTGGGTTCGTCGGCCGCCAGGATCTGGCATTTGCGCGCCACGGCTTCGGCGGTGTCCGGGTGATCGCCAGTAATTAGCAACACGCGAATGCCGGCCGCGCGGCAGCGAGCTACCGCTGGGGGGACTTCCTCGCGAATTGGATCGTCGAACCCGAGAAAGCCAAAAAGCACCAGTCCGCGTTCCAGCAAATCCTCCGACGTTTTGGGATCGGGCAATCCGTCCAAGCACCGCGAGGCAACCGCGATCACACGCTGCCCTTGGGCCGATATGCGGTGTACGATTTCGTCGCAAACGGCTAACGCTTCGTCGTTGATCGGCGTCAGCGGGTTGTCCGGTGTCTTGAGTTGGCCGATGAATGGCCGCACCGATTCCCAGGCCCCTTTGACCGCGAATAAAACGTGCTCGCCGCTGGCAAACACTCCCGCTTCCCGCCGCTTGGCCAGGTCGAACGGAAAGTGGCGGCGCGTCATTGCAATGATCTCTGCGGGCGAGCCGAACAGCTTGCCGTAATGATCGGCGACGGCGACATCCAAGGGATCGCCCAACCAGTGTGGTCGGGCATCGCCGTGAGCCGGCGTTTCCGCTCGCGGAGCGAGCAGACTGGGCTCCCGCACTTCCGAAGCGATGAGTGCTGCTCTAAGAAACACCTGCAATGCCGAGGGATCGGAAATCGTGTCGCCGCGTGAAGGTTCCACAATCGCCGCAATCGCCAGTTCGTTTCGGGTCAGCGTTCCTGTCTTGTCGGTACATATCACGTGGACCGCGCCGAGCGATTCGACCGCTTCCAGGTTTTTGACCAGCACCTGTTTCTTGGCCATCCGCAAGCTGGCCATCGACAAAGCCAGCGTAAACGTCGGCAACAGCCCTTCGGGCACGTTCGCCACGATGATTCCAAGCATGAAGACGACGCTGATCCACAGCGAACGACCGATCACGACGCCATACGCGAAGAATAAAACTCCCATCGCCACCGCGATCACTGTCAACACACGGACCATGCGATTGATTTCTCGCTGCAGTGGAGACAGCGGCCGGCGCACGTCGCGCGAGAGGGCCGCGATCTTGCCGAACTCCGTACGGTAGCCGGTCGCGAACACAACGGCCGTGCCGTTGCCGCGGAGCACACAGCAGCCGGCGAAGGCGATGTTTCGGCTTTCGATCAGCCGGCCCTGGGCGGCACCGGTTCCCAGTGGCTGTGAACGGGACTCGCCGGTCAGGGGCGCGTTGTTGACCAGCAAGTCTTCCGTCTCAAGCAGACGGGCGTCGGCGGCAATGCGGTCTCCCTCACCGATCAGCAAGACATCGCCGGGCACAAGGTCGTCCGCCAACACTTCTTGCTCCGAACCGCCGCGTCGCACGCGCACCTTATGCGGCAGGAACTTCCGCAACTCCTCCATTGCCCGTTCGGCCCGCATTTCCTGAGCGAACGCGAACAGCGCATTCAGCACCGACACGCCCAACAGCGCCCAGCCCAGCAAGCCCATTCCTTCGCCCGGTTGAATCGAGTCGGCAATGAAGCCAACGGCCGCGGCAATGTCGAGCAGAATGCTGAAGAAGTTAACGAACTGCTTGATCAGCCTGTTTACCCATCGCAATCGCGACGGTGGCTGCAAGCGATTGGGGCCGACCTCGCGGCGCCGCACCTCCACTTCGAGATCCGTCAGTCCTTCCGGGCGGCTCCGCAGGACACCGAATACATCGCCTTCGACAATTTCATGGATCTGGCCCGAGGTAGCCATTATTCGACACCTCGATAGATGGCTACGTCACAGGTGGCGTCGCGCAATACCTGCTCGATTGGATTGCCGTGAAAGAACCGCTCGGTAAAGTTCCGCTCCGACGCCCCCATGTAAATCAATCGTGACTTCGTCTTGTTGGCCGCGATGACGATTTCCTTGGGGACGTCGTCCGAGACGACGACCTGCGCATCCATAACCTTGGAGCCCACGCCGAGTTGCTCGCCGATTTCATGTTCGACGCGCTCACAATACTCCCGGCCCGTCAGCCGCCGACGCTCGATTGAATCATGGGACATCCGACGAAAGCGCCAGCCGCCAACGCGCACGACAAGTAGGATGTGCAGATGCGAGACTTGCGAGCTGAATAACCGCAAGAACGGCCAACCCGAACGGAAGCCACGTGAGTGCCCCGCGACCGGTAGCAGCAGGCGACGCGGCAATCCCAGCAGGCCAGGTTGGACAACGCGCACGGCGAGCACATTGCAGTGCTGCGAGCGAAGCAGCCGTTCGGAAGTCGTGCCCGTCAGAAAGCCGCGCTTCCGTTCACGTACACGGGTGCCGCACACCAGGAAGTGTTCCGGCCCTTCCGGAATCACCGAGAGAATGTCCTGCAAGACGGTGCCGTCTGGTACCAGCATGTGCGGAACGAGTTCGACGCCGACTCGTTCACATTCCGCGCGAAGTCTCTGCAGCTTTGCATCGAGTTCCGGCCCGCTAATCAGCCCGTCGCGGACATGGACGGCGTTTAACTTGCGTTCTTGGTGCGCGGACGCCAACTGAACAGCGTAATGACTCACCCAGTCGCCATTGATCGAGCCGTCGTAGGCGAAACAAAACATGATGAAGTTACCAAATTGTGCCAAACGGAATCCGAAGCCACCCTGCGATGACCACCCTCAATTCCACCACCATTCCACGTCGCGACCACGTTCGGTTCGGCGACGGGAGGCTACGACTCTTCCGGCACAGCGCTGACGATGTCGACGACCAGCGGATGCTCGATTTGCGCGAAATCGCTATACCGCATGCGAATCGCCTCGGTATGCGAATTCCCCTGGAAGAAGATGTCCTCATGCTGGGCCAGCGATGCGTCGACGATCGTCTTCATGCCGAATTTCCCGCCAAATGGCGGCAGAAGTCCGAATTCGAAATCGGGGCAATGTTCCGCGATTTCGACTTCCGTGGCCAATTGAACGTCGGCGCCGCCGAGGGCGTCGCTAACGCGCCGCAGGTCCAGCGTTCGCGTGGCCGGTAGTACCGCGACGATGTGAGCGAAGCCGCTGTCGGCTCGTAGCAAGACGGTCTTGCCCACGTTATGGCCCGGCACACGCAGCGCCGCGGCCAGATGCTGCGCGTCGAACGTCTCTTCGTGGGGGTAAAGCTTGTACGCGACGCCCGCGATGTTCAGGATGTCCGTGGTTTTCATCTTGAGTCTCCGTTTGAGTTATCGATGCGTTCAGCCAACCTCTTCGACGGTGGAGGCTTCGGACAGGAACTTCGCCGCGTCCTCGGGAAGCACCGTATTGATCGACATACCGCTTCCCAACTCGAATCCGGCTGGCGTGGTCAGCCTCGGCAAGATCCGCATGTGCCAGAGAAAGTATTCCTTGCCTTCGTCGCCCCGCGGCACGTCGTCGATCGTCAGATTGAAAGCCGGATTGCCCAAAGCCGTGTGCAACTTGAGCAGCACGGATTTCAGGATCGCGGCCAGACACGTAAAGTGTTCCGCAGGAACCAACTGAAACGACGCCTGGTGCAGCCGAGGCGCGATCCAGGTCTCGAATGGCGCGTGGCCTGCAAAAGGCAAAAACGCCACGTAGTGCTCGTTTTGCGCGAGGACTCGCGATTTCGCCTCCAACTCACGGCGCACGATGTCGCAGTACAAGCACTGGCCGGTGCGGTCGTAGAATTCGCTGGCCTCGAAGTGTTTCATCCGCAGCAAACGCGGGACGACCGGTGTGGCCAGCAATTGCCAGTGCGGATGGGCCAGCGAGGTTCCGGCCTCGGCGCCGTGGTTCTTGAAAATCACCACGGTCTGGAACCGGCTGTCACGCATGAGATCGCGATAGCGTTGCTGGAGCGTTCGCAACAGAAGCACGACTTGTTCGATGGGCTGTTGCCCGAGGAATAGCGAATGATCGGGCGACTCGATAATGACTTCGTGCGCGCCGCATCCGCCCATGAATTGAAAAGCCTGATCGTCATGCCGGCGGTGTGGAGTGTCCTCGATCGTCAGTGCCGGGAATTTGTTGGGCACGACGCGGACGCGCCATGCGCCCGAATCGCGAACGGCGTAGATCTCGGGCGGTGTGAAGGCTTCGTTGCCGGGGCAAAACGGGCAACTCGCCAAACTCGCTGACTCGCTCGGCCGACTTTGCAGCGCTGCGTTGGCGTGCGGTCGCAACCGCCGCGACGGGGCGAACACCACCCAGTCGGACGTCGCCTCGTCAAAACGCATGACCGACATTTTGTTCTCCCACACTAGCCCGATCCCGACCAAACTGCTGTTGCTGGTCAGTTGTTGTCCGGCTCTTCCGGACTGCTCTCGCACGTCTATTGACGCCTGCACTGCGAATGCCCAGGGTCGACCATCGGGAGGCCGCCATACATGAGCCGACGCGAGCACGCCGGCACCATTCATAACGCGGACATCAATAAATTAAAATGATAATCGTCGTCGCCTGTTCCTCCAGCTTGAATCGTTGCCGCATCGCGGAACGTGGCCGCCACCAGGCCGGCGCCCGGAACGTATCCCGCGCCGACCGTGGCTACCGATCCTCCGTGCCTTAATGTAGCGATCGCGGCGGTGTTCGCCGGCCCTTCGCAGTTGTCGCGGTATGCGCGTAAGAGCACGCTCTGTCCACTCGGCCGCGCGATTTGAGACATGCTCGCCACGTACGATACATCTTCCTGCCAGCGTTTATCGTCTCCTGATAGCAAATAGAATGGCAGGCAGGAAGAATTCTGGGTTGGATCGAGGTATTGTCTGGCGGTGTCGGAGGAGGCATATATCGTGCCATGCTTCTTTCGGACGGCGTAAAGAGGCGAAGCGGGCAGGCGGTGCAGGGTACCGACTATGGTGCCGACCTTCTCGAAAAAGTGCCCACAATCGTGCCATCGAAGTCGCCGCCCAGCGGCACAGTTCGCACCTGTTTGCACGCAAGAAACCCCACCGCCAAACGCAGCGGCGTCGCCGTAACAAGATACTGCCCCATCCGCAGTTGAAAGTTGTATAGAAGGTGGCGGCTCCGGGGTCTGGTCGTT
>JBBDYI010000038.1:0-8199 GCA_040901705.1 Pirellulales bacterium | reverse complement strand
CGCAGCACGGAAGTCCTGGAAATCGCCCTCTACCACAGCCTCGCCGCCCTGCCAGTGTCATTTGGCAGGTTAAAACCAGCCACCAATCGGCGCATTAAACCAGCCACTAACCAACCAGCATTCTTCTTTGCCGCAAGTCCCTACGCCTTATCGCTGAGGGACTTGCGGAGAAGAAGAATGCGACACACCACCCATCACGGTGGCGGACGCAACGCGCCGATTGCTGGCTGGTTTATTGCGCCGACTGACACTGCCAGAGCCGAATTTCACCCACGAATTCTGCTGAGGAGGCCGAAAGATGGGCCGCGACCTAGCCGCTTGAATTCCGCTTGTAATTCCCAGAGGCGCGTCATGATAATGCCAACCGAAAGCACGTTAAGCTGGTGGAGCAAACGGAAGTTATTCAGATCGCGGTCGTAGAACGGATCTTTGTTGTTCCACTCGACTTCGATTCCGACGCGATTCTTGAAGTTGTCGATTCCATGCGTCGGGGACGGAATTTCGATACCATCGACGACAATCTTCGTATCGAATGCCTTTTCGGACCATCCGCGTTCTTGAAATGGTGAATCCAGGGCGATGGAGATCGGTGAACGATTGCCGCCCGGAGACGTGACGTGCGTCTTGGTAAGCGTAAACCCATCGAGAACTTCTTGAATGTCGGAAAACTCCGACGGGAAGTCACACGATAGAATCGCGCAGGCGGAGCCTCGTTCTTCAATCGCATAGCGGTTGCGGACAGATTCACGAATTAGCTTTGTCGTCACGCCCGGCCCTCCGTGGCAATGGGCCGAATGATCGGAAAGCTAGGCGGGTTGGTCAAGCCCGGTTTTTACTTGCAGAATCTCAAATTGAGCCACTATCCGCCGAGCGTCCCAATTGACACGAGTCGAGGAAGGGGTATGATCGGGGGTTTCATGCAGATGGCCGTTTCTATGCGACGGGCGTGCCGGCGGTTGTCGGCGCGGTAATGCCCGCGGATCGCCGTCCCCGAACGAGAGCATTATGCCCACGATCAATCAACTGGTCCGCAAAGATCGACGCGCCAGGCGAAAATTCAGCAAATCGCCGGTGCTAGATAAGTGTCCGCAGAAGCGGGGCGTCTGCTTGCAAGTGCGGACGATGACGCCCAAGAAGCCGAATTCGGCATTGCGGAAGATCACCCGCGTGCGGCTCTCCAACGGCAAAGAAGTCACGGTCTATATTCCCGGCGAAGGGCACAGCCTTCAGGAACACTCGATCGTGCTGGTCCGCGGCGGCCGCGTTCGCGACCTGCCGGGCGTGCGGTATCAGGTCGTTCGCGGTGCCCTTGATGCGCTGGGCGTGCAGAACCGCAAGCAGGCCCGCAGCCGCTACGGGGCGAAGAAGAGCTAGTTCAAGGTTTATCCGGTGGGCGCCGCTCACCCATCACGAACGAGAAACATTCATGGGTCGGATTACTGGAAGTAAGAAATACCTGCGGCCTGACCCCGTGCATGGGTCGATTCTGGCCAGCAAATTCATCAACTGCCTGATGTGGGACGGCAAGAAGAGCGTCGCGCAAAAGGTGTTCTACGATTCGCTCGAAACGATCAAGAAGAAAATCCCCGACGTCGAGCCGATCGAGGTCTTCACGCAGGCCGTCGAGAACGTCAAGCCGGCCATCGAAGTCCGCTCGAAGCGGGTCGGCGGCGCCGCGTATCAGGTGCCGATGCAGGTGAACCGCGCTCGGCAGCAATCGCTGGCCATCCGCTGGCTTCTGCTGGCGATTCGCGAAAAGAAGGGCCGCCCGACAAGCGATCGGCTGGCCGAAGAGTTAGTCGCCGCGTTCAACCGCGAAGGCACCGCCATGGCCCGCCGCGAAAACGTCCACCGCATGGCCGACGCCAATAAGGCGTTCGCCCATTTCGCCTGGTAACGCGCCCGATCGAAGTAAACCGACAACCTCGCCGCGCCGCGTGAAAGACCCATTTCATGCGGCGTTGTCGCGCGCGAATGCATTTAACCGCAGTCACCAACGTGCGGGCAAAGTTCACGCCAGAATGTCGCTCACCACGTTGCCGTGAACGTCGGTCAGCCGGAAGTCGCGGCCCTGAAAGCGGAACGTGAGCCGTTCGTGGTCGATGCCCAACACGTGCAGGATCGTTGCTTGCAGATCGTGAACGTGGACCGGTTTGTCGGTGATCGAGAAGCCGAGCGCGTCGGTTTTGCCATAGGTGATGCCGGGCCGAATTCCGCCGCCGGCGAGCCACATCGTATAGCTGTCGATATGGTGGTCGCGGCCGGTCGGCTTGCGGGTTTCGCCCATCGGCGTGCGGCCGAATTCGCCGCCCCACACGACCAGCGTGTCGTCGAGCAGGCCGCGGCGTTTCAGATCGAGCACGAGCGCGGCCGACGCCTGGTCGACTTCTCTGCACCGCAGCGGCAACTCCTTTTCCAGCGACTCCTCGCCGCCGTGTTGATCCCAATTCGTGTGATAAAGCTGGACGAACCGCACGCCACGTTCGACGAGCCGCCGAGCGAGCAACGCGTTGTTGGCGAACGACGGCTTGCCCGGCTCCGCCCCGTACATTTCGAGCGTCTGTCGCGATTCGCCGGAGACGTCCATCAACTCCGGGGCGCTGGCCTGCATGCGATACGCCATTTCGTAGGCCGCGATCCGCGTTTCGATTTCCGGATCGCCGACCGCTTCGTGCCGCAGCGCGTTTAGACCATTGACCGCGTCGGTAAACGCACGCTGGGAATCGCGATCGATGCCCAGTGGACTCTGTAGGTTGAGAATCGGATCGCCGGCGCTGCGAAACGGCACGCCTTGATGATTGGTCGGCAGAAATCCGCTCGACCAGAGCGCCGACCCGCCGCGCGGCCCGCGAGGCCCCGATTGCAACACGACGAAGCCGGGCAGATCGTCGGCTTCGCTACCGATGCCATAGCTGACCCACGACCCCATCGAGGGCCGTCCGGGTTGCGGCGAGCCGGTCTGCATGAAGATTTTCGCAGGGCCGTGGTTGAACACGTCCGTATGCATGCTCTTGACGAAACAGACGTCGTCTACGATCGCTCGATGGTGCGGCAGCAGATCGCTCAGTTCCGCGCCGGATTTGCCGTACCGCGCGAAGCTGTGATTGGGGCCGAGCAGCTTTTCGTTGCCTTTGAGAAAGGCGAACCGCCGCCCTTCGAGAAAGCTCGCCGGGGTCGACTGTCCGGACAATTCTCGCAACAGCGGCTTGTCCTCGAACAATTCCAACTGACTCGGCCCGCCGGCCATGAACAAGAAGATTACCGCTTTGGCCTTCGCAGTGTGGTGCGGCTGGGCCAGGATGCCCCCGCGTTGGGACGCCGCCCCGCGTTGGGACGCCGCCCCGCGTTGGAATACCGATGCGCCGTGGCCCGCGCGACCGAGCAGCGAAGCCAGCGCGATCGAGCCGACGCTCAAGCCGGCGTCGGAGAAGAACGCGCGTCGCGTGGATCGTTGCAATTGCGAATTGTCGGAGTGTTCGTTCATCGGTCACTCGCGGGTGATAAACTCGTCGAGATTCAATACGACCCGCGCCGTAGCGACAAACGCCGCCGCTTCGGCCGTCGATACGCCCGCCGGAAGTTCGCCGGGCGAGAGCTTGCCGGCCGCGTCGCCGTCCACATCGAAATGGGTCCGCTGCTCGCGCAAGAACTTCGCCAGAAAATCGGCCTCCGCCGTCGATGGTGACCGAACCATGCACACGCGGAACAATTGCTCGATCGTTGCGGCTTCCGTTCGATCGGCCGCGGCCTCGGCGAGCACGCGGACCGCCAATGCCCTGGCCAATTCGACGAGCGAGGCGTCGTTGGCCACCGTGAGCGATTGCAGCGGCGTATTCGAGCGGTCGCGGCAGGTACACGTTTGGTTGAAGTTCGGTGCGTCGAACGTGGTCAGCATCGGGTACGGTGCGCTGCGATAGAAGAACGTGTATAGTCCGCGGCGAAAGCGGTCCTCGCCGGTGCTGGTACGCCAGTTCTTCGCCCGTTGCGTAAAGGCGTAAACGCCGTCCGGCTGCGGCGGAAAGACGCTCGGTCCGCCGATCTTGTCCGAAAGCAATCCGCTGGCGGAAAGCGCCAAGTCGCGAACGATCTCGCCCTCGACGCGGATGCGATTCTGTCGCCACAGCAATCGGTTTTGCGGATCGGCGGTCGTACCCGGCCCGCGGACTTCCGATCGCTGGCGATACGTTGCCGAGGCGACCAGCAGCCGCAGCATGCGCTTTGTTGACCAGCTTTGATGGATTTGCTCCGCCGCTAGCCAGTCGAGCAAGTCCGGGTGCGTCGGCAACGAACCCTGGGTGCCGAAATCGTTTTCGGTTTCGACCAGACCCTTGCCGAACAGGTGCATCCATAGGCGGTTCACGCGGACCCGCGGCGTGAGCGGGTTGTCTACGCGGACCAGAGAGCGGGCGAGGTCGAGCCGCGTGCGAATGGACTCCGACGGCTCGAACCCGGGCAGCGCGTCCGGCACGTCGGGCAGGACTTTTTCGGCTGGCTGGAGAAAGTCGCCGCGCTTCTGGACGTGAGCGTCGCGCGGCTTGTCCAGTTCTCGCATCACCATCGCACTAGCGACTTGGCTAAGGAGTCCGTCTCGCATCTTGCCGACATTTTCGATGGTCGCAAACACGGGAGCCAGCTTCGTGTCGCCGCGGAGGAATGCTTCATCGATTCGCTTTTGTTGCGCCAGTGGGCGTTTCTCCCGCGGCGTGGCGACGAGTCGCGTCAATTCCTCGTCCGACGGCGCGTCGCGCCACTCCTGCGAAGATATCGACAGCCGCAGCCGGCCGATGTTGTACGGCTGTGGACCGGCGCGATGCTGCACCGTGAACGTCAACGCGTGTCCGTCTTCGACTTCCAGCGGCGCGGCCAGCACAAACCAGGCCGTGCGATCGTGGTTGGGACCACCCTCGGGCGAACCGTTGATCGCCCAGCCCGATTCGAGATCCTCGTCGATCGCCCCGGTAATGTCGTATTGCGGCTGCGAATGGTCGGCCTGCGCCTTGGCGAACCGCAGGTCGCGGCCGTCGCCGGTGCGAAACCAGAAGTCGGTGAGCACGAAGTTGCCGTTCGCCGCTCGGCCCGGCCCGCGGTGGGGCAGATTGTCGTGCGTGAGCACTTCCAGCCGCACCGAGCGAATCGTGGTCAGCGGCGAACGGGCCGTCAGTTCGTACACATCGCCGGCAACGTTCTCGCCGCCGACGAGCACCGAGCGATCTTCCAACGATTCGATCGTCGCGCCGCTGCCCGATTTTCCATCGAGTTCCAACACCGTCCAATTCGCATTGGCGCCGTCGGTGTCCTTTCCGGCGATGCGCTCGTCGCGCCGCCGCAACAACTCGGCCTCCCACGCCGCTTGCCGATTGCTGCGCCGATCGTCGGTCGCCAGTTCCGCATTCAGCTTCGCGAGGCCGGCGTCGAGTTCGTCGAGCCGCGTTTGCTGCTGCGCCGTGGGCGCGGGAATCGTCGGCGGCACGGAATTGCTGTCGGCCGTCGAATTGAAAAAGGCATAGAGCGAATAATACTCGGCCTGCGAGATCGGATCGTATTTGTGATTGTGGCACTTGGCGCACCCGACCGTCAGGCCCAGCCAGACGCCGCCGGTCGTGTCGACGCGGTCCTTCACTTGCTCGTCGCGAAACTGATCGACCTTCGTGCCGCCCTCGGTGTTGATCAGCGTATTGCGATGAAATCCGGTGGCGATTTTTTGTTCGGCGGTCGCATTGGGCAACAGGTCGCCGGCAAGTTGTTCGATGGTGAACCGGTCGAACGGCAGGTCGCGGTTGAGCGCGGAGATCACCCAATCGCGAAACGGCCACATGACCCGTTCGTTGTCGTTCGTGTAGCCGTGCGAGTCGGCGTATCTCGCCTGATCCAGCCAGTGCCGGCCCCACCGTTCGCCGAGACGAGGACTGGAGAGCAGGCGGTCGACCAGCCGCTCGTAGGCGTCGGGCCGATCGTCCGCGGCGAATTCGTCGGCCTCACGGATCGTCGGCAGCAAACCCAACAGATCGAGATAAAGCCGGCGAACGAGCGTGTGGCGATCGGCTTCGGCCGCGGGATGCAAACCGGCCGCGGCAAGCCGAGCCGACACGAAGGCGTCGATGGCGCACCGCGAATAGTCGTTGCGCTCTGCGGTCGGATCGGTTGGAATCGCCGGCCGCCGCACGGGCTCCAGCGCCCAATGCCGCTCGTAAGCCGCGCCGGAGTCGATCCACTTACGCAACAATGCGATTTGCGCTGCGGTGAGTTGCTTGCCCGAATCGGCGGGCGGCATCCGCAGATCTTCGTCGTCGCTGGCGATCCGCTCGACGAGCGCGCTTTTTTCAGCGTCGCCGGGCACGATCGCCGCCACGCCGTCGCGATTGGCGATCGCCGCGGCGCGAACGTCGAGCCGCAAATCGGCCTCGCGCGAGTCCGCGTCCGGTCCGTGGCACAGGAAACAGTTTTTCGCGAGCAACGGGCGAATGTCGCGACCGTACGACACCGGCGTTTCCTCCGCCGTCGCAGTACAGCAGGCCAGCAGGAAGGCCAACACCAACGAAAGTCCGGTTCGATTTGTCATCCGCTCTATTCACTCACTGTGAATGGGCCTATCGGCGGTTGCCGAGCCACAGGTCCCAATCGCGGTGTGGCGCGGCGAAGCAGGCACATATTCTATTCGATTCCGGGCGGCATTTCTCCATATTCGGGGCCTTGGCGGCGTTCCGAACAAACTCGGCGGATCCTCCACGATTGTGCGTTGCGCCGACCGCTGAAAATCCCCCTGAATGAATAGGAGGGCGCGCGTGCCCCTCCTACAGGCCCCGTGCAAGCCGCGTCACGCCGTCTGAAACGCCCATAGACGAGCGTGGCGCGGTCTTGCCGGTTTCATCCGGCACGCGGTTCGCAATCTCTCGCAATCCCGCGTCCTCTCCGGACGTTTTCAGCGACAACTGACCGAATTCCCGCGCCCGCGAGTTGCCAGATGACACTCACGATGATGCCAAAAGTAAACGCACCGGCCCAAGGCGACGGCCACGACGACCATCGCCAAGACGATTCTCAAGGCGGCGATTCTCCAACCGGCGGCTCTGTCGGCGGAGACGAAGCTCAGGCCGGCGGCGAGCGCGTCGTCGGCTACGAGCATTCCCGCGATCTGCCCCAGTTGCTCGCCAGCATCAACGCCACGCTGCTGGTTTCGACCTATCAAGCCGGCAAGCTGGCCGTCATCGGTTCGCACGACGGCCAGCTCGCCCGCTCGTTTCACAACTTCGACCGTCCGATGGGCGTGGCCATCGACCGCCACGCCAATCGCATGGCCGTGGCGGCGCGGAACAAGGTCTGGATGCTGTCGAACAACCGCGACATCGCCACGCAACTCGAACCGCGGGGCGGCTGCGACGCCTGTTTTCTGACTCACTCGGCTCAGGTCACTGGAGAAATCCAGGCCCACGAAATGGGTTTCGCAGGCAGCGAGTTGTGGCTGGTCAACACGTTGTTTTCGTGTCTCTGCACGCTGGACGCTCAGCACAGCTTCGTGCCCCGTTGGCAACCGCGGTTCATCGGCCGCCTCGCGCCGGAGGATCGCTGCCACCTCAACGGCCTGGCAATGTACGGCGGCCGGCCGAAATACGTCACGGCGATGGGCGAGACCGACGCCGCCGGCGCATGGCGAGCGAACAAGGCCCAAGGTGGCGTGCTGATCGACGTCGACTCGGGCGAAACGATCGCCCGCGGGTTTGCCATGCCCCATTCGCCGCGGGTGCATATGGGACAAGTTTGGCTGTGCGACTCCGGCCGCGGGGCGCTCGTGCGCGTCGATCCCAAGGACGGTTCGGTGTCGACGGTCGCGCGGTTTCCGGGCTACACGCGCGGGCTGGCGATGATCGGCACGCTGGCATTCGTCGGCCTGTCGCGAATTCGTGAAACGAGCACGTTCGGCGGCGTACCGATCGCGGAGAATCGTGAACGCCTCAAGTGCGGCGTGGGAGTCGTCGACGTGCAGACCGGCGAACTGGTCGGCCAATTCGAGTTCAAGTCGGGCGTCGAAGAGATTTTCGACGTTTCGCTGCTCACCGCCAGCCGCTTCGCCGCGGTGCGCGGTCCATTTTCCGCGGACGACGGCGAGGCTCCGGTATGGGTCGTTCCACAGTCGGGCGGCCGCTAACCACTTATCTCAGAACTGTAGGAGGCGAATCCTTTCGCCGAGAGAATCGTTTGACA
>JBBDYI010000037.1:32137-48377 GCA_040901705.1 Pirellulales bacterium | reverse complement strand
TTCGTCGCCGCCTGGATCGCCTTCCGAGCGGCAGGGGTTTTGGGATAGGCTCTAATTGTTGTGCCGACTTACAAGCTCATTCTGGCTTACGACGGGACGCGGTACGCGGGCTGGCAGCGGCAGCCGAATGCCGTCGCCGTGCAAAACGTGCTCGACGACGCACTAGCTCGCATCGCCGGCGAATTCGTTCGCACGACCGGCAGCAGCCGCACCGACTCCGGAGTGCATGCGTTTGGCCAAGTCGTCGGTTTGTCGCTTGCCAAAGACATGCCGGCCGATGCGTTGTGCCGTGCACTCAACGCCATGCTCGACGACGACGTGGTCGTGCGCTCGGCGGAAGTGGTCAGCGACGACTTCGACGCGATTCGCAGCGCGCGACGCAAACGCTATCGCTACGTGATTCGCGACGGTGACGAGCGCGGCGCGTTCGATCGCGCTTTCGTCTGGCACGTGCGGCGACCGCTGGATGCCGCGGCGATGCACGAAGCAGGGCAATCGCTGGTCGGCACGCACGACTTCACCAGCTTTCAGACCGCCGGCTCCGAGCGGCAATCGACCGTGCGAACGATCTACGAGCTTTCGGTGCGGCGAGGCGACGCCGGGCTGCTGGCCGCACCGATCGATGCGAAAAATGAGCCTGACGCGCTGGCGAACGAAATGCCCAGCGGTCCGTTGATCGCCATCGAAGTCGAGGGTAACGGGTTTCTCTACAACATGGTTCGCGCGATCGCGGGGACGTTGGTCGAGGTGGGGCGGGGGAAACGCGGCGTCCATTGGCCCGGCGAGGCGCTGGCGGCGTGCGACCGATCCGCGGCCGGACCGACTGCGCCGCCACAAGGATTGTTCTTGCTGCGTGTGGACATGGACGACGCTCCGGGAACGTCGGCGTAGACGTTACGACGCGCGACGACTGCGCGGTTGCCAGTTTCCGCGTTGCATAGTTTTCGACGCGGCTGACTCGGGCCCAGTTGGCGACGGCAGTTCTTCGTCGATCGCGTCTCCCGGCGGCGGCGCGTCGAGGAATTCTGGCTCCTTGCCCGGCGGCAGCGGAGCGTCGCTGTCCGATTCGTTCTCGTCGAGTCGACGGAGTTCGAGCGGCGGGCAGTAATCTTCGCCGAGCAGCGCGGCGAGGTCGTATTCGTCTGGCTCGACCCACATGCCGCCGGGATCGACGCGCATCGTGCCCAGGTCGAGATCGAGGCTCATCCGCAGCACGCGGTAGTTGAGCCATACGCTGAGAAAGTCGTTTTGCACCTGCGTCAGATCGGCAAGTGCGGTCACCAGGTCGCGGCCGAGGTCGCCGGTCTGCGAACCGGCGGTGGGGGCCGCCGCCACGCCGATCGGGCCGTCCGTGTTGGGACGCAGCGGCGCGAGAAGCTGCTTGCGTGTGAGATCGACCTGCCGCAGAGCCGTGTGGACCGCGCTGCGGCGAAGCTCGAAGTTCACCTGGTTCAGCTCGATCGTCCGCAGCGTGCCGCGGAGGCCCTGGTTCACTCGGTCGATGAACGTGTAATAGCTGCGCCGCGCCTGGTTGTACTCGATCAACGCTTGACGGTAATTGTTGCGCTCGGCGAGTCGCGTGAGCGGCGCGTCGAACTCGATTCCGGCGCGGAGCCGTCCGGTGGCCGCATCGAGTTTGACTGGGTTCTTGCCGACCGTGCCCATGTCGCCGCTGAACACGATGTCGAGATCGCTTTCCAGGCTATCGGCGTTGAAGCGGATCAGCCGCCACGAATCGACCAGTGCCGCGCGAGCGTTCATCCAGTCGCGGCGATGTTTGCTGGCGATGCCCAGGGCGTCGTCGGATTTCATTTCCACAGGCGGGAGGACAATCGATTCCAGCCGCGCCTTGGCCTCGACGATCCACATTTCGGCGATGTCGTCGGAAAGCTGGCGAATCAATTCCGACGTGCGGTCGAATCGCTCCCTGCGGTCGGCCAGCAGTTTGGTCTTGTCGCCTTGTGCTTCCGGCGCGAGCGACGCCAGTTCTCCGCGGCGCTGGGCCAAATCCTGTTCTATTTTCCGGCTGTGGGCGGCGAGTTGGTTGCGCGTGCTGTTGAAACTCTGCTCCATGTCGGCATACCGCTTGCGCAGTTCGGCCAACTCCGCATCGAATCGCTCGACGCTCAACGCGTTGGCGTCAACGAGGTCGGAACGGTCGGCGAACAATTGCGATAGCTTGGCGAGCCACTCCCGGCGTTCGTCCGCCGCGGCGTCGAGTCTGCTCATGTCTTCGCGTACGCCGTCGAGTTTCTCGGTGGCTTCGGCATGGCGGGCGAGCGTTTCGCGAAGCGCCTTGCCGCTCCGTTCCAATTCGGCGACATACTGCGCCACGCCGTCGCGATACGTTTCGCGTTCGGCCGGCGGCGGCTGCAAATCGATCAACACGCGGTCGCCGCCCGATTGGAGCTTCGTGAGCGACTCGTCGATCAGATTGAAGCGATCGAGCAGCGGGTCTTTGATCTGCACGGGCAGGTCCGGAGGCATGCCCAGATTGATCTTGTAGTTGTCGAGCTGCGATTGATAGTCGTTCTCGGCCGTCAACAGTCGACTGCTGGAGTTGTGCAATGCCTGGCGGGCAAGCTCGACCTGGAACAGCGCGCGAATCGCTTCGGGCGTGCGCGGCCGGGGCGATTTGGCTTGGAGTTCGAGCCGCTCGAGGCTGTCTCGCAGCGCGGCCACGTTGTCTTTGAGATTCTTGATTTCTTGCTGCGATTGCAGCAGGCCGAGGAACCCGCCCGCCCGCGCGGCGCCCGCTCCGCCCGCGATGCCGCCCGTGCCTCCGCCGCCCGCGCCGCCAAGGCCACCGACGCGGCCGAAACCGCCGGTGCCTGTGCCGGTGAATCCTTCCAGGCCGCTGCCGCCGAAGAAGCCGCCGCGGCGCGACGGTCCCGGTCCGGCATCGCGACCGGTGACGATCTCGGTGGCGAATCCCTGGCGAAACCGTTCCATCTGGCGGACGTTGGCCAGCAACGTGCGCTCGGCGATCGTTAGCCGTTCCATCACAACGTCGCGCCCGCCGGCCCGCAACAGCGGCTGGACGAGCGAAAAGTCGATCAGCGAGTTGTAAGCATGCGTGTCCGGCCCAGAGAATTGCCACACGATCGAGTTGGCCAGGCCGACGACCATCTCGCCGCCGGTCGTGAACAGTTTGCGGGCTTGGATGACGCCCGTGCCGGGGACGCTGGCCAGCGCGAGTTCGCTGGACGAGCCGGTCGACGAACGCAGCGGCCCGTCGGCGGTGTATGTGGCCGAATATCCGCCGAAGAACTGAACGTCGAAGCGGAACCGCTCGAACGTAACGTCGAGGGCCGACAAATATAGGTCTTCCAGTTCGTTCTGATACTGCGGCGAGTTGAGCAGCGCCATCCGCAGGCTTTCGCTCATGTCGAGAACGATCACGCCGTTCTCGTCGCGCGGCAGGTATTCGAGCCAATACGGGTTCTCGACAAACGGCGTATCGCCGTCACTGTGCCAACAGGGAAATCCCTTCTTGCCGTCGACGCAGTGCATCAGCTTGTGAGAGTCCGGATCGTCCGGCGGCATCGGCTGGTAATCGAGCTGGTCGGGATTGTGCATCCGCGACGTCGGATCGGCGTCGATGGAAAAGTTATCCAGCCGCCACCGCGGATCGCGGCCGACTTTGCGGAGCATCGAATAGACTTCGTCGTCGGCCTGACGGCGGTAGTAGCCGGGCGAACAGCCGATGAGCGCGACCATGCTGGTTGCGAGCATGGCGACGAGGAGCGAGCGAATTTGGCTCCAGTGGATCATCGTGGAGCCTCCCGCGACGCGCGATGCTGGGACGGGTGGTTCATAGTCGATGCGTCGCGATCGTCTTCGGCGTCTGTTGGCGAAACCACGCGGAGCCGTGGGACGTCACTGGGAACCATCACCGCCGAGGGCGATTCGGACACCGCTGCCGCCAGTTGTTCCAGACTCGTTTCCATTCGTCCCTGCCGGATTTCGTCGAAAGTCGTTCCGATCCGGCGGGCCAGGTTGGCTAGCTCGTCGACAACGACAATCAGGACGCTACGGCCCGATACCGTGACCGTCCAACGCTGTCGGCGTCGATCGGTTGCCTCGCGGTGCGATTCGATCAGACCCCGCTGCCGCAGATGTTCGACCAGGGCGCTCGCCTGAGCGGGTGATACGCCGATGCGGGCCGCAAGGTCGGACTGTCCCACACCGGCGGCAATTTCGCCGCATGCCCACAACGCCATGAGCTGCGTTGCAGCCAGTTCGTGGCTCGCCGCCAGGCGTTCCACCGCGCCGCGCAATGCTTGCGAGCAGCCTTCCACGCGACGAAATAGCGCGATAACCCGACCGGCGGCCGCAATGTGCGGTGAACCCTCTCGACCGACCGCCGCGGAATGCCTGGTGGCCATGATGCGTTCCCGTCCGTGGTCCTATGTCGACGCCCGTATCACCAGGCGGAAATAGTTCTGCTTGGTCAGAGCGAATCGTCCTGGTGGAGCCGAACGATTCGGCTGCGAACATTTTCGGGCGGCGACGATTCGGACTTGAACGATTGTGCCGATTGGGCGACCACCGCGGGGGTAACGGGCTTGGTTCAACCGCACGCAAGCCGCTACGACAAAAGCACTTACGACGCTTGCAAAGCGATCGGCAAAACTTGACAGTCCGCCGGGGCCTGTCTATCATCGATCTTTAGGCAGTTTGCGCAGTTTGCCAGCGCAATTCTCACTTCGCGCCGGAACATTCCATGGATAGTCCCATCATCTGGCAGGCTCTGTTGGGCCTGTTCGCGATCACCGCGATCACGTTTTGCGTCCTCGGCGCTCAGGTGTGGCGCGTGCCCACCGTGTTGACCGTCGTCGGGCTGTTCCTCGGCGCGGCGACGTTCTTCGTCCTGGCGGCGATGACGCTCAAGGCCCACGCGACTTGGCGAACCGTGTACAACGCGAAGCAAAAAGAGATTGCCGAGGCCGAAAAAGAACACCAGAAGTTGATCGATGGCGATTCCGACGCCGCGACCAACGATGCCGGCGCATTCGACGAAGAAACCGGCGAGCCGATCGCCGATGCTATAGCCGCCGACGCGAGCCTGCTGCAGATGGGCAACCGCAAGTTGCGTAAGGAACTCGCTGCGGTCCGCGAAGATCGCGGCAAAACGTGGATGGGAACCGGCACGCTCGCGCTTCCCAACGCCGACGTGACAATCGTGACGCCCGGCGCGACGCAGATTGTCAAAGACATGCCCATCTACGTGTTCGAGCAGAAGGATGACGGCGCGTTTTTGGGCGAATTCAAGGTCACCGAAGTCAACGGCGACGCAATCAAACTCGCGCTGACGGAAACGCTCGCGCCCGAGCAAATGAAGTCGCTTGCCGGCAAGGACGGCGAGTGGATTCTGCGGGGCATCATGCCGGTCGACAGCCACGCCGCGTTCCAGGGTTTGCCCAAAGAGGAACTGACGAAACTGATTCCCCAGGCCGCCACGGGCCTCGACGCGGCCGCTTACGCCGCGCTGATCGAAGAATACGTCCGCGACGGTCAGCCCGCCAAGCCGACCACCGACCCGCCGGATCGGATATTCAAAACGGTGCGAATGACCAAGGAAACAGAGATCGAGTTCACGAACGATCAGGGCGAGAAGATCACGCAGAAGTTGCAAAGCGACGACAAATTGCAAGTGAGCAGCGACAAGGCCCAAGAGCTGGTTAGCCAGTACGGGGCCGAAATCGTCGACGCGACTGGCATCTATCTCCGCCCGCTGCGAAACTATGAAAACACCCGCCGGACGCTCAATCTGCGGATGTTCGAATTGGCCGACCGTAGCGTCCAAGTTCTCGCCCAAACGGCGGTCGTCGAGGCGGACATCGCGGACGCCAAAGGCGTGCGGATGGATTCGCTGACCAAACAGGAAATGGGCCTGACGGCGGACAAGGCGAAGATGAATCGCGACCTCGACGTCATCAAGAAGTACCTCGACGACCTCAATGCCCAGCACGTCCAGCTTTTGGCGGACGTGCAGAAGCACTTCGCGGAAAACAACCGCCTAGCCGACGAATTGACGAAGCTGCAAGTCGATCTGGCCAAAAAGATCGACGCCCAAGCGGCAAACCGCGGCGGCGCCAGCGTCGTTCCGGTGGCGCGGTAATTCGCTGACTCTCTACGCTGCTGCGGCACGTGAACTGCTGTATGGACTAGCGGTAGCCGAAACCGCCCGGCTTGGCGTGCTTATTCGCACGGGTGCGTGCAAAGAGTGTGCGGGCGGCGTTGCGGCGACCGAGGTTTCAGCGTCAGGGGGCTGAGCCATTGCGGCTGCACGCCCTTTTTCATCGGCTCATTTATCGAAAGGGAATTCCATGCTCCGCACGAAACTGATTGCGACCGCGTCGATTGCCGTGGCCGCCGTTGGTCTGTTGGCCGTTTCTGCCAATAGCCAACCGCAGCCCAAGGAAAAGGTCGGTGACTTCATGCAGCTCAAGCTGCAGCACGCCCAAGCCGTCCTGGACGGATTGGTGCGCGAGGACTTTGAGAAAATCGACAAGCACGCCCAACTGATCAGCTTGCTCACCCACGACGAAGCGTGGCAGGTCATCCAAACGCCGGAATACCGCCGCCGCAGCGACGAATTTCGCCGCGCCGCCGACAACATCGCCAAAGCTGCGCAAAAGAAGAATCTCGACGGCGCCACGCTCGCCTATGTCGAAATGACGCTCAATTGCGTAAGCTGTCACCGAGCGGTCCGCGACAAATAGCTGGAACCCGTGGAGCTTGGAGCTTCGCGCTGCTTGCCGATGGCGCGCCAGCGCTCTGCGGATTCCTTGGATCGTAGATTCCCGTCTTGACGCACCACTCCCACTGGTTGACAACGAAAGAACAATGCTTGCGGCGAGCCGCGTTTTGCGTAAAAGCGTAACACTCTGACGGCTGATCGGCACATACGAACCCGCATTTCGCATGACGCTCGAAATCGAACAGAAATTCCGCGTCGCCGATCGGTCTGCGCTCCGCCGGCGGCTCGTCGACGCCGGCGCACGTTTTGAGAATCCCGTGTCCCAGGCCGACACGTACTTCGCTCACCCGGCCCGCGATTTCGCCACGACCGACGAAACGCTCCGCATCCGCTCGATCGGCGAAGAGAACCGAGTTACCTATAAAGGCCCCAAGCAGCCGCACGCCGTCAAAACGCGCTGCGAGATTGAACTTACCTTCGCGCCCGGTCCCGCGGCCGCGGAACAACTTGCCGAGTTGCTCTCATTGCTCGGATTTCGCCCGGTCGCCACCGTCTGCAAACGCCGCGAAGAAGCCACGCTCGACTGGCAAGGCGAAGAGGTGAACATCGCCCTCGATTCGGTGGACGCCCTCGGCGAGTTCTGCGAAATCGAGCTTTGCGTCGAAGAATCTCAAACCGCCGTCGCGCAAAACCTCGTCCAATCTCTCGCCGGCCGCCTCGATTTGACCGACATCGAGCGCCGCAGCTATCTAGGCATGTTTCTCGCCAACGAGCCGCGATAATCGTGCGATTCGCGACGCTTCGCCGGCCATTACCGGGCGGCTTCGATCCTGGTAGAATGGGGCCTCTTGCGTCCCCCATTTCGTCGCCCGGCGACCGTTCCGATTCATGCCCGCATTTCACTGAGGTCGCGCGTGCCGACGACGATTTCCCCGCAGAACGACCCCGCCGCCGCCAAGGGGACGTATGCCTTCGTCAGCTTGGGCTGCCCGAAGAACCTCGTCGACAGCGAGCGGATGCTCGGTCTGTTGCAGCTCGACGGTTATCGCCTCGTCGCCGAACCGGACGGGGCCGATTTTGTCGTCGTGAACACCTGCGGGTTCATCGAAAGCGCGCGGACCGAGTCGTTCGGCGCGATCGACGAGATGCTCGAACTTAAGCGCGACGGCCGCACGCGGGGCGTGATCGTCTCCGGCTGTCTGGCCGAGCGGGAACGCGAACAACTGCTCGTCGACCGGCCCGACATCGACCACCTGGTCGGCGTGTTCGGCCGCGAGGAAGTGACCAAAGTCGCCGACCGGCTGATCGGCGGCTTGGACGAACAGCGCAACGTGTTTCAGCCGGCACCGGCCAATCCACTTTCCGACCGCCAGCGGTTGCGGATCACGCCGCGGCACTTTGCCTATCTAAAAATCTCGGAAGGCTGCGACCGGCTGTGCACGTTTTGCGCGATTCCGAAGATGCGCGGCAAACACGCTACGAAGCCGATCGAAGAGGTCGTCGCCGAAGCTCGCGAGTTAGCCGCCGACGGCGTGCGGGAGTTGGTCGTCGTGGCCCAGGACACGACGTATTATGGCCTCGATCTGTACGGTCGGACGCGGTTGGCCGATCTGCTCGCCGAACTGGAACAAGTCGACGGGCTGGATTGGATCCGCCTGATGTACATGTATCCGATGTACTTCGGCGACGACGTGATCGACCGCATCGCGGAGAGCAAGAAGATCGTGCCGTATCTCGACATGCCGCTGCAACATATCAACGACCGCATGCTCAAGCGGATGCAGCGCCGCGTGAATCGCCACGAGACCGAGGAATTGCTGCTCAAGCTCCGCTCGCGGATTTCCAATCTCGTCATGCGAACGACGTTCATCGCCGGCTTTCCCGGCGAGACCGAAGAGGACTTCGTGGAGCTTGCCGACTTTGTCCGTCAGCAGAAATTCGAGCGGCTCGGCGTGTTCACTTATTCGCTCGAAGCGGACACGCCGGCGGCGAAGCTGCCCGAGCACGTCAGCGAGGAAGTCAAAAACCAGCGTCGCGACCGGCTGATGGAAGTTCAACAGGAAGTGGCGTTCGCCTGGAACAAGGCGCAAGTCGGTCGGCGAATGGACGTGCTGCTGGACGTGGCGGTGCCGGGCGAAAAGAACGCCTGGATCGGCCGCAGCTACGCCGACGCCCCGGACGTCGACGGCGTGGTCTACGTGACGGGAAAAAAACTCCGCGCGGGCCAAATCGTGCCGTGCGAAATCGTCGCCACGCGCGAATACGATCTCGTCGCCGCAGCAATCGAGTCGCCGTGGTAACGCCGCGTGCAGCGCAACGTGCCACGCTACGACCTCGGTTTTGACAGCAATCGGCTGATCTTGCGGCCCGTTGTGTTTAGCGGCAGTCGGGTAATTCCGGCAGGGCTGCACCATTTCGTTGCTCGCGGCGCGGCTAGCTCGTCGCCAAGTCCGTTCGTTCCCTTCCCGCCGCCGTTGGTCGCGTGCTCTGCCGCATAGCATTCGAGCGTGATGCGAAACCGCGTCACGCTGTGGCGGAGCGTCGCGAGATGCTCGCCTAGCTGCACGGTTATCGCAAACTCGTCGCGAATCGCGTCGGCGATGCGGCGGCGGAGCGAATCGCCTTGCTCGTCGCCGAGCGTGATGCGGGGAAAGTCCCACAAGCCGGCCCAACGCTGGCCCTCGCCATGTTGAACGAGCAGCACGCGGCGATCGGCCCGGCGAACGACGACAGCGGCCTGGCGCACGGACTCGATGCGCGGTTTGGTTTTCGGCGCTGGAATCTCGGCTTGCAATCCCGTGGCAAACGTCGGGCAAAGCGTCCGCAGCGGACAAACGTCGCAGGCCGGCTCGCGCGGACTGCAAATCTGGCTGCCTAGCTCCATCAACGCTTGATTGAACTCGCCCGGCGACGTGCGAGGCAGGATCGCCGCGGCGACTTGCCATAGCAGCTTCTGCCCGGCCGCGTCGTGTGGATTCTTGCGCAATGCAATTAAACGCGACAGTAGCCGCACCGTGTTGGCTTCGAGAATCGGCTCGCGCTGGTCGAAGGCAATCGAAAGAATCGCGCCGGCCGTGTATCGTCCGATGCCCGGCAAACTCCGCACCGCGTTGGCGTCGTCGGGAAATCGGCCGTCGTGGTCGGCGACGATTCTTTGTGCGGCCAAATGAAGCTGCCGCGCGCGGCGATAGTAGCCCAAGCCTTCCCACAGCCGCAGCACGTCGCTCTCTTCCGCAGCCGCCAGATCACGCACCGTCGGAAACGCGGTCATGAACCGCCGGAAATACGCTTCGACGGTCGCCACCTGCGTTTGTTGCAGCATGATCTCGCTGACCCACACACGGTACGGATCGCGATCGGCTCGCCACGGCAACGGACGCGCCCAGCGGCGATACCACGCAAGCAAGCGGCGGGAAAGCGAAGCGACAGGAAACGGCAGGTCCGACATGATGTGCTTCGTGCGAGTCGAACAGCGAGCCATTGACAAGGTCGCGGACCACGGGCGAGCCGAACCTCGCAAGATCGTCGGCTACATCACGCGATCTTGCGCCCAGGGATAGCGGCGGCCGGTCGAGAATTCCTTGTAAGGCTCCCGCGTGGCGTCGTGCAGCGTGGCGGGATTATACGCGGCATTGACGGCGTCGAGAATCGGCGCGATCTCGGCGTCGGCATAGCCAACGCCGCGAATCTCGAAGTAGTCGCGGTTGATGTCGAACACCTGAAACTTGTCGGCCCAAACAAGCGCGCGGCGAAGCGAACGAAGCTCGCCCCGCGTCCGCTTGAGGAATTCGAGCGCCGCGGCAACGTCGCCGGGTTGAAAGTCGTGGACGGCAAGCGGTTGTGGTTCGGACATCGGGCGTAGCAAAACTCGAATGACGAACAACGAGCAAAGGGCCGGCCGCACCGCCCATCGACATTATCCAAAATCCGCCGCCGTCCATCCACTACCCAATAGCGTCTGCCCGCTGTCCACTGTCCACTGCTCCAGCCTCATCCCTTGACAACGCCAATCGGCCGCATCCGAGCGACTTTCCGCGCCAAGTTCGCCCGATGCACGACGTCGACCACCAGATTAACGTCCTTATAAGCGTCGGGCTGCTCCTCGGCCAAGCCCTTCCAACTCGCGGCGCGGGCGATGACGCCCTTGGCTTCGAGTTCCTTGTCGATTCGCCGACCCTGGGCGTGCTTGATCGCCGCCGTGCGGCTCATCATCCGGCCCGCCCCGTGGCAAGCCGTGCCGAACGTGTGTTCCATGCTCCCCTGGCCGCCGACGAGCACCCAGCTCGCCCGCCCCATGTCGCCGGGAATCAGCACGGGCTGGCCGATCGCGCGATAAACGTCCGGCACTTCGGCGTGCCCGGCCGGAAATGCCCGCGTCGCGCCTTTGCGATGCACCCATACTTTCCGTTCGACGCCGCCCGTGCTGTGCTGTTCGAGCTTGGCGATGTTGTGGGCCACGTCGTACACGAGATTCATTTGCAGCTTCTTCCACGACTGGCCAAACACCGCCGCGAACGTCTCGCGAGCTTGCATCATCAGCAGTTGCCGATTGCACCAGGCATAGTTCGCCGCGGCGCACATCGCACCCAAATAATGCTCGCCCTCGGGACTGTCGATCGGCGCGCATGCGAGTTGCCGGTCCGGCAGCGCGATGCCGTACTTCTCCGGCACGCCGCGAAGCATCCGCAGCGTGTCGTCGCAGACCTGATAGCCGAGGCCCCGCGAACCGCTGTGGATCATCACGCAGACCATGTCCTTGGCCAGTCCCATCGCCGCGGCGGCCGTCTCGTCGAACACGGCTTCAACCACCTGCACTTCCATGAAGTGATTGCCCGAGCCGAGCGTGCCGCACTGATCGCCGCCGCGAGCCAATGCCCGCTCGGAAACGTTGTCCGGTTCCGCGCCGGCCAGCCGTCCGCGGGCTTCGGTGTGTTCGATGTCGCCGTCGGTCGCCAGATCGCGGCGCTTAAGGAACGACACGCCCTCGCCCATCAACTGCCGCAGTTCGCGGGCATTGAACTTGTGTTTTCCGCCGCGGCCCACGCCGGCCGGCACGTTCTTGAACAGGGCGTCGACCAATTCCTTCAGGTGCGGCTTGACGTCTTGATAGAACAGATTCGACCGCACCAGCCGCACGCCGCAATTGATGTCGTATCCCACGCCGCCCGGCGAAATCACGCCGCCCTCGGCTGGATCGGTCGCGCACACGCCGCCGATGCAGAAGCCATAGCCCCAATGAATGTCCGGCATGGCGAGGCTGGCGTACTGGATGCCTGGCAGATGAGCGACGTTGGCCACTTGATCGAGCGCCATGTCGCCGCGGAGCACTTCGATCATCTGCTCGTCGGCATAGACCAAGCCGTCGACGCGCATACCGGTCTTATACGACTTGGGAATCCGCCAGCAAACTTCGCCGGCGCGTTCGAGCGGTCCTGTGTAGAGCGTTTTTGGCATGGTGGTTGAGGGCCGGTGTTCGAGGAGGCGGGGGAAAGGAGACAGGAGTCAGGAGACAGTAGGTAATGGAAGTAGAAACGAGATCCGCGAGCAAGGGCGACAAGCAAGCACCTCCTATCTCCTGTCTCCTATCTCCCTTCAGATATCCACAATCAATTCCGCCAGCCAAGCACCGTTCTCCTGCTCGACCCGCAGACCGTGATACGTAATCGCCTTGACCTCGTGTTCCATTTTATGCCTTCCCGGCTCGGCCGGTTCGCCGCGGCAAACGGCTTCCAAATGCCGGTTGCTGACGCGGACGTCGAACTCGCAAAATAGCAGGCCCGACGTCTCGAACGTAAACAACAACTCGGAGAGCCAATCGAACAGGAGATATTCGAGGTTCTCGCCGTCGATCACGAGCCGCTGCTCGTCGAGCGGCCGCACGTCGTCGACGTTGGCCACCAGCATCGCGGTGAGCCCGCGGGCGGCGTCGGCGAACAGTTCGTCGAGCGTCGCCGCACGCACGCGCAGGCCCAGGTCGGCCGTATGCGAGAAGAACTCGTACATCCGCGTTGCTCCTCGGCGCACACGTTGCGAAGTTGCGACAAACCATGACGCACGACACGCCGCGAAGGTTCGCTCGGCGGCGAAACCGGCTCTGCGATTCGGTGTTAACGGCACGTCAGACGGAACGGACGGGAATCCACAGATTACGCAGATTTCGCAGATGGAATTTCGGCAACTCACTTCTGTTGTCTGACTGACAACCTGACATGCTAGGGCAATCAATGAGGTAGCTTGGTCGACGCAGCGACGTGGTGCCTGGAGTTTGCACTAATCCCCATCTGCGAAAATCGGCAAAATCTGCGGATCATCCCACGGTACGCAGCGTCAAATTCGCAGTTCCGTTGAGCATGCGTGTCGAACTTTCTGCAATGTGGTGTAACGGAACTACGCTTTTGCTTTGAGCAGGTCGCGTATTTCGGTAAGCAGCCGCTCCTCGGCCGGCGGTGCCTTGGGCGCCGCGGCCTCTTCCTGTCGCTTGAGGCGGTTCATCGCCTTGACGATCAGGAACGCGCAAAACGCGACGATGACGAAGTTGATGATCGTGTTGATTAACTGTCCATAACCGATAACCGGGGCGGACGCTTCCCGCGCCTTGGCTAGCGTCTCGTAATTGCCGCCGTCGAGCGCGATGTACTTGTCCTTGAAATCGACCTTTCCGGCCACCATCCCAATCGGCGGCATGATGACGTCGTCGACCAGCGACTTGACGATCGGTTGAAACGACGTGGCCATGATCACGCCGATCGCCAGCTCGATGGCGTTGCCGCGCAGCGCAAATTCCTTGAATTCCTTGAGCATTGCCGGCTCCCTTTGCAATAGAAACGATAAGATAATCACGCCCGAACGGGCCGCAGCGCGAACGCACCGCGACCCCATCGTGACGGATACGGCCAGAGAGTCAAGCCGCGGAAGGTTGCGGCTGGCAGAATGTGCCGATCAAGTCGACTGCGGCAGCAGCCGACGTGCGATTAGCGCATCGACAATAACCAAGTATCGTCGATGCCGCAGGTGCGAACGGCCTATTGCTCATCGTGCCGCGGATAACGCGGTTTGTCGTCCGGCTCGACGATCCATACGCCGTCGTTGAACGACAGCGAGCTACTCGGATGAGATTCGATCGTGGCGTCGTCTTCGATGACGAGGTCGTCTTGCGAGTTCTCGCTCGTCGCGCTCTCGGCCGGTGATTTTTCCGCAGGCAACGGCGGCTGCGGCCACATCGTGCGCTGCGCTCTCGCGCCATCGTCGTCCTCGGCGCCGGGCTTCGGCTCGCCGTCATGCTCCGCGTCGTCTCGCCGCTTGGCTGCGCCGTTGTCGGCAGGATGGCCGGCAGAAGAGTCGGTTACATCATGCGAAACTTCGTCGGACGCCGCGTCGAGTTCTCGCTCAGAAGGTTCCTCTCGCGGCGATTCGTGCTGCTCGGCAGCAGGCGGTTCGTCGGCAACCGCCGCAGCGACCGGCGGCGCCGCCGGCGAAGGCTTTGTTTCGCTCGGCGTCTCGGTCGGCGCGTCGATCGGCGGTTGTGAAAACGGCGACGCATTCACCGGCCGCGGCAATTCGTATTCGCCATATTCTTCAATCGCCGGCGGATAGTCGGCGTCGAGCGTTTCTTGAAAATCGCGCCACAGCCGCGCCAACTCCAGATCGTCGGCCACGGTGGCCGCCACGCGCTGGCACTCCGCCTTGTCCTCGTACCAGTGCAGTTCGACCCAGCTATTCGGGTCGCCCGACCGGCGGAAATACTTTGGGCTATGCTGCACGTGTTGCTCGTACAGCCGCGCCGCGCGGGCCTGCACGGCCAGATGGCGATCGCGCATCTGCGGTTTCACACGGTAGCGGAAGATCCGCAAGAACATGCTGCGTACCTCGGTGCGTTGAGTCTTCCGGCTGACGGGGTGCGAACGATAAACGGTGAATGTCGAGCGATAGTAGGCGGGCGATGTGTCGCGAGCGTCGAGCCGCGCGACTCATGTCAGGCGGCCGGCCGCCGCCTCACCGCGATATGGCTCAACAACCAATGACTAACATGGCGACCAGAAACATGCGGTGCCACGTTTGCAGCGAAAACAAGCTATTTTCCATGATTGCCTCGGCGTCGTCACAATGTCCACGATTTTCCAGCGACATCACCCCCACGCATAGCCAATGCCGACCGCTCGCGGCAATCCGGCCGTCGACCGCAAGTCTTTATGGTAACACCGCTTGCGCGCCGTCGATACCGCTTGCACTGTGGCCGCGATTGTTGCAAAATTGCCACAGCCATGTGGCCCAATGCCCGCGCGTCGCACAAACTCCACGCCCGATACCCACTTGCGCCAACCGAGTGAGATGCCATGAGCGCCGAAGACATCCTGATGGACTCCGAAGAGCGGATGGAAAAATCCGTCGACCACCTCAAGAGCAGCCTCGCCGGCATCCGCACCGGCCGGGCGAACCCCGGACTGGTCGATTCGCTTCGGGTTGACGCTTACGGTTCCGCGGTGCCGATGAAGCAACTGGCCTCGGTCGGCGCGCCGGAGTCGACGCAGATCGTCGTCCGTCCCTACGACCCCGGCACGCTCAAGGACATCGAAAAAACGATCCTCGCCAGCGGCCTTGGCTTGACGCCGCAAAACGATGGCAAGCTGATCCGCATCAACATCCCGCCGTTGTCGACGGAAGTCCGCAAGAAGTTGGTTGCACGAATCAAGGAACTAACGGAAGAAGCGAAGGTTTCGATTCGCAACGTCCGCCGCGAAGGCAACAAAGCCGCCGACCAGGCCGAAAAAGACAAGTCGATGAGCGAAGACCAGCGCGACAAGCTCAAGGACGAAGTCCAGGAGCTAACCAAGACCTATGAAGCCAAGGTCGACGAGCTGGCCAAGGCACGTGAAAAGGACGTGATGGAGGATTGATTGGCCGTGTGGGACGCGGCAATACGGCGTAGGGTGCTCTGCGAGCACCGGCGTTAGACGCCCACGCTGCCGTTGGATGGGCGATCTGATACAAGGTGCTCACAGAGCACCCTACGAGAACTTGAGCAAACTCGCATGGAGGCGTCCGTGTCATGGCGAAATGCCGCATCTGTAATGCCGACAACCGGGCGGAAGCACAGCGGTGCGAAAGCTGCGGTGCATGGCTCGACGCCCCGGCTTCCGGCGACAGCGCGACGGACGGCGGATCGTCCGGCGACCAGCCGAACGCCGCCTCTGGCGATCCGCCCGCCACTCCCGCCGACCCGCTCGAAGCCGCCGTCGTTGACCTGATGCGGCGCAGCCGCAAAATCGAGGCGATCAAGCGATACCGCGAAGCGACCGGCAAGGGTCTGAAGGAATCGAAGGAAGCGGTTGAAGAGATCGCCCAGCGGCACGGCGTGCCAAGCCACTCCTCCGGCGTCGGCTGCGGCGCGACGCTTTTTCTCGCCGCGGCTGCCCTCGGGTGTATGATTGGAGTAGCGGCTGAGCTTTTCTGATTTTCTGAACTTTCAGTCCTTCCTCCGCACTCAGAGGCTATCCACAAAGAATGTCCGGTTCGTGGCGCTGTAGGAGGCGAATC
>JBBDYI010000037.1:0-32127 GCA_040901705.1 Pirellulales bacterium | reverse complement strand
TTCGCCGAGGCACTTGCTTGGCGGCTCCTTCGGCGAAAGGATTCGCCTCCTACAGAAAAGTTTCCCGGCGATTCTTTGTAGATAGACTCTCAAACCACCGTTTGCGGTCGAGTCGAGCGTCGGCGATGATCGTGCAGGCGGCGTCAAGTCGGGCGGAGCAACTTCTCGCGGCCCAGCGCGTGTTGGTCATCGCCCATCGCGGCAACAGCCGCGTCGCACCGGAAAACACGCTGCCGGCCTTTCGCTCCGCCGCCGCGCTCGGCGTCGACATGGTCGAGCTAGACTACCATCACTCGGCCGACGGCGTGCCGGTCGTGATTCACGACCCCACACTCGACCGCACGACCGACGCGGCGGCCCGCTGGGGCGAGGCAAAACTCGCCGTGGCCGACCGAACGATGGCCGAGCTTGCCACGCTCGACGGCGGAAGCTGGTTCTCAACCGAGTTTGCCCGAACGCGGCTGCCGAGCTTAGTTGACGCCGTCGAAGCAATCCACGCCGCCGGCCGCGTCACGCTCATCGAACGCAAAACCGGCGATGCCGCCACGTTGATTGCCGCGCTAGCGACGCACGATCGCCTCGGCGACGCGATCGTCCAGGCGTTCGATTGGCCTTTTTTGGCCGAGTGCCGCCGGCTCGAACCGCGACTCGTCGTCGGCGCATTGGGCCGCCACGAAATCACCGCCGCAAAGCTCGCCGCCGTCGTCGCGCTCGGCGCAAAGTTCATCGGTTGGGCCGACGCCGATCTTAACGCGCCAAACATCGCCCTGGCCCACCAATTTGGCCTCAAAGTCTTCGACTTCACCGTCGATGAAGAAACGCGGGCCACCGAACTGATCGCCCTCGGCCTCGACGGCATCATCTCCAACGTGCCGGCGCGAATGCAACAATTCGGGCAGATCCGACCGTAGCGTACTCGCGTCCCTGGATGCCATCGACAACGTCTCCATAGCGTGCTTCCTTTAGGAGGCATTTATGGCGACATTTCTGTCCGCGCCTTATGGGGACATTTCTATCTGCGCATTACAGGCATGGGCACTTAGCCCGATGACGTTGTCCGCCGCGTGAGTTATCCTGAAGGGGTTTGCATCCGTCACGAAATCTCTATGACCTGCGTGATTCCATGTGGCCCACATCCGATGAAACGCAGGAATTGCTTGCCGGCGCGCGCGACGGCGATGCGGACGCCGTGAATCGGCTGCTGGAGCGGCATCGCGAGGCCCTGCGGCGGATGATCGACATGCGGCTCGATCGGAAGATTCGCCAGCGCGTGGACGCCAGCGACGTGGTGCAGGACGTGCTCGTCGACGCGCATCGGCGGCTGAAAGATTATCTATCGAACCCGGCGATGCCGTTTCACCTGTGGCTGCGGCAGATGGCCAAGGACCGGCTGATCGACGCCCATCGGCGACATCGCGACGCCGCCCGACGTAGCTTGGACCGCGAGCAGCCGCTGGCGATCGCCGGCACCGACGATCGGTCGACGATCGAGTTGGCGGCGCAGCTTTGGGATCGCGAGATGACGCCGGCGGCGGCCGCGACCGTGCGGGAATTACAACAGCGATTCGCCGCGGCCGTGGAACTGCTCGACGAACAAGATCGCGAAGTGATCTTGATGCGACACTTCGAGCAATTGTCGAATAGCGAAGTCGCCGCAGCGTTGGGACTCACCGCGCCGGCGGCAAGCATGCGCTACCTGCGGGCGATGCGGCGGCTGCGAGAACTGCTCGATGTCGAGCAAGGCGACGGCGATTCGTCTGCGCAATCGGTTTAACGAACGACGCGAAATTCGTGCAAATGGATAAGAAGTTGCAAGTCAATCGCGACGCGGCCGAGCGGGACGAGCGTCTGGCTGTGCTGTTCGAGCAGATGATCGAGCAATACCGCGATGGCCGCCATCCGGACGTCGCCGAAGTCGCCGCCGCCGATCCGGACCTCGTCGACGAGTTGCGCGAGCTGGTCTCAGCGGCGATCGTGGCCGACGTGGTGGCGGTCAACACGCCGAGCGTCCGAGTGTCCGGCCCCTCGCCGTCGAATGCAGATCGATTCGCAATCGACGGTCGCGGCGAAGTGACGCTCGACGCCAGCGGGTCGTTGCCGAGCGGGGCGGGCGCGCCGTTGGAACTGCCGTGCAGCTTCGGCGATTATGAGTTGATCGAGGAAATCGGCCGCGGCGGGATGGGCGTGGTCTATCGGGCGCGGCAGGTGAGCTTGGGCCGCGAAGTGGCGCTGAAGATGATTCTCGATGGCCGCCTGGCGTCGGCGGCCGATCGGAGCCGCTTTCGTGCCGAGGCCGAAGCGGCGGCGCGGCTGACGCACCCGGCGATCGTGCCGATTTACGAGGTCGGCGAACTTGACGGGCGGCCCTATTTCAGCATGAAGCTCGTCGAGGGGCAGACGCTCGCTCAGCGGTTGGCCGCCGGACCGATGCCGCAGCGCGACGCAGCCGAGTTGCTCGCCAAGGTGGCCAGGGCGATTCACTACGCGCACCTGCAGGGCGTGTTGCACCGCGATCTCAAGCCATCGAATCTGGTGATGGATCGCGAGGGCGAGCCGCACGTGACGGACTTTGGGCTGGCCAAACGGCTCGAAGGCGACACCAGCCTGACGCGGTCCGGCGCGATTCTCGGCACGCCGAGCTACATGGCCCCGGAGCAAGCTGCCGGCAGCCGCGGCCAAACTGGACCGGCGACCGACGTCTATAGCTTGGGGACGATTCTGTATCAGATGCTCGTCGGCCGGCCGCCGTTTCAGTCGCCGTCGCCGGTCGATACGCTACTGGCGGTGCTCGAACACGATCCCGTGCCGCCGCGGATGCTCGACGCGAATGTCGACGCCGATCTGGAAATGATCGCGCTGAAATGTTTGCAGAAGCCGGCGGAATTGCGATATGCGACCGCCGCGCAATTGGCCGGCGATCTCGACGCCTTTCTTGCCGACGAGCCGATCTCGGCGCGGTCGGGCCGCTTCAGCGAGATCGTGGCGCGGATGTTTCGGCCGTCGCACCACGCGGCAGTGCTGGAAAACTGGGGGCTGCTGTGGATGTGGCACAGCGTGGCGCTGTTGGCATTGTGCCTCGTGACGAACCTGTTCGAGTTGCTCGGACAGCGCGATGCGTTCTTCGCGTCGCCGCTGCCGTATGTGATGCTCTGGGGCGGCGGACTGGCCGTCTGGGCGCCGATCTTCTGGGCGATTCGCCGCCGGGCCGGGCCGGTGACGTTTGTCGAGCGGCAGATCGCCCACCTGTGGGGCGGAAGCGTGATCGCCTGCGTGCTGCTATTCGGCATCGAATTCATCATGGGCGAGCCGGTGCTGAAACTTTCGCCGATGCTCGCCTTGATGAACGGCATCATCTTCGTCGCCAAAGCGGGCATCCTCAGCGGCGAGTTTTACGTCCATGCCGGCGTGATGTTCGCCACGGCGATCGCGATGGCCGCAATCGACGCGGCCGGGCTGCACTTCGGCGTGTCGGTGTTCGGCGTCGCGGCGGCGGCCACGTTCTTCGTGCCGGGCCTGAAGTACTATCGCCAAAGCCGCCGCGCCCGACGGGAAGCGGAAGCGATCGAACGCATCAAAGCCACAGCGTGAACGCGGCGCAGGATGGACAGCCCGCGTCCATCAGTGCGCAAAACTCCGGCCTCCGTACGACTTGTCCGGAACTTCTTGCTCGCTTACGCAAATCTGAATCGGTTCGATTCAACGCAGAGGACGCAGAGGGCCGCGCAGAGGACGCAGAGAGGTCGTTTTCAGATGGCTCTGCCCAACTCTCACCGCGTAACGGCAGCCGCGTTGGCTCTTCTCCGCGCCCTCTGCGTTAAAAAATGAACCAGCTTGTTTTTCGCTTGCGGCCAACGGCTGAACCAAACCGCCGCATCTCGAAGCAGTTCAGCCGAGCGCTAATCCGGCAGTGGCTTTCCGCGCGTTTCCGGCGCGAGCCAGATGATCGCCATGCCGATGACGTAGACGAAACTCATCGCGATGCACGCCCGCGGAAAACCGCCATCGATGGCGATCCCGGCGATCGTGGCGTCGTCCTTGAACAGCGCCTCGAGCGGCCCCATTTGCAGCACGCCCACCGCCGCGAGAATGCGGCCGAAGTTGAAGCCGAAGCCCTGTCCGGTCGCCCGCACTCGGGTTGGGAAAAGTTCGGGCAAGTACAGCGGCAACCAGCCATAGAACGAAGCCGTCGTCGCGCCGACGAGAAACGCGAAAGCGAGAAACGTCGGACCGTATTCCTTCGTGCAAAACACGAGCAGCCACACCGACGCCATCGACGTCACGCACAGCAAGCAATACGCCCGGCGGCGTCCGAACCAATCGCCGGCCATGGCGGCCAAGATCGTCCCCAGAATCGCGCCGACCGCGGTGACGATTCCGGCGTATTCCTTGGCCGGAGTCAGAGCTTCGGTGTTCAATTGATCGGCCCACCGCGGAATCCACTGCGTCAGGCCCCACGTGCCGATCAGCGCCACGCCGGAAAGACATGCGCCGAGCATCATGCGGCCGAGCGTCTTCTTTAACACTGTTGCATCGCCGGCTGCCGACATCGCCGCCTGCCGCCGCAAATATCGCTGCACGGGGAACGTATAACCGATTATGGCGATCGCCAATCCGACAATTGTAATGCCGATCGCCGTGAGTAGCCGACCGCCGCCCACGGCAACAGCATCCGCAAGCGGTCCGGCCCACACGTAGATGATCAACGCCGGTCCAGCCAGCGCGACCAGCACCGCCAACAGATCGCGCGACTCCCAAGCTTTTGTCGAGCCGGTGGCGTGTTCTTGCCGCCACTTCTCCGACTCGGGCACGAACAGTCGGATCAAAAACGTCAACAGTGCCGGTGCGGTGCCGAGCATCATCATGATCCGCCAGCCTTGATTCGCCACGAGCCAATCGATCGAAGCCTGGGCGAAACCAAGCGAGGCGAGCGCGCTATCAATTCGCGACAGCACCGCGTGCAAGACGAGACCGACTAGCGCGACGGCGAGGAAACCGACGTTTGCCGCTGCGCCGATCAATCCGGCCATGAACGCCCGCGAGCGGTTCGGCCAGACTTCCATCACCAGCGCCACGCCGAGCGACCATTCGCCGCCCATGCCGAGCGCGGCGACAAACCGCAGCACGGCCAACTGCCAGGCTTCGTGGGAAAAGCCGCAGATTCCCGTGAAAAAGGCGTAGGTGAACACGCTAAGCGTCATCGCCCGCACGCGGCCAATGCGATCGCCGAGCCAGCCGAATAGTACGCCGCCCGTCGCCGCGCCGACGAGAAATCCGGCCATCACGACGCCGAACCAGATTCCTTGAGCTTTGTCCGAAGTGCCTGCGAGCAGATCGCGCATCGCCGGCCCGCCGACCAGCGAGAACACGCCCATCTCGGCACCGTCGAACATCCAGCCCAACAGCGCCGCCGCGAGCGTCAGGTATTTCACGCGATTGGTTGGCTCTGCGGGCGCGGCGTTCATTGAGATAAGCTTTTTATTTAGTCGGTCGAAGTGCAACGCGGCGATGTGACGGCGAGCCGATTGCCCCCGGTGTGTTCACCGGGGGCTGAATGCGGCGAATCACTCTGGCAACGGCTCGTTATGCGTCTCCGGAGCGAACGGCAACGCGATCAAGCCGACCAGGAACACGGCGCACATCGTCGCGGCGGAATAGCGGAACGACGCGATTTCTCCATACTTGCCATACACATCCGTGCGTAGCGATCCCAAGGCGGCCGGGCCAATCGCCGCCACGAACCGGCCGACGTTGTAGCAAAACGAAGTGCCGGTGCTCCGCAACCGCGTTGGAAATAATTCGGGAAAGTAGATCGCATAGCCGCCGAAGATCGCCAACTGGCAAAAACCCATCAGCGGAATCATCCAAATAATGTCTGTGAAGATCATCACGCCAAACACTTCGCGTCGGTGTACGGTATCGACGTTCATAAACACAAACGACGTCGCTGCCATCGCGGCGATGAACGATAGAGCAAACGCTTTGCGGCGGCCGACCCGGTGCGTGTAGCGGCTGTATGCCCAAATTCCCAAGAACCCGCCGACGTTGAACAAAATCGACGAGATCGCCACCCAGTTTCTTGCCTCCGGGCGAGCCGCGTCCTTCGTAAGGCCCATCGTTTCTACATAGTGCCGCGTGAACACGCGTCCCAACAGATCCAAACTGAAAAACCCAATACCCCACAATCCGACGACGCCCGCGAACGCCAGCGCCATGCCGACCAGCGCATTCTTGCGCCAGCGCGGGTCGCCGAACAACTCCCGGTACGAGCCGGCGCGAGTGTTCTGCCCCGATTTGACGGAGGCTTGCCATTTCTCAGGTTCCTTGAGTCGCCAGCGAATTAGGATCGCCAAGAGTGCGGGCACGGTGCCGACCATGAACATCAACCGCCAGCCGCTCATCTGCTGTCCGAAAATGGCGAATCCGTCGAGGCTTCCGGCAGCCTGCAAATTTGACGCCCCCATCTCGATGAACGCCGCCGCGACGTTTCCAACCGCCGAGAGCGCTTGCAGCAAGCCCAGCGCATGGGGCCGCGCGCGGTCCGGCATCACTTCCGCCACCAACGCCACGCCGACGGCAAACTCTCCGCCCACACCGACGCCCGTCAAGAATCGATACGCCGCGAAGTCCCAAAACGACCGCGAGAACGCGCTCAGCCCCGTGCAGAGGGAGTACATGAGGATCGTCCACAGCATCGTCTTCGCGCGGCCATAGCGGTCGCCGATGACACCGAAGAACAGCCCGCCGGTCGCCCAGCCGATCAAGAAAATCGACGTCGCATATCCGCCGTATGTCGCCGCCGGATTCGCGCCAGGCATCGAACCGACCAGTTCATCCATCGCCGGTTGGCGGGCAAGATTGAATATCTGCTGATCCAGACAGTCGAACATCCAGCCCAGCGCTGCCACGATCAGCACGAACCAGTGATAGCGCGTCAGTTCGCTCGTCCAGCGATATCTGGGCAACGACATCGGAACCTCAATGCAACGGTGTGCGTGTTAGCGGGCAGAGGCTCCCTTGATAACCGGACAGCGGGGCCGGGGCAACCCCGCCGACGCTCGCCGCCGTTGCTCGGCACCGACGCGGCCCACGAGAACGATGTATAATTTTCCGCACCTGCATCGCCGCGTCGCGCCGCGAAGCTGCCGCCGATTTCACGTCAATCGTTACAACCGGCGAAACCGCTACGGACAACGTCGGGTACGATGCGCATAGGGTGGCGTGCCGGCCGCACGGTTGCTTTCATTCCTCACGAATTCAGGACCCAACGCCATGATCGCTCGATCCGCTTCCTTGGCCCTTGTCTCGGCGGTCTTTGTCGCCGGGTGTTCGATTGCTTCCGCCGCCGCCGCGGACGACATGAAGATCGAAGTCGTCGGCCTGCAAGTGAGCAAGCCGCTGCCTATCAAGGAGAAGAAGGACAACCGCTTCCAAATGCAAACAGACTCGATGTTCGGTTCGCCCGGCACGCACATTCATTTCTTTGTCACTGACCCGCAGCGCGACGTTCTCGACGTCGAAGAGAAAGGCTCGAAGGCCACTTGCACCGACGATAAGGGGAAGGATCTCGCGACGGCGACAAAAGACGAGAATCCACACTTCTTCCCCACCGGCTCGCCGTTTTCTGCCCGCGAAGCCAAGGACAACGGCGGCACGATCATCGAGCTTGAATTCCCCAACACGCCCGCCAAGGGCGCTAGCAAAGTGATCGTCAAGGGCGAGGTCGCCCTACGGTGCGGGATCGGCGAAATCGTCGTCGACAAGAAGGACGTCGCGCTCAAGCCGAAGACCGCCGTGAAGGCGGGTCCGGTCGAGTTCACCATCAACAGCGCCGAGGATCAGGACTTCGGCGACGTCAAGTTCATGATCGAGCTAAAGGCGAGTCAGCCGTTCGACGCGATCAGGGAAATCGAATTCCTCGACGCGGACGGCAAGACGATCGAACACGAGAACATGGGCTCGTCGAGCTTTGGCTTCGGCGGAAAGATGGAATACCAGCGCAACATCGGCCTGCACAAGAAAGTCGACAAATGCACTCTGCGGATCAAGCACTACAAGACGATCGAGACGGTCAAAGTGCCGCTCGATCTGGAAGTCGGCGTGGGGTTTTAGCAACTGGCGAGCGCAAGTCACTTGCCAATTGGGCGCCACTCGTCGAACTGCCGTTGAAGTTCCAGCTTGCCGCCCATGCGGTCGAGATCTTGCTCCGTGAAGGACTTGCCGAGTTCCTTCACGCGAAGCTCGTTGAGTATCTGCGCGAACGTCCAGTTATAGAAGGTATTGGTGTTTGAAGATTGCGAGCTGTCGAGCAGAAGCACGCCGTCGATCCAGATCGAGAATTGCTTGTCGTCGTCGGTCGTCAGTCGAACTTCCGCGGATGGGAGACTGCCCGCGGCCCATACTCTTGGAAAGGACGGAGCGCGAGTATACGAATACTGAGTCAGCGCCCTCTCGACGCTCTTGAGGACGCGTTCGTCGGCGCACGCAATCGTTGCCAACGGCGGCGCTGGATTGAATTCCCGTCCCGGCGCGAGGAATATCAATTCCAGGCGCGTGAGATGTCGCTGCTTGTCGAAGTACAACAGCGACCAGTCTACCTTTCGCCAAGCTGCGGCGGCCGAGTCGACATCCACGTCAGCATCATCTTTGCCGACCTTGGCGGCGCGATCGACGCCGGCCTCGGATGCGTTTTCGACTTCCTGTCGCGTGGAATCGCATCCGCAAACGAAGGCCATGCCAAGCACAAAGGCAAGTGGCCGCCACAGCCGGAGTGTCTGCATAGCCGATGATCCTCGCCAGGGCGTTAGGTGTTATCCGTCATGCTGCGAAAGCCGCGTAGCAAACGCCGCATGCTCCGGCATCGCGAGTCCTTGCTCCAGCACGGCGGTCAGCCGCGGAAAGTCGCGGGCGAACAGCGCCGCCTCGTCGATCCACAGCCCGGGGAATTCTCGCGAGCGAAGCACGCCGTCATTGCGAACTTCGATTCCGACGCCAGTCGACATGTCGAACCAATAAAACCGCCGCTCCTCGACGGATACGACGATGTACTCGCGCACGCCGTACCGCAGATAGTCCTCTCGCTTGGCGTGCAGATCGATCGCCCGCGAGCTATGGGCGATTTCGATCACCAATTCCGGCGCGCCGGTGATATAGCCGTCGGCCGACGTGCCCGATTGTCCGCCGCGATCGGGCCGAATCCGCAGGAAAACGTCCGGCTGCGGTTCGCTATCCGGTCCGAGTTGCACGGTCGCTTCGGCTCCGGCCTCCACGCCCGGCGTGCGGCCTTCGTAAAGTCCGCACAACGTCAGCAACGGCGTGAAACCAAGCGCATGAAGCGCGCGCGAGGGCGAAGCCACGTAGACGATTCCTCCTACTAACTCGGCCCGAAACGGATCGGCGGTCCGCGCATACCGCCGGTGAAACTCCTCGCGCTGCATGGAGTCGCCCGAATGAAGTTCGGTCGAAGCGAACTTCACGGGAAACGTCGGCGTCAAGCCGGTGTCATGCGCAGTGGACATCTGAATTCTCTCGCCGTAAGCCGCGTGCCGAAGCGACGTTCGACCTATTCCCGCGTCTCGAACCCCGAAGCTTGAGCCCCTAGCCCCGCGCCTCGATCAACTCTGAATATACGTCTTCAGGTAGTGATTCTCCATCGTCAGCGCATCGTGCTGCGCCTTGACCACGTCGCCGATCGAGACGATGCCGACCAACTTGCTGTCCTCGACAAGCGGCAAGTGGCGAATCCGCCGCGTCGTCATCAGGCCCATCGCGTCCTCGACGCTCTGATACGGCGACGCGGTCAGCGGCTTGGCCGTCATCGCCTCCGACACGCGATGATTCCCCAGCGGCATCTTGCCGGCCGCGCAGGCGCGGAGAATGTCCCGCTCCGTGATGATCCCGACGATCTCGGTCGGCCGCTGTTCGTGGACGACCATCAGCGATCCGCAATTCCAGCGGACCAACTTCGTAACCACGTCCTGAAGCGTCTCCTCCGGCGAGATCGAATAGACGTGCTTGCCCTTCGTTTCCAGAATTTCGCGAAGCAGCATGACCGAGCCTCGTAACAAATTTGAAGAAGTGATAGGACTGCGGCCGCTCACCCGATTGCCCGGCCGCCAAGATGGGGTCGCCTCCTCGTCTTACCTTCTATTATTACTGCTTATCCCAGAACTGTAGGAGGCGAACAGAATTGTAGGAGGCGAATCCTTTCGCCGAACGCATTGTCAAGCGATTCCTTCGGCGAAAGGATTCGCCTCCTACAGAATTTGGTTTCGCCTACGGAATTCGGTTTCGGGGGTAAGCACCAAATCTCAGCATAAGCGGGCAGTCGCGGCGGTGTCAAACCAAAATCGGCGGCGGATTATTTTTCTGCTAGTCCGGCGTGTCGCGGCCGCCATACCCGCCGGGCTAGAATGTCAGCGCCGCCGCCAATTGATTACCCCTGGTTCCGTCGATCCGGCGACAATCCGGCGGCGTTGAATCGTCGATCGCCGCGCTCTTTTTCGTTTCCGATTACCCAATCCGCAGTACTTCGCCTCAAGGTTCCCTCGCTATGCCACTAATCGGTGTATCCGCCGCGCCGCCATTTACATTTAACGGTCGCCTCGTGCTATGCGTCATTGCCGTGTCGGCGTTCGCATTCGCAATCGCGAGCGACTGCTGCCGTGCCGCCGAAGCCTGGCCGCAATTGCAATTCGACGCCCGCCGATCTGGCAATGCCGAAGATCGTCAACTCGCCGACAAACCGCTGTCGCTCATCGCCGCTCGGCCGCTTGGCGACGCCGTCTTCACTGCTCCCGTCGTCGCCGATAACCGCGTGTTTGTCGTCGACGGCAGCGGTACGGCGCATTGCTTCGACGCCGCCACGCTCGAACCGATCTGGAAGCGGGAAACCAGTCTCGACAAGCGGGGCCGCTTTGCCAACGTCAACAACGTCTCTTCGCCCGCCGTCGCCGGTGACTATCTCCACTTCGGCACGATGACCGGCGCGTACTACGTCCTTCGCGTCGCCGACGGTAGCGTTGCTGCCAAAATCGAACTCGGCGTCGGCGACCCCATCTTCTCCTCGCCCGCCATCAGCGACGACGGTCAGACGGTCTACATCGCCTCGCTCGGCTCACGGGTGTATGCCCTCAAACCCAACGGCGACATCCGCTGGACGTGGGACTTCGTCCGCGAAGTGCTCAAATTCGACGGCGATCGCTGGGACGGCGAAGCCTGGGCCGCGCACAAGAATGGCCGCGTCACGTGGCAGGATCAGTTCTGCTGCTCGCGCGATCTGGCTGTCGTCGGCAAGACGGCCATCGTCCCCTGCGGCGGTTCGATCGTGTGGCTCGTTGACGACGGCGATCGCCCCACGCTCAAAGCCCGCTACGCTCCCAAAGAAAGCCCCGCCACGCTCGGCATGAGTCTCGGCGCGGACGGCGCGGTCTATCGCCAGTGGTATCGCCGCGACAACGGCGGCTCGATCGAAGTGTTGCGGATCGCCGGCGAGAAGATCGAACGCACGGTCGTCGCCGGCACGGAGTCGAACTACGACAGCCAATCGAGCATGGGCTTCTCGGCCGTCGCTCTGCGAGGCGAAGACGTGTTCCGCACGCGGCCGGAGGAAGGTTTTGGCCTCGTCCGCCATCGCGCCGGCGCGGAGCCACAGCGCCTCGGCGCTTTTCCTTCGATCGCGCCGCCCATTGTCGTTGGCCATCACGTTCTCTCGTGCTGCCTCGACGGCAAGCTGCATGTCGTCTCGCTCGCCGGAGAAGGCGCGCTCCGCGCTGGCGTGGAACAATCTTGGTCGTTCCGCACGGCCTTCGACAAACCGCTCACGGCTCCGCCCGCCGTGTGCGACGGCCGCGTTTACTTCGGCGGCGAGGACGGTTATCTCTATGCACTCGGCCCCGACGGCCACGGCGAGTTGCCGAGCGAAGACCTCGCCCTCGATCGCGTTCGCAGCCCGCTCTCCGGCAAGTTCACCGACGAGCGTTACAACTGGTTCACCAACTTCGCCGATCTGGCCAACACGAACCGGATTGCCGAGCAAGACCTGCGGCCGCCGTTCAAGCTCCGCTGGATTCGCCGCATCGAAGGCACGATCAAACACCTTTCCGCCCACGGCGGCGGTCGCAGCTTCACACACACCGCCGAGGGCCAACTGTTCGCCGTCGAACAGGAAACCGGCCGCTTGCTCTGGCGTCGGTATTATCCCGGCGTCCACGTTTCGTACACCGCGCCGATCTATCACGATGGCCGCGTGCTGGTCGCTCAAGCCGGCTTCGAGAAATCCCGCGTCCGCTGCTTCGACGCCGCCACGGGCAAGCTGCAATGGGAAGCCCCGTTCTCCGGCTCGCCAAGCTGGAACCGCCAGCTTCCGCCGTTGGTCCACGAAGGCCGCGTCTATTACTGCTTCAGCACGGGCCGCTACACCGGCAAGGACTGGCTGTTCGAGCATCAAGCCACCCGCGGCTTTCCCGATTCGCACAAACCGCTCGTCAAATGCTGGGACTTGGCCACGGGTAAGGAAATCTGGTCGCTCGACTTTTCCGAGCACGGCGCGGGCGGCGACGACGCCGGCCTGTGCATGCTCGACGGCAAGCTCTTTTACTCGTGTTACTTCGGCAACAACAATCCGCCCGGCGTCACGGCGGCCATCGAACCGGCAACCGGCAAAGTGCTGTGGAAGAACCTGGAATACGCGGTCCACGGGGGCTGCACGATCTCGGCCAAAGACGGGCGGCTGTACCTCGGCGGTTACAACGCCGTCGGCGGCAAGGACAACCACATCTACTGCCTCGACGCCAGCGACGGCAAGCTGATCTGGCAATCCGATCCGCTAGGTTGGGCGATCCACGTCGTCACCCTTGCCGACACGTTCGCCTTCACCCACGCCCAATACCGCCAAGGCACGCTGCTGGACCTCGCCGCCGGCAAACAAATCTGTAACCTCACGCAAGGCTACAACTGCACCCGCTTCACGATGGCCGGCCGCTATCTCCTCGGCGCGAACATGGACATCTACGACACGGCCGACAACAACCGCCTGATCGCCACCGGCCCCGCCGTCGACGTGTTGCTATGCGTCGGCGCCCACGTCTCGAACGGCCGCATTTTCTTCACAACCAACGGCGGTGGGTTGCAACTCTCAATGGCTTACGGCGTGGAAGCGCGGTAGCCCGGTAGGGTGCTCTGTGAGCACCTACGAGGAGTTTCTCGCACCACGCTTGCAATAAGACGTTCGATCATTGATCTCGTCGCGGTGCGGCAATCGACATTCGATCAAAGATTGCGTCCAACGAAGGTGCTCGCAGAGCACCCTACGGAATCGCTTCATTCGCCCGTCGAGTTGCGAATATCTTCGAACCGCAATTCGTCGGTTACGGATCTTCCCCAACCCGCATCGTACGTTCCTATTGCGACGAACCGATGAAATGTCGACCACGGCCAATCGGCGGGCGCAGCGACGAGACCGTGCTTCACCGGATTGTAGTGGACGTAATCGACGTGGCGTTCGAGATCGGTTTCGTCGCGGATAGCGTGCTCCCAGAATCGTGGTTGCCACACCCCGCGTCGCCGCCGTCGTTTGCGATGCTCGCCAATGGGTGCCTCGCATCCGCCGGCGGCGAGCCACCGCTTGGTGAATTCCTTCTTGATCCACGCCCAACGGGTCGAATAGTCGTCGTCACCCGGCGGCAGCGACCAAACCGCGTGGAAGTGGTCCGGCAACAACACGGTCGCCACCGTCTCGAACGGTCGTTGCGACCGGCACTCCCGAAACACGTCGCCGAGAATCGTTCGCGCGACTTCATTACAAAGTAACGGTCGCCGCCCCTGCGTGACAAGCGTGAAGAAGTAAGTGCCTCCCGATACGAACCACCGCCGATAAGCCTTCATCGCGGAACACCCCCGGCGCATCGCACGTCATGCGTAGAGTGCTCTGCGAGCACCTCACGATCGACTCACCGCCAAGATAATCGCACAAAAATCACGATGCAACTTCGGCAGTAGGCCAGCGAACGAAACCTTTTCGATGCCGCACGGCGACGAGTTGAGCCCGGTAGGGCGCTCTGTGAGCACCTGCGCGGAGTTTCGCACACCACGCTCGTAAAAAGACGTTCGAACCTTGACTTCGCGGTGCGGCAATCGACTGTCGACGCGCCGGTTGCGTCCAACGCAGGTGCTCACAGAGCACCCTACTCGCGGCAGCGACCGCCCAGAGCCCACCTGGCGTCGCTGCGGTGGAAAGCACTCCGATCCACAACACTCCGGCACTGCGTCCCGCGTGTCATAATGGGAGATTTGCCAGTTTCAGGCAATTTGCACAGTCCCTGCCGATTCGCCGGATGTTGTCAATGCGGCCGGGGCGGACGGTCGAAGCAGTAGTAAGGGAATGCGGCCCGCGGCGCCGTCGTGGATCGATGCGCGGGAGGGCCGATGCCGGCCCTTGCAAGTATTCAGGGAGGATTGGGCGTGCCACGGCTTTCGATCGCCATCCTGTCGAACCACGGACCATGCGCGTTGGAAACGACGCTCGTGTCGGTGCTGGAAAATCGGCCGGCCGATTGCGAAATCGTCGTCGGCCTGGCGCACGCCTACGACGATCCGTACCAACTCGACGGCGAGGTGCGATTCGTCCCCGTCGATGCGGCGACGATTTCTCTCGACCGCGACAACGCGGCGCTGTGCCAGTGCCGTGGCGAAGTGGTCCACATTCTCGAATCGGGCGTCCGCGTCGCCGAAGATTGGGCGGACGCGGCGCTGGCCCACTTCGATCGCGACGCGCATATCGGCTCCGTCGCGCCGCTGGTCGTCAATGGCCGCGATACAAGCAAAGTTGCTTCCGCCGGCGTCGATTTCTCGCTGGCCGGAAAGCGGAAACTGCGTTCGTCCGGAATGTCGCGAAGCCGCTTCGTCGAAACGCACGCGCGGCCGCAACTGGTGCTCGGCCCGTCCGCCGCGGCGGGCTTCTATCGCCGCGAGGCGCTGTTAACCGCTTGCCAGGGTCTCGGTTGCGTTGCCGGCGACGGTATGGCCGACGCCGATGTAGCGCTGTCGCTCGCCGCGCTGGGGTATCTATCGGTGCTCGACCCGGCGTCCGTCGTTTATGGACATGGATCGCCTGCAAAGATGCCCGCGACCGTTGCCGCCGGACGCGCGGCCGAAACGGTCTTCTGGCGTCACGCGGCCGCCGGCGGTTGGCTCGTTTCGCTAGCAGGTCACACGGCGCTAGTGGTCGGCGAATTCATCGCCGCGTTGGTGCGACCGGCTTTGGCAAAACGCCTGCTCGGCCGGCTCATCGGCACTTGCGGAGCTTTTGGCCACGTCGGCCACGCGGACCGGCTCGTCAAACGACACAGGCCCGCCGACGAAGATTCGTCGACGGGCCTGAGTTTGATTTTAATCGATGCGGCCCACCCGTCGTCGGACGCGGATCCGCGAACTTCCGCGACGCGGAGAGCCGCTTAGCCGTAAACCAAAACTAGACCGGGCTTAAACCTCCGCAAGTTCCTCAGTGCGGGCATTCTCCACGTCCTGCTCGCCGTCCTGATCCCCGTCGCTCTCCGCGAGCGAATCGTACTTTCGCGGGAAGAACAACTCGACGGTGGCGTCGAACAACGCCGTGTCCTGCTTGCCGTCGGTGCTCTCGGCGCGGAATTTTTCGGCCAACGCACGAAGCTGCGCCTGACCTTCCGGCCAGCGAACGCTCATCACCTTGCTGCACTCGTCGAGCAACTGGTATACGCGAGCCCGCGTGACGCCCATGCGGCGCGATTGCGTGCGAACGCTCTGCGGCAAACCGTCGATTCCGAGCCGGCCGTTGGCCAACTGGATCACCGTTTCGCCGGCGTCGACCGTAAGCTGCTCCATCAACGGTGCGGTCAAATGGCGGGCGACTTCCTCAGCCGACGGAACGCCCTGTGCGTCCATCGTGCGGCGAATCCAGTTCTCGATCGGCACGATGAACTTCGGCGCCAAGCGGACGACCAGATGGTCCTGCGAGCCGGCGTCGACGAGCATCTGATGCACGACGCAGAACACCTCCAACACGACGCGAATCCGCTTCTCGCCGTGCGTCTTGAGGTTGCGAATTTCGTCCAGCGTTCGCTCGACGTAATTCTCCAGCGGCGTGTGCCAGATCACCGTCGGCAATTCCTGCAGCGACGGCGCCAACCGGCCGAGCTTTTCGTAACCCAAATCGACCCGCCGCACCGTGTCGCGCCATTGCACCCACAGCGCTTCGGAAACGCACATCGGATCGAAACCGGCCGGCAACGGCTCGCGTTCGACTTTCTCCTCGCGGCGTGATTCGTTCTCCGAAGTTCCGAACGGTACGGATGGCGGTTCGTCGCGCGTGGCGCGGGCCAGCAGCTTGATCAGCGAGCTAATCTTCTTTTGACCGATGCCTGGCGTCGCGTTTAGATCGGGAAACGGCGTACTGAGCAGATCGCCGATCGTGCGGCCGAGAAACGCCAGCGGCAACCGCCGATCGCTCGGCAGCGCCCAATAGGCGAGCGGCTTTTCCCAGCGGTCGCTGTAACGGTCCTGCAGCAGCGTCTTGCGCAAGCTTTCGAAGCTGCTGAAGAGTTTGAATTCTTCTACGGAGGTCGCTTTGTTCATTTTCATGTTAGGTTCTCCTGATTCGCCCTAAGACGCGCTCAACGCGGCGCGCAGAACGAAACCAGTACGCAGCACATGGCTGCAAATCGAGTTAAAACGAGCCGGCGGCGTCATGCACCGGCACTTACAATTACGCCGCGGCCTGGGGAGCCGCGTCGCATGTCGTGTGTTAGGCGGGAACCGTGAGAGTCTGTCGCCACTCGCATTGAAAAAGTTCCGGTAGTCGGCCCGCGCCCCTGGTCTTCACAAAACAGTCGACAGAAATCATCTGCGAGACTATTCGTTACAAACTGTGGCGGTATTGCCTCTTCGCCCAACTACGCATTTTCAATGTTCGTGGTTCGTTCTCCCGGTCGACTTTGTCGTTCTCTGTTCCCATTCGCTCGCGAGGAAAGGGCGAACCCTCCATTCGCGGGCAAACATCTTCTCGCTGTTTCTTCTCACTGTTACGGCCCGTTCCGGGGCCATCGGACGAAATCAACTTCGCCCGCTCGTCATTCATTTAGTGCCGCTCTGCTGGGAAAAGTTCTTGCCAGCGACGCTGACAAGCGATTTCCCCAAGAATTGCGGACCAAAATCGTGACACTTCCATTCTTAGCCCCGCGGGAACCCGCGTCAAGGTAGAGAACCGGCACTTTTCCCTAAAAACTTAGGGGACTCCCCTAACCTCCATCCTGGGTAGTTTGGGTCGATTAGGATGGACAGGAGGAATCCGCAATATCGACGGGACTTCACGCCGATGTCCACAATGCAGTGGCCAAATAGGGACGCAATTGATACGTCATAACATGCTGGCGCAAAACGCTTTGCGGCTATCTGGGCCGGGCCGGTGCCGGTTCGCGCGGCCGCAGAAGGCGGTCGAACAGCTCGTCGCGAATGATGTTCCCAGCCGCCTCGCCGACGAATTCGGCGCGGAGCTTGGCCAACTGCTGGGCGTCGACCTGCGGCCGCGAAAGCGTCCCGCGGATCGGCACTTTGATCTTCTGATTTCGCAGCGCCGAACCCAGGACATTTTGGCCGAGCCATTTGTCCGGAACCTTCATTTCGGCCACGATATCGAGCGTCTCGTCGAAGCCGACCGATCCGGACGTCGTGACGGTCGTTTCTCGAAGCTCGACGCCCACGCCGCGGTGAAAGACGCGCCCGTCCCGCACCCAGAACTCGACCTCCGGCAACAACGGCACTTTCTGCGGCTGGAGCATCAGGATCGCCGGCAGCACGTCGCCCAGCAGCGGTCCGCCGCTGATCTCGACGCGCTCGATGTGCAGCTTGCCCGCCGCTTGAATACCGCGTTTGTCGTCCAGGGGTATCCAAGCCCCTTCGAGGTCGAGCGAGATGTGTCCGTCCACGTTCGTCGCGCCGGCCAGAAATGGGTGAACGAACTTCAAGCCGGCGGCGCACAGGTTCGGCGTCGCTCGCACGTCTTTGAGCACCGGCCCCTTAGGCAGGGCAAGCACCATCGGATCGGCCGTCAAGTAAAGCTGCGGCGCCAGCGTCAATTGTCCTTCGTAAAGCGCCACATTCAGCGGGTCCATCACCAGCCGCCCGTTCGACATCCGGCCGCGCAACTGCCCAGGCCCCAAACGGAAGTCGTACCATTGCAATTCCTGCCAGCCGATGCCGGCCTCTGCCTGAAGCGCCTGCCGCCAACGCGGAACCGTCGCTGGCCGCGCCCCGGCGGCGATTGGCGCCGCAGTGATCAATGTCGAATCCAGCGGGCCGCGAATTGAGAACGCCTGCGGACCGCGGCCAGTCAAGCGAACGTCGTCGCCCAAGTACCAGCGCAGCACCGGCGTTAGCCGGGCAAGGTCATAATCGAGCTTCCCCGTCACGTCGATTTCCGGATTCGACGGCAGCCCGGCAAGCGAACCTTGCGCGTCGAGTTGCACCGCTTCGCCTTCGATGCGGCCGCTCGTCAGATGCAACGCGCCGGCCGCGCGATCGTACGTCGCGTCGACCGCGACTCGCAGTTTGCGATCGACCAGCGCCATCGAACCGGGCCGGTTTCCTTCGCCGCGCGAGACGACGCCCAAATTGTCCGCCGATACGCTGGCTACGAGTTTCGTTACGCCGCCGCGGTTTTCCAACCGCATCGTTCCGACGACTTGACCCGCGAGATCGCCGCCGCCTGCTCCAGCGAGCAATTGCGACAGCCACGGCGAAGCGCGTTCCAAATCGACCTCGAAGCTACCGTCGCCCGACGCTTCGCTCCCGTCGAGCACGAAGCGGCATTCCTTGGCGTCCAGCGCCGCACCGGTGCCGCGGAAGCTGGCGTCGTATATTGCCAGCCGGCCAGGCTCCACGTCCCAACGTCCCGAGGCGGCCAGCGCCACGTTGCGATCGAGATACCGGTCGCGGCCACCGCCGGCAACGGTCAGATTGTCGATCGCCGCGCTGAATTTCGTCAATTCGACCATGTCGCCCGATACCGTGGCCGTCGCGGTCGCGTTGCAAACACCGGCCGCCTCCCACGTCCCCAGGTCGATCCACGGCCGCAATCGCAACGTCCAATTCGAGAGATTCCCGTTGACCACCCGCGCGGCCAGCGGCCACGGCGTGGTCGGATTGATCTTGAACACCGGCTTGGCGAGTTGCACGATCACCTGCTCGCCGGACGATTCCACGCTGGCCGTGGCCGCGTGCAGTTCGGCCAGTCGCCGCCCCGCAGCGCCATCTTCGATCAGCCCGTTGGCGTCGAGCTTGAGCCGCACGAGGTGTTCTTCCCAGACCCGATCACCGGGCATGGCGAAGCGAAAGCCGTTGACGTCGAAGGTGCCGTTCGCGCCAAACACGCCGTCGTCGCCGCGGCGAAGTTGCACCTTGCCCGCCCCCGTGCCGGCGAGTTGCACGTTGCCGACGTCGATGAATCGGCTCAGTTCGCGCATCAGCCGGTCGAGATCGAATTGCATCTCGCCGGAAAAGTCGGCCAGCGTGCCACGTCCATTGAATTGCAAGAAATCCGATTCGCAGGAGAGCCGATTGACGATCACGCCCCGCGGCGATTCGTTCACGTCGAACGAAAGACGCAGCGGCTTGTCCCAAGCGATCCGCCGTCCCTGCTCCTCGGCCGCGAGATTGGTAATGTCGATGCTGCCGACGGACGTCTGGCCCGATGTGTCGGCGCGGCGGCCCAGCCGGGCTTCCAGTTTGCCGCCGACAATTCGCGTGCCCGGACGAACCCGCAGCGTTTCCGGCAGCATTGCCGCGACGCGAGCAAGATCGACGTCGGCCGACGATTCGAGCGACGCCGTCGCCAATGCCGCGATCAGCGACGCCGCCGCCAGGTGCTCGACCGGCGCGACGCCTTGCACGGCGATTCGTCCGACATCGCACGTCAACGAAGTCGGCTTGACGTCGAGTTGCCGCCCATCCCAGCGGACGTCGAACGGGCCTTCCGCTTTGATCAGCCGCAGTTCGTCGTTGCCCAGCGCGGCCGACCGAAAGCGGAGCGTTTCGATCGATTGCGTGCCGCAAATGGCATATGCGCCCGCATCGTCACCCATCGGCCACTGGGCCGCCATGTCCGTCGTCAGCCGCCCGCTGAGTTGAAACTGCGGATCCCAACGCCGCGCGAACATTTCGCACAGTTCCAGCGGGAATCGCTCGGTCTTGAGGGCCAAATTCGCTTGCCCGCCGACTGACGCAGCGTTGGCCGCGGCGTTGCCCGTCCGCGGCAGTGAGAATTCGCACGCCAGACGCGGCGTGTCCGGATCGGCGGCAAGCTGCGCAGAAATCTTACCTTTCGCCGCCATCGTGGCGTCGGGTGAAAGCGTGACACTGGCTTCCAGCGCCGTCACTTTCCACTGCCGCTGCTTCACTTCGTCGACGATCGTCGCCGTCGCTCCGGCGACGCTGATCGTGGCGACGACCGACGTTTTGCTCGGTTCGTCCGGTGCAAGTAGCTTGGCCAATATGTCTTCGAGATTGCTGCCATCGGCGCGCACGATCAGATTGAGTTGCGGTCCGGTAATCTTGATCGTTCCCAAATCGCCGGGCGCTGCGATCAGCGAGAACAGTGATTTCGGCACTTCGATGGTTGCGCCCGTCAGCAAAGTACGCCCGTCGCGGCCGACGATCGACAGATCGCCAACCGATTGCGAGCTGAACCAGCCGAGCGACAGCGAGCCGCAGTTCACGTCGCCGTCGATATCGCTCGCCGCCATGCGTAACACTCGGCCGCGCAGCGGTCTAAGCGATACCAACGTCGGTAGCGCCAGCACGAACAGCACCGGCAGCACGACGAACCAGATCCACCGGCGTCGGCGGCGGGGAGCGGCGACCGCAGCGGCGCGCCCGACCGGCTGAGCGTCTTCGAAGGTCTCAGAATAAACTGTGGCCATGTGAACCCGTCCTGCGGAAAGGGAATCGCTCCGAGCCGCGATGCGCCGCCGGGGCAGACTAAAACACCGGTCGCGGCAAGCATCGCCGAACCGTGCCGCACTGCCAGCAGCGCGCAGCCTTACCCACGCGCGGTATCTACCGATTTTCGCCCGCCGAAACAAGATCATTCGGTCGCGCACACGCCGGCGGCGGGCCAAATGAGGCCCAAGCATGCTGGCTTAATGCCGGCACCCTTCACCACGCCAATTCCGCCGGAAAGAACTCGGCGATCAGCCCCTCGTAAAACGGCCGCAGCCGCGGCACGTCGGGCCGCTCGTCGCTCTTGGTGTACAGATCGTACGGATTGAACGCCCGCACCCAGCGGAACATCTCGCGGTCGCGGTCGTTCATCAAATGGTCGTATGCCGCTTCGCGATGCGCCGGATAAAACGAGTGATAGCGGATCATGTACAGCGCCGGCTCCGGCAAGTAATCCTTCACCACGTGGTACAGATACTCATCGTGCCCCCAGGACATCAGCACGCCGCCCAGTCCGACTCCAGCTCGATAAATGCCCGTCGGCGTTTGAAACTCGGCCACGCCTCGGTCGGGATTGTCGGCGAAGTACTCGTGATGCACGATCTTTTCGGACCACGCGCAGCCGACCGGGAACGTGTCGCCAACCACCGCCCATTGCGGCTCGCCGAACAGGCAGAGAATCTTGCCCAAGTCGTGAATCAGTCCGGCGAGGATGAACCACCGCGGATGCCCATCGCGGCGGATCGCCTCGGCGGTTTGCACGAGGTGTTCGAGTTGTGGGAGTTCGGTATCGGGGTCGCTGTCGTCGACCAACGTGTTGAGAAACTCCATCGCCTCCCAGATGCCCATCCGCCGCTTGGCCAGCGGCAGGTATTCGGCCCGCTTGCCGCGGACGAAGTCGACCGTTTGATTGCGATGATTGAGCCGATAAAACTCGCGCACGCTATCGCGAGTTGTATGTTCATAGTCGCGGAACTCGTCGGTTTGTTTTATGGCCTGCTTCGCCGATTCCACCAGCGGCGAGCACTCGGCATCGGCCGCTTCCGGATAGCGCCGCCGCAGGTCGTCCTCCCATTCGTCGAGATCGGCCAACGGGCGAGCATCCGAAGCCTTCGCAGCCACGGAATTGGGCGCTGAATTGGGCAGCGACATGTCCATGCTCCTCGCCAGGGTTCTCGAATCGTTGGCCGCCACGCGACCGCCGGCGTCCAATCGAATCGATCATGCTTGCATTCTCGCCACAACGCGAGCGTCGCGGCAAGCCCGTCGTGCTGCGAATCCCGAACTTGCGATGGCCCAGGATTGGCGGCCTGTGGCGGGCGGGATGCGAGCCGGTTCGCGGGGAACTATGATGTTGCAAAGTGACAATCCAACGATTCAAGGCAACGGTTCAACGCTTTTTCCGGAGAGATCATGAACGTCGCTAGTTGTCGAACTTCGCGCCACACGGGGTTGTGGGTCGCGTACTGCACGCTTGTCGTCGTCCTCGCCGGAAATCTTTGCGGCGCGGTCTACGGCGACGAACGTCTGGCCGGCATCGCCTGCCGATCTGTCCATCTCGCCTATCCCGCGCCGGACGGCGTGGCGTTCTACAACGAAATGACCGTCGATAAATCGGCCGACGGCACGTATTTCATGGCCTGCGGCTTTCAGATGGGCTACTTCGGCATCCAACAGCTCGGCAATGGCAAGCGGCTGGCGATTTTCTCCGTCTGGGATCCCGGCAATCAGGATGATCCCAAAGGCGTCGCGGTCGAACAGCGAGTAAAGCTGATCCACAAGGACGACGACGTCCGCGTCGGCCGTTTCGGCAACGAAGGCACCGGCGGCCAGTCGTTCTACGACTTCGACTGGAAGGATGGCGAAACGTATCGCTTCTTCGTCACCGCCAGAATCGACCCCGACAGCGACGGCAAGCGAACCGAATACGCCGGGCACATCTACTTGCCGGAGCAGAAGGCGTGGAAGCATCTCGTCACATTCTCCACCCTGGCCGGCGGCAAGACGCTCCGCGGATACTATTCGTTCATCGAGGATTTCAAACGCGACCGCAAGTCGACGACGCACGAGCGACGCGCTCACTTCGGCAATGGCTGGGTGAAAACCGCCGAAGGGCAATGGGTCGCGCTGACCCGGGCGCGATTCACCGCCGACAGCAATCCGGCCACGAATATCGACGCTGGGACGGAATCCGATCATTTTTTTCTAGCCACCGGCGGAGATACGAAGAACGACGGGACAAAGCTGCGCGACACGATCGACCGCATTCCGACCGGCATCGCGCTCCCTGAGTCCGCGACGAAGCCGAGCCAGCCGAGTGGCCAATAGCCGAAGGGCGAATAATCAATTGGAGGTTTCGATGACTTGTTCCGAGCGAATGCCCGACCGTCGGGAATTTATGCGCTACGGCGCTCTGGCGACCGCCCTGGCAACGGCCGGTGTGCCGCGTATCGCAATGGCCGCCGTGGGCGACGACACCACGAAAGAAAAGCCGCCGCTCGCCGCGATGTTTTTCGGCGGCGAATTGAAGGAAGTTCGCGCCGAACTGGAGAAGCGATATCGACTCAAAGCGTTCTCCGGCGGCATGAAACAGGGCAGCAAGGCCGTCGAAGGGCTAGAACATCTGGCCGACTGCGATCTGTGGATCGGTTCCGTCGACAAGCGATCGGAGCCTGGCGACGAACAACTCGAACACTTCAAGAAGTTTCACGCCCGCGGCGGCGCCTTCGCCGGCTATCGCGCCGCCAGCCACGTGTTTCAAAACTACCTGCAGGCCGATCTCGACGTGTTCGGCGCGAAGTACGGTGGCCATCATCTGCTGGAGCACGACCCGATCCTCGTCATCGAAGTCGTCGACGACGCAGCCGATCACGAGATTCTCAAAGGTCTCGCGCCGCCGCGGCCGGCGAGTGGATCGTATAGCTATACCGAAGTCGCCGACGATGTGACGGTCCTGCTCAAGAGCGGACTGGCGGGCGATATGATGCCGCACACGTGGATTCGCGAAAACGCCAAGACCAAGGGCCGCGTTTTCTACACTCGCTACGACGCCAAGGAACTGGCGACGAACGAAACTTGCCGGGAGATCTTCCTGCGTGGCGTGGCGTGGACGCTCGGCGGCAAGAAAACGGCCGCGAAAGGTTCGTAGGCGAACTCGGCGAACAGAAACGCGCCGCGAAATGGACTCTCGATCCCCAAGCTGTCCGCGCTGAACAAAGTAGCGGCAGCGTGCCGGGCAAGCGAATCGCCAGCGCAAAGCGGCGTTATGCCGGGGCGGCTTGCTTCAGCCGCTTGATTCTTGCCGAGAGTCGGCTCTTGGTCCGCGCCGCCGTATTGGCGTGAACGATCTTCTTCGAGGCGGCCTGATCGATTTTCTTGCTGACGAGACGAAAATCGGCTTCGCTCTTGGCGACGTCGCCCGCGGCAATCGATTCCGTCACGCGGCGGATGTACGTGCTCAAGGTTCGCTTGATGGAGCGGTTGCGCGCACGGCGCGTTTCGCTTTGACGAAGACGTTTGGAGGCGCTTTTCGTGGTGGGCATGAGAAACCGGCAATCGGCGGAACAAAACGCGGTTCGTGGCCCCGCCAACGACGGCGCGGCCTCAACGGGCGAATCACTAATTCTGCCCCATCTGCTGGAGCTTGTCCAGTAGAGCGGCCAGGTCTTTGTAGCTGAAATCCATCCCGGCCAGTGCGTTGAGGTGTTTACCCGCCCGCTCCGCGTCCTTCGTGCCGAGCAGGGCAACCTTTCCCGCCCAGTACAGGGCCTGCTTTTTGACCTCTTCGTCGCGATTGGAAAACGATTCGAGCGCCGCCTCGTAGGCCGCGATCGACAGCGGATACTGTTTGATGAGCCGAAAGCACTCGCCCAGCTCGAAATTCGCCATCGCCTTGCGCTTGGGGTCGTTTTTCGCCTGTTGCAGGTACTTGATCGCCTCGGCGTAGTTGGCGGCGCGACGCAATCGCACCCCCAATTCGTACCGGTAGCCCGTGTGGTTTGGATACCGCTCGCTGCGGGCGGCGAATACTTCGGTTTCGCGTTGATTGACCTCGACCTTCATCTGCTGGGCAAGATTGCGCGATTTTTCCGACTTATCATCGCGGGCCTGACGCTCGGCGATCCGGGCCGACTCCTTCGCCCGCAGGATTTGCATGTCTTCGATCAATTCACGAATCTTTACGTCGCCGCCAGACGCTTCGAACGCCTTGCCCAGCGTTTGTTCGGCTTCATCCCAACGGTTTTCGCCCTTGAGAATATCCGCCAACTCGATGTAATTCATCACATCGGCCGGGTTCTTTTCGATCAGCTCGCGGAACTTCTGCTCCGGCGTGGCGCGGGCCGTCTCGCCGCGACGGGCCGCCTGTTCGTCCTTGTCGGCCATCGTGTCGGTCGTCGATTCGGCGTCGTCGTATTTGCCTTTCTTGATCGTCTTGTCGACCGACAGCTTGCCGATCATGGCGTCGGCCTCGGGGTCCTCCGGCTTGGCCTCTTTGACGCGCCGCCAACATTCGATCGCGTCGTCGAATCGGCCGCACGCCGCCAGCACCTTCGCGCACGTGCGGTTCACGTCCGGGTCTTTGGGGTTGCCGTTGCGTGCGCCTTTGAGAAACGCCAATTGCGCGTCGTGCAGGTGCAGCTTTTCCGCCGCCACGGCCATCTTGATCAGGACGTCGGAATCCCAAGGATTGCCCTTCAGGGCGGCAAGGCCGGCTTTGATCAAGCCCGGCCAATCCTTGGACGCCTCGGATTTTTTGAGGTTTCCGACGTTGCTCGTGCCGCCGAACCAACCGCCGAACTTGCTTTTTGTCTTTTTGCCGCCGAACTTCTTGTACAAATTGTCGATCAGCGCCTGGAAGTACGTGACGTTCGCCAGATCGCCGACCACGCATCCGGCGTAAATATCGTGCGCATAATCGAAATTGCTTTTGACGCCGTCCTTGAGCGCCTTCGCGGCGGTCTTGCTGGCGTGGTCGAACATCTGCTGCAACCGCTGTCGCTGTGCCGGCGGCAATGGTTGCGGCCCTTGGGAGTCATCGGTGGCCATCGGAGAGTCGGCTTCTGGTCAGGTTTTACGGAATTGTGCTTTTGCGGGATTGTGCGAATCGATCGGATTGACAGTTCGTGCGCCCAGGGCGGACGAACGCGCATCCGCGGCGTACACGCTAAGGTGTTGGCCTGCGCGGGGAAATTCGGGAACGGACGCCGATTTTCGACGCCGACCTTCGGAGCCAATGCCGCGCCGACCGCAAACTTCGCCCCGTCGCCACGACTATTAGGGAAAGGGTTTCTCCTCTATTCTAACTCGTGGCCCAACCGACACAACACGGCGCAACCGTTAGCGGCGTAAAGACTTCCAGCCGCATCCAACCTCAAATGCCCCAATCCGCACGACAGACCGCCGCCCGCGTTTATCTCGTCGGCGGCGGGCCGGGCGATCCACGACTGATTACGCTGCGGGCGGTCGAGTGTCTGCGGCGGGCCGACGCCGTTGTGTACGACTATCTGGTCAATCCCCGCGTGCTCGCCCACGCCGGCCAAGATGCGGAATTGATCTGCCTTGGCCGGCACGGCCTCGGGCAGCCCGATCGCGGCCGGATCATGTCGCAGGCGGAGATCAACGCCACGCTGATCGATCTGGCGCGTGGCGGAAAGACCGTCGTGCGGCTCAAGGGCGGCGACCCGGCGATATTCGGCCATTTGGCCGAAGAGGCCACCGCGCTCGCCGACGCCGGCATCGAATTCGAGATCGTGCCCGGCGTAACGGCGGCCTCGGCGGCGGCGAGCTACGCCGGCATTCCACTGACGCACCGCGACAGCGCTTCGGCCGTCGCCTTTGTCGCCGGCCATCAGCGTGGCGACGCAACCGCCGTCGATCTCGACGCCAAGGCCCTGGCCGCCTTTCCTGGCACGCTGGTCGTTTACATGGGCGTCACGACCGCCGCCACCTGGACGCGCGAACTGATTGCTGCCGGCAAACCGCCCGATACGCCCGCGGCGATCGTCCGCCGCGTCAGCCTGCCGGATCAGCAGCGGTGGATCTGCCGGCTCGACGAAGTCGCCGCGCGGTTGGCGGCCGGTCCCGTGCGTCCGCCGGTGCTGGTCATCGTTGGCGATGTGGTTGGCGATGTGGGGGGCCGGGATGCTGCGCTGGACTGGTTTATGCGGCGACCGCTGTTTGGTCGGACCGTGCTCGTCACGCGGCCCGCCAGTCAGGCCGAAGACCTCACCGCGGCGCTGCTGGAGTTGGGCGCCGATGTATTGGTACAACCGGCAATCGAGATCTCCGCACCCGACGACGCGGCCGCCGTCGATCGCATCATCGACCGCCTCGCCGAGTTCGAATGGCTGGTGTTTTCCAGCGCCAACGGCGTGCGGTACTTTCTCGAACGCGTGCTCGAAAACCGCGACCTGCGGGCGCTGGGCGGTGTGCGGTTGGCCGCGATCGGTCCGGGCACGGCGGAAGCTTTGGCCCAGTTCCACTTGCGGCCAGACATGCTCCCCGACACGTATCGAGCCGAAGCGCTCGCCGAGGCGCTTGCGCCGCTCGTCGCGGGCCGCCGCGTATTGCTCGTTCGGGCCAGCCGCGGCCGGGAAGTGCTTGCCAAACAAATCACCAAATCCGGCGGCATCGTCGAGCAGGTCGTGGCCTATCGCAGCATCGACGTCGCCGCGGCCGACGGCGAAGTTATTGCCGCGATTAAAGCGGGTCGGATCGATTGGATCACCGTCACCAGTTCCGCAATCGCCCGTTCGCTGGTAAATATGTTCGGCGAGCGACTGCATTCTTGCCGTCTGGCGAGCATCAGCCCGCTGACCACCGAGACGCTCGGCGGTTTGGGATTTGCCGTAGCGGCCGAGGCCGCCGAGTATACGATGGACGGCGTTGTGGCGGCGATCGCGGCCGCGGAAGCGACTTTGCCCAAACGAGCGGAAGAGTAACGAAGCAGCCGCAACCGATCGACACTCAACCGCATCGCGGACCAACGACCACGAATTGCACCACGGACCGCCAACCGACCTCGGAACTCGCCAGCCACGCGCCCATGCTTTCACCGCAAGGTACGGAGACTCTCGCCCGCGTCGTTATCGTCGCGCTGTTGCTCGCGCCGGTGTTGCTGGCCGTTTGGGGGCTTGCGCGATCGAAGCATACCGCGACCCAGGAAGCGTTGATCTTCCTCAGCGCGCTGCTCGCCCGCACGTTGTGGCGAGCCCGCGTCAAGGGCCGCATCGACATTCCCGCCGGCCAGGGCGCGATCGTCGTCGCCAACCACACCAGCGGCGTCGATCCGTGGTTTACGAAACTGGCTTCGCCGCGGATTCTGCACTACCTCGTGGCGTCGGAGTATTTCTACCATCCGGCGATGCACTGGTTTTTCCGCCAGGTCGAGGCGATTCCCGTGAACCGCGGCGGCATCGACACCGCGGCCACGAAGCAAGCCATCCGCCTGGCCGAGCAAGGCCACGTCGTCGGCATCTTTCCGGAAGGGCGAATCAATCCGACCCGCTCGGTGCTGTTGCCCGGCCGGCCCGGCGCGCTGCTCGTCGCGCTCAAGGCCCGCGTGCCGGTGCAAATCTGCTACATCTTCAACGCGCCGCAGTCGAAAACGGTCGGCGGCACGTTCCTCACACCGTCGAAGACGCGGATCGTCGTCGGACCGCTGCTGGACATCTCCGAGTATTTCGGTCGCGAAAAAGAAGACGGCGTGCTGGCGGAATTGACGCTCCGCGTGCTCAAGGAAATCGCCACCCTCGCCGGGCAGCCGGACTTCCAGCCGAAATTGGCCGGAAAGAATTGGAAGCCCCGCGACGACGAGTAAACGTCCGTCGACGTACGACCGATGGGTACCGGCGTTGGGATGCGAGATGGTCTTCAAGTTCATCTACCGCGGCGACCGCAAATGCGCATTGATTCGCGAGCGACCGTCGTTCCTCGTTCCGCCGGCCGGCCGCTGCTCTTGCCCCAGCGGGAAGGTGCTGTTAGCCTCTGCCCGGATCGGTAACCGCCGATCCGTTTCGACCCTCCGCTCCTCCGGAGAGAAACGGATGTCTCGCCGTTTGCGATTTGCTTTCGCCGCGTTGCTTGCTGTCGTTGCTGGCACGGCAGTCGTGTTCTTCCGTGGATCGGGCAAGTTGCCGACGCAGCACGATGCGGGCGATTTCGAACCGGTATCGCTGATCGTCAGCGACCGGCCGGCGAAAGCCGGCGCGACCAATCTGCCGATTCGCGCCGGTCAATTCGTCCCGTTCGCGTGCGAAGTGGCGTTCGACGGCTCGACGTTCTTCGACCCGCTGTACCTAACTCCGCTGCCGGATGGCTCTGGCCGGCTGCTCGTCGTCGAGCGTCGGGGAACGGTCCAACTGATTTCCGAGCACGAAGGTCGCTTTGCCAAACAACCGCTGCTCGACATCGCCGATCGCGTTCATCTCACGCCCGACGCGGCCGAAGAAGGCCTGCTCGGCATGACGTTTCATCCGCAGTTCGCCCAAGCCGATTCGCCCCACGCCGGCGAATTCTTCGTCTACTACGTCGCCAAGGGAAAAACGCCCGACGAGAGCACGAATCGACTGTCGCGGCTTCGCATGAAACCCGGAAAGCTCGACGAAGTCGACCACGAATCCGAATTCGTGTTGATCGATCAGCTGCAATTCGATCAGGCCCACAACGGCGGGGGTCTGGCTTTCGGACCCGACGGGTTCTTGTACCTCGGTCTGGGCGACGATGGGCTGGGCGTTCCCAATTGCAACGCCCAAAAGATATCACGCAATCTCTTCTCCGGTATTTTGCGGATCGATGTCGATCGACAAGGCGGCAGCGTCAGTCATCCGCCGCCGCGTGCTCCCAAAGAGGGCCGTACCGACGGCTACTTCATTCCCAACGACAATCCGTTCGTCGGCACGCCCGACGCCCTCGAAGAGTTTTACGCGATCGGCCTGCGCAATCCTTGGCGGTTCTCCTTCGACCGCAAGACCGGCGTGTTCTATTCCTCGGACGTCGGCGAACGCCGCCGCGAAGAGATCAACGTCATCGAGCGCGGCAGCAACGGCGGTTGGCAATACGCGGAAGGAACGTTGCTCACTCGCGAAGTCAGCTCGCTCGACGTGAAACGGCCCGATCCGTATCTCGGCGTCGAAACCTGGCCGCTGTTCGAATACTCCCGCGACGCGGCCCATCGCTGCGTGATCGGTGGGCACGTCTATCGCGGCAAGCAGTTTCCCGATCTCGTCGGGCGGTACGTCTACGCCGATCAAAGCGGCCGTATCTATGCGCTCGATCTGGCCGACGGCGGCCGACGCGCCGTCGCCAATCACCTGATCGCCGTCCTGCCTGAAACCGGCATCGGTGTTTCTTCGCTCGGCGAAGATCGAGACGGCGAATTGTACTTTTGTTCGATCGGCCAACTCGCCTCGGAAACCGGCCGCGTGTTTCGCCTCCGCCGCACGCGCAGCGACGAACGCGACTTTTTACCCGAGAATCTCGCCGATACGGGCTTGTTTTCCGACTGGCGCAACCTCGCCGCCAATCCTGGACTCGTGGCGTACGACGTGGCCCTGCCGCTTTGGTCTGACGGCGCCGAAAAGCGGCGTTGGATCATCGTGCCGCCCGGCGAACGCGTCGACGCCGAATTGCACGGAAAATTGCGATTTCCGCCCGGAACGGTCTTCGTCAAGCATTTCGACTTGCCGACCAACCTCCGCCCGAATCAGAAGCCGCGGCCGCTCGAAACTCGCGTCTTGGTGTGCGACGACCGGGGCGAAGTCTACGGCGCCACCTACCGCTGGTCGAGCGACGGTCGCCGCGCTCGCCTCGTCACGTTCAACGAAACTGAGACGATCGCGATCACGCTCGCAGACGGCACGTCGACCACGCAAACGTGGACGTACCCCGGCCGCTTCGAATGTGCGATTTGCCACAACCACGCGTCTGGGCAAGTGCTCGGCTTCATCCTTCGGCAGCTCGACCGCGACGTCGTCGTCGAGCACGGCGGCGACGAGAATCAGATCGCGCGGCTCATTCGCGTCGGCGTGCTCGCGGAAACCGCCGCGAAGGTCCCGGCGGCCTTGGTCGGTCGGCTCGCCAGGCTCGACGACGAGTCGGCGACGCTCGAACATCGCGTGCGGTCGTATCTCGACGTGAATTGCGCTCCGTGCCACAACCCGCGCACGCGGTTCGCCGCATTCGATGCCCGCCTGGATCGTGATATTGGCGAGCAGGGGCTCGTCAACGGCACGTCGCACTACCACAAGGAGAAAGGCCCCAACGTGCGGATCGTCAGGCCCGGCGACTTGGAAATGTCGATGCTGTTCCATCGCATGTCGGCGAACGATCCGTCGCTGCGCATGCCGCCGTTAGGAACGGCCGTTGTCGATCGCAAGGCCGTGGCGTTATTGGCGGCCTGGATTCAGTCGCTCTCTCCGCAGAAATTGCCCGCGAAAACTTCGCCGCAGTCGACCGCCACCGGCGATCGACCGCCGCAACGATAACACGGCCAACGTGCTGGTTTTCTTTGCCCCCACGTCGTCCTCCGTAGCGCGAACGCGACGCCGCCACGGCGATTCGAGGCGCGACAGCGTATGTCGCACCCTGCGCGCATAAAAAGGCCCCCGGAAAGGCCATGTCCCAGGGGGGCAAAGGACACCCTGCATTTCCGGGAGCGATTGGATCGCTCGTTCTCGCCACTTCGGTTTCGCCAATTCCGTGGCGCGCCGACGTTGCGAGACGGTCGTCTGTGTTTTGCAAACGCAGCGGCGAGGAAATCGAAAAGCACCGCCTGGCGTCCATGCCGGCGGCACTCTTCGCGGTCCGCAGAAAGACGCAAGCGCCTTTCCCATGCAGACCCATCCACGTGGATCGCTGCTTCTAAGTTGTTCCTCTCGCCGATCGAAGCGAGCACGCCAATTGCGGGCTGCGGCTCAAGTCGCCATGCCCATGCGTGAGGCGGGAGAATATGGCAATTCCCAAGCGCGGTCAAGGCCGATTTCTCGCCGCCGGAAATTTCCCGCCGATTCCAAAAAACGGCGTTTTTTCCGAGATAAATGGCCGAAAGACTCCGCCCGCGGCCGCTGCGCATCTTGCTCTGCGCAACTTGCCGCGTCGCTTCGATCGCGCTAAGAGGCTATCTACAAAGTTTGTTCGGGAAAATCGCAGCTAGCATGGGGTGCT
>JBBDYI010000036.1:0-8217 GCA_040901705.1 Pirellulales bacterium | reverse complement strand
TTTGGGCGCCGCCGTCGAGTTTTCGCAGCCCGGCGAATTCGAGCCGGTGACCGGCTACCGCGACGGCGGGCCGCATCGCCTCAACGCCGGTGAGTGGACCGACGACACCAGCATGGCCTTGGCGTTGGCCGACAGCATCGGCCAAGTCGGTTGGAACATCACCGACCAGGCGGAGCGCTACGTCACGTGGTGGGCGACCGGCAAATATTCCGTCAATGGTCGCGTGTTCGACATTGGCGGTACGACCGTTCGCGCCCTGCATCGTTTCTGGCGCGAGCACGACGCCCGAACGTCGGGCGACCCATCGAGCAGCGCCAGCGGCAACGGCTCGATCATGCGGCTCGCCCCGGTTCCGGTGGCCTACATGAATCTGTTTCCCGACCGACTCGTCGAACTGATCGATAAACTCGTCGAATCGAGTCTGCCGACGCACGCCAGCGGCCAATGCCTGTCGGCATGCGTCTATATGGGCGCGGTGTTGTGCGGCCTCCTCCACGGTCGGCCGCGAGAGGAAGTGCTTTCGCCCGACTGGCCGCCACTCGAACAGATCACGCAAAACTACGTGCTGCATGCTGAGATCGACGAGGTCCGGCAGGGCAGTTTTCGCTACAAACAGCCGCCGAAGATCTGTGGTGGTGGCTATGTGGTCCAATCGCTCGAAGCAGCGCTGTGGGCGTTTCACGATGCAAACGATTTTCGCGAAGCGGTGCTACGGGCCGTCAACCTCGGCCACGACGCCGACACGACCGCCGCCGTCTGCGGCCAACTGGCCGGCGCCTACTGGGGCGAATCCGGCATTCCGCAAACATGGCGCGACGGACTCGTCCGGCGAGACTTGATCGAGCCGATTTTGGATCGTCTGCTTGTAGCGAGTACCGGACGCGAAGTCACCTAAGGCAACACCCTCTTCCAAAAAGTTCGCTTCAGTGCAAATCGCTGCAAACTCGACGGCACCAATATCGGCACCCCGTGAAAACCGTCCGCCGCAACGCCAAACCCCGTACACGTTTACGCCATTCGCCAAGCACACTGGAAATGTGGTGCCCCGTAAGGGGTTGCGAGTTCGAATCTCGTGCCCTCCGCTTCTGTAAGTCCTTGCCACAGGCTATCTAACGTCAAACGGGGTCGCCAGTTACGGCGACCTCATTGCGTTTGGTGGTGGGGTTTCGGGCGTGCAAACTGGTGCAAGCTGTGCCGCTGGGCGGCGAGTTCGATGGCACCAATGTGGGCACCTTTTCGGGAAGCTCGGCACCATAGTCGGCACCCTTTGGGCTGATGTCAAAGCCTCGCCTCCGCCTCTAGGACGAAGGGCGTCCGATCGAACGAATTCGTTGCCCGGCAAACCTTTCAGGCCGCGTCGCGCTCCCTCGTGCGCCGATCTCAAATTCGACGGCGACCGTTAGCGCCTCATCGACGGCCGACGACGCCAGCATGCGGCGGCGTGCAACGAGTCTAGCGGTGTCGCTTTCCGCTCGGCGAACGAACGCCAGCGCCGCAGCTGGCGAGTGTGCCGCCGACGGCGCGGGCGCGACGGGCGTTTGGTGACCAAAATAGGCCGCCAGCCGCGCAACGTCCGCGCGATTGACGTTGCCGTCGCCGTTGAGATCCCCCATCGCCGGCGTCGCGCCGCCGATCGTGCCAAAATATCGCTGAATGATCGCCAGGTCCGACAGGTCGACGCGGCCGTTGCCGTCGATATCGGCGAGAATCGGATCGTCGGCCCCAGGCGTTCCGGCCGTCGCGAAGCTCGGCCGCCACGATGGGCCGTTGCCCCACGCGGCGAGCGGCAGCGCCGTGCTGGTAATCACCAGCGAAGGACCGGAGCCGTCGGTTACGCTATGCCAGCCAATTCCGACGTCGTCGTACGCGAATTCGTGGATCGTGCCGCCGTCGGCATCTTCGATCTTCAGCCCTTCGCCGCCGTTAGACAGGTTGCCCGTGTATTGGCCGGCGACGGGAACCGCGCCGTAACGCGCCGCGAAGGCGTCGATATTGGAGACCAACACGGCGTACGCACCGGGCGCAAGCAACGTGTTTCCGAACGTGAACGTAATGCCGTTCGTGAAGCGGACGTTGGTCAGATCGAGCGTCAGCGTTGCGCTCGTGTTGTGTAGTTCGATGAACTCGAACAAGTCGGCGTCGGCGTGGCCTGCGGTCAGCTCAGCGGCAGTGGGATCGGCCGGATGGTACATGATTTCGGTGACGCGGAGAAACTGCTGGTTGTCCGACGGCACCGTCGGCGTCGTGACCGTCGCGACGACCGTGTTGTCGGTCGACACGAGGTTGAGCGTCTCGCCGAAGTTGGAAAGATGGCCGGAGTACACACCTTGCACGAAAATACCTTGCCCGCCGCTCGGGCCCGTCGTTCGGGCGCGAAACGCCGTGACGTCGGGCGAGAGATAGAGCGTCCCGCCGGCGGGAATGACGGTGCCCGGTTGGAAGGTGAACTCGACGCCCCCGCTGACGCGCCAGAGCGAAATGTCCACCGCAACGGCGCTCGAATTGATGATCGAGATGTACTCTTCGTCCTGATTTCCGGAGAGCGGATTGAAGACGATCTCGCCGGGGTCTTCGGTCAATCCGCTGTCGCCGTTTTCGCCGTTGGGCGTGCCAAACGCGATGACGACTTCGCCCGGGTTGATGTCCTCCGTTACTCCCGCAACGATCGTCGGCTGTAGCAGCAGGTCGCTGCTCGCCACGTCGGCATTCATTAAGTGGATGGCGAGGACGTTCGTGCCGGCGACCAGTTGCGACTTCCAATTCGTAATGTCGAACACATCGAAGCTCGTCGACGCTTCGTGCCCTGCGTTGTCGGCGAACGAGTTCCAGGCCCTCGTCGCGGCGGTGAAGTTGCCGCTGGCGACTTGCACGCCGTTGAGAAAGGCGACGAAACCGTCGTCGTACCTCGCCCGCAGTTGCAAGATGTCGATGTCGCTTGGATCGGCCACGTCGAATTTATATCGGGCATAGACGCCGTTATATTCGTTCGTGCCGTCGCCGTTCGTGTCGATGTCGCTCAGCAGACTTACAGGAACCGTGCGGGCGTCGTCGGAGAACAGCGTTCCGAAAAACGGAGCGTATCCCGTGCCCCGTTCGTACCCGATGCCCGACGTACCCACGCGCCAGCCGGCCGCGGCGGTGTCGTTGTAGTTGGCGTCGCCCGTTTCCCAGCCGGCGGCATCCGCGGCGCTAGTCGGCACGCGCAGGCTGACCGATGCATTTTCGCTGAGCAAGGTCGTAAACGTCGTCGACGTCGTGCCGTCAGGAATCAGCGGGTCCGCTTCGAGTTGGTTGCGCCGCCGTTCGATGTTGCCGAGCAACACGCTCAGGCCGGTCTGAAAAGCGCCGGTGCCCCACTTCGCATTATCGAGCGCCGCTTCGGGACCAATCAACGTCGCCGTCTGATTGACCAAATCCTGGAAGTAGCCGACGTTCATGTACTGGTCCATGAGCGATCGCACGCGCTGCACGTACATCTCGCGAATTCGCGGCGTGTCGAACATCGCGTCGTACAGGTAGTTGCGATACTGCGTCTCGTTGTTCGTGCCTTGCGTATGCTCGGAATCGCCGTACAACACGCTGATAAAGTGGGCCCAGGGCGGGTCCGAAAACGCCTGTTCTGTGTCCCACGGGAAACGGCTCCATTCGCCGGTCGTTGGATCGCGATACACGTAGTAGTTCTTCGTCAGCCGATCGTGATTGAGCAGCACGACCTGGGCCGCCGCGTCGTTGATGATTTGCGGCAGGTTGACGTTGTCGAATAAATAATTTTCGCGCGACACGCCCGGGATCAGCCCGCTGATGCCGTTGGTAAGCGCGATGAGATCGGTGAACGGTTCGTTCTCGCGATTGACCTTTTGGTAGGAAGAACTGGTCGGATTGGGCGCCAGCGTCGAGCCAATGGTTGGCGACGCCTTATACATCGCCCCCGTGTCGTCGAAACCGTAGCGGCGCAGAAACCGCGTGTCGACTTCTTCGATAAACGACGCGAGGCTGTAAAACTGTCCGTTCTGCTGCACGCGCATATGAAACGCCGTCGATGCCGGCGCGCCGACCTCTTGCAGGAACTGCTGTGCGATGGTTTCGCGCATCTGCGACGTCGGACCAACGCCGAATAGCACTTCGATGAAATGCGATTGCAGGTTGAACTCGTCCACCCGCTCGCGATCGTCGGCGTAGCGAAACTCGTGCGAGTCGTTGAACTGAAACTTGAACTTCGGCTTCGCCCAATTTTGCGTCGTCGACGAGCCGCGAACGTGGACGCCGATATTGTCGTAAAACTCGCCGTCGTAAAACGCGGACGCGGGGCTGAGGTTTCGGTTGTTGCCGCTGCCTGGATTACCCGGCACGTTCATGTGCCACGTCGGGTTCGGCACGAACCACTGAAACACGGGCAGCGCTGTCGTCACGGACGGGTCGGCAATCACCGTGCCGAAATACTCGGGATATCCGGCCGCATTCGCGGGGTCCGGCAAAAACGGCGCGCGGAAAGTGCCACCCGCGGTGTCCTGCGTCGTGACGAAGTACCGCAGCATTTGGCCCGCGCCGGCGGCGCCAGCCGGAATCGTCGCCGTGTAAATGCCATCGCCGGCGGCAGCGTCGTTGCCGGTTCCGTCGTCGACCATGGAGATCGACACGCCCGCGGCGTACATCACGCGATAGGTAAGCGTCACGGTATCGACCGGGTCGCTTAGCTCTGAAACGCTCGCCGTTACGACGACCGGGTCCGTCGCGGTGGGCACACTCGGCGCGTGCGCTACGTCACTGATAAACTGCCCAAAATCCCTGCCAAGCGTGTTTAGCTCATTCGGCGTCGCCGATAGGAGATAATTCGGCGACTGCGACGCGACCACGATTAAGTCGGGCACCATCAACATCCGCGGACTGGCCGCCGAGTCGTTCAGGGCATGGATCGCCAGGACGTTGTCGCCGTCTATCAGCAGCGAGGCAAAGGCGCTGACGTCAAACGCCGTGAGGTTCGTCGCCGAAGCATCGTTTCGGTCGGCTAGCGCGATCGAATTCCACTGCGGCGCGGCGGGGGCGTTGGCTTCGGCGATCTTCGTGCCGTTGAGATACGCGACGAATCCGTCGTCGTATTGGGTTCGCAACAGGAGCGTGTCGAATTGGGCCGCGTCGTCGAGCGCGAACGTCGTTCGCGTGTAGAAGCTCGTCGTGCCGGTCGGCACCGCGTGAAGAATCGCATCCTCGAAGGGGCCGCCGGCGACGGTTTCATATCCAATCGCGCCGGGCGCGTCGGTCCATGCGCCATCGTTGAAGGCCGCCGCCGTCCACGTGTTGCCTAGCGATCCGTCGGCTGGAACGAACACCTTCGTGGTGTTTTCTCCCGAAGCAACCGGATTCATCAACGTACCGATTTCGGTCGGCGTGAGGACGCGGTTGTAGACACGCGTTTCGTCGAGTCGGCCGCCGAACCATTGTCCTTCGCCGGCACCGTACGAACGGCCGACTGCATAGGCGTCCGCCAGTCCGTTGTTCCCGAGCCCCGTATTCATGTTCGCGGTATTGCCATGCGTGCCGATCACCGCGCCATTTAAGTAAAACGTCGTGCCCGTGCTGCTCGACACGGTGGCGGCGACGTGAACCCATTGGTCCCTGGGAACGTTGGCGGCAACCTCTTGGTCGACGACACCGTTCTTGGTGAACCGCAGCCGGCCGTCGTTCCAAACGCCGAATGCCCAGCCGTCGCCGTCCCACGCTACGTCGTCGCCGATGATGCGATGGAGGGCCGAGTTCGTGCCCGTCTTGACGACGGTCGACTCGACGTAAACCCACGAGGTCACAGTGATGTTGTTCGCCAGAGTGCGGAGTTCGGCCGAATCGGCGACCGAAAGTTGCCACGAGCCGTTGGCGTTTAGCCCCACGGCCTTACCGAATCCGGTCGGCCCAGGCAGGTTGTATCGATGGCCGGCATTCACCGCCGAGGCCTGCTGCCCACCGGCCTGGTCGGTGAGCGCACCCGCCGTTTCTTCCATCGCGTAGTAAGCGATCAACCCATCGGAGACGATCGGACCACCGGCGTCGGCCGGGGCAACGATCGCATGCACCGACGGCGTACCGTAAGAGACGTTTTCCAGTTGCAGCGGGAACGTCGGCGCGAACTCGCTGGCGATCGTCGTTCCGTCCGGCTGGACCAGCGCCAGATACTCGCCGCCGGCGCTCAAGCGAAAGTTCGTATGCAACTCGCCGGTGTCCGGATTGCGGTTCTTGTTCGACGCAAACACGACCAGATGTTCGCCGGGGTCGAGCGTCCGGGAAGGCAACGTCCAGCGCTGCGGCGAAGTCGCGTCGTCGGTCAGATGCCAGCCGTCGAGGTCGACAGCCGCGTCGCCGACATTGGAAATCTCGATCCAATCCGATTCGTCGCCGTCTTCGTCGGCCAGGCCGCCGCGATTGCTGGCCATGAACTCGCTGATAATTGGCTGGGCGGCGAGTAGGTGGCGAGCTTCGAGATGCTCGAAGGCTCGTCGACGTGGCCGGCGATAGGCGATCTTGCGATTTGTCGTGCGCATAGAGAGATGTCCTGACGAAGCGAGTGACCGATTCGATGGCGAAATGGTGAATGTAATATGTCGTAACGTAAAGAGGCCGACGCACCGCGAGGGGCGCGCCGGCCTTCGATTACAGCGTACGTGCAAATCGCACGAACGTGAGGGCAATCGCGAGCCGCCGGTCTTAGCGACGTCGACGCCGCAACACGAAAGCGCCACCGACCATCCCCGCACAGGCCAATAGTGCGATCGAATTCGGTTCGGGCACCAACATCGCTTGAACCTCGCTCTGCGAAAGCACGGTGTCGAACACGCGCACTTCGTCCAACGAGCCACCGAACCACTGAGCTTCGCCGCCGCCATACGAACGACCGATTGCATAGGGGTCGGCGAGTCCATTGTTGCCCAATCCGGTGTTCATGTTGGCGGTGTTTCCGTTCGTACCGGCCACTGCGCCGTCGACATAGAACGTGGTTCCGCCTGTGCTCGACACGGTCGCGGCGAGATGCACCCACCGGTCCTGAGGCACGCCAGCGGCCAAATTTTGATCGACGATGCCGTTCTTCGTAAAGCGAAGCGTGCCGTTGGTGAATACGCCGAAGGACCAGCCGTCGCCGTCCCATGCCTCGTCGTCGCCGATGATTCGATTGAGCGTTGGGTTGACGCCTGTCTTCGCGGCAGTCGTGGCGGAATCCATATAGACCCACGCGGCGACGGTCATGTTGTTGGCCAAACCACGAAGCTCGGCGGAATCGGCCACCGAAAGCTGCCAAGAGCCGTTGCCGCTCAGAGAAACGGCACTCCCAAAGCCCGCAGGCCCCACAACGCCATAGTTATGACCCGCGCCAACCGCGGCCGCTTGTTGGCTCTACGCGCGTCCGTATGCCGAACTACTGGATCACGGGTTGTCGATCGTCTAGGATCGCAGGGAGCGCGATTCCCGCGTCCCCTGATTCATGGCGGTTCCTGCCAGGCTCTATCTTGATACGGCCAGGCTGGGCCTAATGTCTTCGAGCGCCCAACTGGCCGCCGGGGACTTCGTTCGGCTTGCCGGCGAAGGGGCCTTGGGGCTGTACGGCGATCTATTTTTGGCGTCGGGCGGCGATGCACTACCCGAAGCCGTTCGCGGCCGATATCCGGCGCTGGCGGCATGGCGCGGAATCGCTGGACTCAAAGCGTCGCTGCGTACGATCGTGGGCCTCGACGCCGATTCTCCTATCTGGTTCGCCCAACGTTCGGCCGTGTTGATGCGCCGCGCCGCCCGGATGCTCGTCGAACGGTGCGAGCGAGTTCTTGTTACCGACACGGCATGGCCACCATTCTTGAGTATTCTGAAACGCGAGTGCCGACGGGCCGGACACGAAATCGTCTCCGTCCGCATTCGTGACGACATTCTTAGCTGCCGAGCGACCCCGGACGAAATCGTAGCGAGACTTGGTGAGCATTATCGGCACCAACGCTGCGACGGGCTGTTTCTCACCGCCGTCAGCAACGAGGGCATTCGCTTACCAACTCGCCGCATCGCCGAGCATCTTTCGGCCGATCGCCCGGTGCGGTTCGTCGTCGTCGATGGCGCTCAAGAGTTCTGCCACGCGCCGCTTAACCTCGACGGCGCGTGGTGCGGCATCTATCTGACCGGCTGCCACAAGTGGCTCGGCGCCTATCAGCCAATGTCGATTGCGCTGGCTGGTCGACCGACCTCGGCCCA
>JBBDYI010000035.1:0-8333 GCA_040901705.1 Pirellulales bacterium | reverse complement strand
GCCAATCCCGGCGTGCCGCCGACGGTTTCGCTCGCCATCCAGTTGGCGATGTTGTTGCCGTAGACGTTCAGGCTGATGCGTTCGAGCGAGGCTCCGGTTCCATCCGCCTCGATCGGCCACGGCGCGGTGTCGTCGTAGGTCACGCGATCGACGAGGAATTGCCGCCGCTGAATTTTGCCATCGCGGCGTTGGATTTCGTTGTCGTTGCGAACGAGTTCGATTTTGCCGCCGCCGTTCGGCAAACTACCGTGCCAAGGACCGGCGACGATCACATCCAAACCTAGCCCATGCTGCACGCGGAAATCCGTGGGCGAACCGCTCGTCACAATCGCCCGAGCGCCGGCCTCTAGCACTGTCCCCTGCGCGAATTGAAAATGCAAATCGTCGCCATGCAACTCCCAGCCGAAAACTGGATCGCCGAGGTTCACGGGCGACGCCGACGTGTTCACCAACTCGATAAACTCCGCGCCGTCCAGCGGGTGATACATGATCTCGCTAATCACGACTGGCCCCACCCGTGGCCCACTGTTCGCCGCGCCGAACGTGTTGGTTTGTTGCGGCAGCATGTCGACCACGCCCCCGGCGTTTTCGTAGCGGCCGAACGACACGCCGACCTCGGTGCCGCCGAACGAGACGGATTCGGCATATCCGGCCATCGCGCCGTATTCGTCGCCCGCCACGAGATGCAGCGTTTCGCCGTAGCTACTTAGCCCAAACACGCCGAAGTCGCTCTCGCGGCTGAGGACGAGATACCCGTTGGCCGGTACGATCGTGCCGCCGGGAATGCGGTAGCGCGTCAAATAAATCAGCGGCGCGACTTCGCGTTGCGAATCGCCGAGATACCAACCGCCGATGTCGATATCGGCGTCGGTCGTGTTGCGCAGCTCGATCAAATCGTTGAAGCCGTCGAGGCTTTTGGTGAGCACCTCGTTGATCAGGATCGCGCCGGGATTCGGCGTTGTGCCCGGGTCGGGCCGCCCCGGCGAACCGGCCAGATTGCTGCTTGGCCGCCACGTGCTGCGCTGCTCCCACAGCTCGGGCGCGATTGTGTCGTCGATGACGGACAGCGTCCACGGCATGGTTTCGCGATCCATCAACACGAACCAGTCGTCGTCGTAACGAAAACTCAGGACGGTTTGCCCCGTGGCGTCGAGGATCGTCAGACGCTCTTCGCGATTGATGTCACCGGAGTACAGCCCCAGGACGTTGATTTGGGTCACGTCGGTGCGGCTCGACAACAACTCGAAGTCGCCGACGACGACGCCGTATTCGCCGGGGAACAGGTTCTTTAGTCCACTGGAAAAGTTGTAGCTGATGCCCTTGGTGAACCGCACTCCGGTCAGATCGATCGGCTCATCGCCGATGTTGCGGACCTCGACGAACTCGGAATTGCTGTGCCCGACGAAACCGACTTCCGTCACGCGGAGGCTCGATGCTACGTCGGTCGAAAGCGCCCCCGTATAGATGCCGACATCCTGTGTGGCGTCGGTTTGCCCGGCAAATATCGGGAACGGTGCGGTCAGTCCGGTGCCGCGATTGACGTCGCTGTCCGTCGAATCGTCGCCCCGATTCATCGGGCTGTACGTCCCAGCCGCCGGCGTGAACCGCAGCATGTATCCGCTCGGCGCGATGCCCGCGAACTGGTAATTGCCCGCGGCGTTTGTCGTGGCCGTGGCGATGAATGCACCGTTGGTAAGCAGTAGGTCGACGCCGACGCCGGCGATCGGCAGTTCGCCCGCCTGGCGGATGCCGTCGCCATTGGCGTCGTCCCATGCCGAGCCGGAAACCGCCGTAATGCCGCTCGTTCCGCGGAACCCGACGTCGTGGGTTTCCGTCTCGTGCGACGAGAGCGTGAACGTGTCGGTTCGGCCGGTTGTCGGATTCGCGCCGGACGTAATCTCCGTTCCGTCCGGCCGAACGAACTCCAAAAAGTACGACCCCGGCAACAGGTCCGTGAAATGGTATCCGCCGTACGCACCGAACACCGTTCTGGCGACGAGCGAGCCGTCTTCGCGAAGCAGCCGCACTTCCGCCGACGGCATCGCCTGTTCGCCGTCGCCTTGCACGCCATCCCCATTCGTGTCGTCCCACACCGCGCCGTGAACGTCGCCGCGATAGAACAACCCGGCGTCGAAGTCGAGCAGATTCCCGCCAACCTCGGCCAGAAACTGCGGCGTATCGCCGCTCGTCGGTTGAAAATCGCTGTCGAGCTGTGCGTCGACGCTGGTCTGTCGCGGCGGGCTGAGTGTCTCGTAATTCACGCTGTACGGCGAATAGTGATAGTTGTCGACGTGCAGCGCATATCGAGCCGGCGGCAGACCGTCGAACCGGTAATTTCCTTCCACGTCGGTTATCGTTGTCGGCGATCCGCCGATGTCGTCGCCGACGATGTTGACTCGCCGACCCTCAATCCCCGGTTCGCCGTCATCTTGCACGCCGTTGGCGTTTAGGTCGTGCCACAGCCGTCCGCCGATCGACACCGGTGTGTCGGTAGTGATTTGCAAGTTCGAGGCCCGGTTCGTCCCGCCGGTCAGATGGAATGTCGCCGTGCGGAGCGTTTGTGCGTCGATCGGATAGTCGCCGGTGCTGACGGCCACCGTCGCGCCGTCCGGCAATTTGACGGCCAAATAATAATTTCCTTCCGGAACCTCGGCGAACGAATACTCGCCGTCCACATCCGTTGTGAACTCGGCGTACTTTCCGCCGGTCGTTTCATACAGCGTGAACTCGATGCCGGCCAAACCGAAATCATGTGATTCGTCATTGATTTCGCCCGTAAACCGCGCCGAACCTTGGATTCGCGCCGGACGCCACATTCCCGCGTCGACGTTGCCAGTCGCTTGGCCGTCGGCCAGCGTAATCACCGCCGAATACGCCGTCGTCGGATTGATATCGCTGTCCATCGATTCGTCGGACGAGCGATTCAGTGGGCTGTAGCGAAACGCCGAACTGGAATATTCACTCAAAAACTCTTCGCCCAACGTAACGACGTAGTCGCCGGCTGGAAGATTCGAAAACGAGTACTGGCCGCTCGACACCGGTGCGCTGGCCACCACCGCGCCGCCTGGCCCACTGGCCTCGAATGCATAGACGGTGAAGCCATCGGCCGTTTCCGTTTCGCCGGCGTCGCGAACGCCGTCGCCGTTCGTGTCGATCCACACCGATCCGCCGATCGATGCCGACAGCACCTGCCGCGCTTCGAGCGATTCGACCGACAGCCGACTTCGCCGCATGCGATTGCCGTTTTCACCGCCGCGCAAGATTTGTCGGGTACGAGCGAGCATCACACGTTCCTTATGCGAGAAGAGTGCGGAAATTGCGTTTCGCGCCTCGGCCTTGCGACCAGGGCGTAAGTTCGGCAAATTGAGCACGGTGTCTCTGACTGCGCCACAATTTCCCTGTAGTGGCGCGGCCGCCAGACCGTGCTACGGGTTCTCGAATCGATCCCCAGCTGCGCCGCCAAAGGCCAACTCGCGCTGCCGCCGCCGCTCGGACTTTCATTTGGCCCACAATGGACCGAACGAATACGTTTTCAGAAGAGGCGAAATCTGGGATGCATTAAAATCGTGCGGCCTGCGCCACGTTGTGCCGGAGCCACGATCTCATGGATGAAGTCTCGAAGACATGATGCCCACAGCTTTGCGGATCGCCGATGCCGTGTCAACCTTTTTTTCGCCTCGATTCACATCGCATTTGCTCCGCGACCGAGTAGCTTCCGTGCCGCGGCAAATACTTGGTCCAACATCGGTTCGGTCAGCCGCCCTGTGAACGTATTCTGCTGGCTCGGGTGATAGCTTCCCAGCAACGTTGGCCCTCCGGCAAGTTCGACGCGCGCGGCGTGCGCGAACTTCGGCAGCCGGCCGACATGCCACTCGCGCCGCCGGGCAAGATCGACGACCGCTCGCCACGCAATTTGCCCCAGCGCGACGATCACGCGCGGCGCGACCGCGTCGAACGTCGCGCTGAGCCACTCCCGGCACGCGGCAATCTCTTCCGGCAGCGGTTTGTTGTCCGGCGGAGCACAGTGGCAGACTGCGGTGATCGCACAGTCGAAGAGCGTCAGCCCGTCGTCGGCCGAAACCGCCGCAGCCTGATTGGCGAAACCCGCCCGATGCAGCGCGCGATACAACCACTCGCCGCTGCGGTCACCGGTAAACATCCGCCCGGTCCGATTTGCGCCATGTGCCGCTGGGGCAAGTCCGACGATCAGCAACCGCGCAGCCGGATCGCCGAAATTCGGCACCGGCCGGCCCCAATAGGCCCAGTCGGCGAAGCTTGCCCTTTTGGTTGCGGCCACGTGCTCGCAATGGGCAATGAGCCGCGGGCATCGTCGGCATACGATGATGCGACGATTGAGATCGCGGTAAGAACTTGCGGAAGATTTGCGAGTCGACATGGCGAATGTGGCAGCAAGCATGACGCCGCTGCATCGTCGCGTCAACCCGCCGCGCGCCGATCCGCTGCCGGCAGCATCGCCGGATGAGCAAGCGTTTTGGCCGCAGCTTCGCGTCCGTTGTGACGGGCAATCTGCTCGCCGATCGCTTCGCACACCGCCAGCGCCGCCAATCCCTGCTCGCCGGTCACTTGCGGCGCTCGGCCCGCGCGAATGCATTCGGCGAAATCGAGCAGTTCCTCGGCGATCGCGTTGCCATCCACGGCCGGCAACCGCCGTATCGGCAGCACGTCCGCGAACAACCGCTCCTTGAACAGATTTTTCGCTTCCGGCGGCAGCAGTGCGGCATCGAAGCCTGGCTCCGAAAGCCGCGGCGAAGCGTTCACCAGCGTCGACGTCCGTGCGGCGAAGTCCACGCTGGCAAATCCGGCGGTCGAGAAAATCCGCATCCGCCGCTCGGCTTCATAACTCACCCGCGACGCGCTCAAGTTCGCCACGGTCCCGTCGGCGAATTGAATCCGCGCGTTGGCCAGGTCGTCGTGCGGTCCGATCACCGCGTGCCCCAGTGCGTCGATCCGCTCCACGGGCGAATCGACGAGCGAGAGGACGAGATCGACGTCGTGGACCATCAAGTCGAGCACGACGCTGACGTCGGTGGAGCGGAACGTATACGGCCCGCACCGCAGCGCATCGATAAACCTCGGCCGACCGATTTCGCCGGCCAGCAGCTTCCACGCGGGGTTGAACCGTTCGACGTGGCCGACTTGCAGCACGACGCTGCGTCTGCGCGCCGCGGCGACAAGCACTTCCGCCTCGGCGGAAGTCGACGCGATCGGCTTTTCGACCAGTACGTGAACGCCGCGTTCGATCAGATCGAGCGCCACGTCGCGATGCGTTGCAGTTGGCGTCGCGACCACGGCCGCATCGATGCGCCCGAACAACTCGCGATAGTCGGCCACGGCTTCGGTCCGCGCGCCGGCCGCGGCTTCGTCCCGCGATTTGGCGATCGGATCGGCCACGGCCACGAGCTGTACGCCCGGCGCATCGGCCAGCAGCCGCGCATGGATGCGGCCCAGATGCCCGCCGCCGATCACCGCTATGCGCAGCGCGTTCACGCGGCTCGCCTCCGTTCGCGGCCCCGTCCGTGGCGGCCTTCCTGTTGGCTCTGAATGAAGCTGAGCAGCTCGTTCACCGCCGGTACGAGTTGATCGTTGCCGCGTAAGATTTCCCGCGCGCGATCCAGCCCGACTTTGTTTCGATAGATCAGTCGAAACGCTTCGCCGAGGCTGTGGATCGACTCGCTGGAAAGGTTATTCCGTCTCAGGCCGACGATGTTGATGCATCGGGGCCGCGCCGGATGGCCTTCGACCAGCATGTACGGCGGCACGTCGTGAATCACGCGGGCGAGCCCGCCGATGAAGCTGAACCGGCCGATCGTGGTGAAGTGGTGTACGCCGACTGCGCCGCTGATGGCGGCGTGGTCGTGAACTTGCGTGTGCCCGCCGAGGAGCGACCCGTTGGCGATCACGATATGGCTTCCCAAGCGGCAATCGTGGGCGACGTGCGCCCCGGCCATTAGAAAGTTGTTGTCGCCGATGCTCGTGACGCCTTCTTCTTTCTCCGACGCGCGATTGATCGTCACGCATTCGCGAAAGATGTTTCGGTCGCCGATCGCGACGCGCGTATCGCCGCCGCGATAGCTGAGGTCCTGTGGCGGCGCGCCGATCACCACGCCCGGGAAAACATGGTTGTACTCGCCGAGCGTCACGCGCCCGGTGACGGTGACGTTGTTTTCGAGCTTGGTTCCGCGGCCGATTCGCGCCAGCGGTCCAACGACGCAGAACGGCCCGATCTCGACGTCTTCGTCGATTTCGGCGCGCGGGTCGATCGAAGCGTGATCGGAAATAAGACTAGCCATCCCCTAAGCTCCTTCTCAGGGCGTTACGCACAGCGCAGCCACGGCTGCAACTTTTCTCCCTCGGCCAGCAGTGCGCGGACCAGCTCGGAATTGAGTCGATGCCCGCTGCAATGGGCCGTAATCTGAGCGACGATGTCGCAACCGGCCAAGGCCAGATCGCCGACCAAGTCGAGCATCTTATGCCGCACACACTCGTCGACAAACCGCAATTCGTTTTCCAGCGGTCCGTCGGCGTCGAAAACCAGCGCGTCCTTCGTCGTGGCCCGCGCGGCGAGTCCTTGTCCGCGCAGCCACTCGGCTTCCTGCTGGGTGAGAAACGTCCGGCTCGACGCCAACTGGGTGCGAAACGCATTCGGGTCGAGCGCGAGCTTAAACGTTTGCCGGCCGATCGACGGATGGTCTGGATACTCGATGCGAAACTGCATCGCCAGCCCCGTCTGTTGCGGCGGATTGGCCACGATCCAGCAATCTTCATTGCCCAACCGCACCGTCTCGCGCACGACCAGCGTCGCGCGAATCGCCTGTTGCCGGACGATTCCCGCCGCTTCGAGGGCTTCCACGAACGCCAGGCTCGATCCGTCGCCGCCCGGCATCTCGCATTCGTTCACCCAGACTTCGCAATTGTCGATTTGCAGCCCGGCGAGCGCGGCCAGAATATGCTCGACCATCTCGACGCGGCCCGTACCGTGAACGAGGGCAGTTCGCCTTGGCGTTTCCACCCGGCGTTCGACGGCCGCGGCGATTCGCACCGCTGGATTCAGATCGCACCGCACGAACACGACGCCCGAGTCCGCGGCCGCCGGCCGAAACTCCACCCGCACGTCCCGGCTGCTCCAAAACCCGAAGCCTTCCACCACCGCCTCGCGAGCGATGGTGTTCTGAAAGCGAGGTTTCGGTTGGACTGGGACCGACGCGGAGGAATGTCGCGGGCGGGATTTCATCGATTGGCGTGCGGGTCAAGCGGTGCGGGAGGTCGCCAAGGCGGGCAGGCGGGCGGCAGAAAACACGTAGGGTGGGTCGAACGAAGTGAGGCCCACCCTACGACTTTACGAAGCGCCAACGCGGCTCATTGCCGCGGCACGCCGGTTTGTCGCTGCGAAACGCCGTTATTCTGACCCGCCGGCGTGGCGCCCTTGTTCAGGTAGAACAAGATCTTGTCGGTGATGTCGATGCCCGAGTGATGCACGACCGGATTGCCCATCGCCTTCATGATCGACATGCGATTGTTCTGGTCGACGGTGTCGCTCGAGTATTGCAGCACGAGGCTCACGCCCGTTGCCCGGCAGTACACGGCGACTTCGTCCTGGATTTCCTTGTAGGTGAAGTAGTAGACCTTGGCTTCCTTCTCGAGCAGGTCGTTCTGCTTGATCCGCGTCCGCGCGGTCAAATCGGTCTTGCGGCGGAGAATCTGCTCTTCCAAGGCCTTCCGCTCGCTCGAACCGGCGGCCAGGTTCGGCAAGTCTTTTTCCATGTCGATGATCGACTGCTTTTCCTTGTTCGTCTCCATCTCCATCGTTTTGGCCAGCTCTTTGAGCTGTTCGATTTCGGCGTTGTAGCGAATGTGCTTCTTGAACGCCTGTTCGATGTCGATCACACGGACGCCCGGATCGGCCGGCTTGGCGCCGGTCTGTGCGACCGCGGGGCCGGCGAGCATACACAGGGCGGAGAGACAGGCCACCGCGGTGGCCGACGCGAGAGAAATCTTCACTTCAAGCACTCCTTGCTTACGGCAGGTCTTCCATGACACACGCACGTCCCGCAACGGGTCGCCCGCGCCGCCACGCCAGCCGGCCAATACGAGCACGGCAGGCGCACGCCAGAGGCGGTATTGTGCCGACAAGAATCGGCTACGTAAACCCCAGAATTTAGGCGAATCTTGCGGATTGTGCGGATTCGGGTAATGCTAGCGAAACGTCGGCAATCTGCGGTACGGAGCGAAACTCTCCAAGGCAGTTGCGGCAGTTGCCCGAGGAACTCGAATTCGCTCTCAGCCGATCGCTGCGAGTCCCGTTGCGATCGCCG
>JBBDYI010000034.1:0-8370 GCA_040901705.1 Pirellulales bacterium | reverse complement strand
GTATTCGCCTCCTACAGTGTGAAAAACAAGCACGTTCTTTGCAGATAGCCTTTGAAAGCCTCGCCGCCGCCCGCTGTCCAATGCCCGTTAGCAACGCCACGATTACCTTCGATTACGATCCACGATGAAAGTCCTCCTAGCCAGTCCACGCGGCTTTTGCGCCGGCGTCAATATGGCGATCGAGTCGCTCGACCTGGCGTTGCAGCTCTACGGTCCGCCGGTCTACGTGTATCACGAGATCGTCCACAACAAATACGTCGTCGACGAGTTCCTGGCCAAGGGCGCGGTATTCGTCGATGCGATCGACGAAGTGCCGGCCGGTTCGCACTTGCTCTATTCGGCCCACGGCGTGTCGCCGACCGTGCGTCAGGAAGCGGCCGAGCGGCGGCTGCACGCCATCGACGCCACGTGCCCGTTGGTGACCAAGGTCCACCTCGAAGCGATTCGCTACGCCCAGCGCGGCTACACGATCGTTTTGATTGGCCACGAGGGGCACGACGAAGTGATTGGCACGATGGGCGAAGCGCCGGAATCGATCGTCCTCGTGCAAACGCCCGAAGACGTCGACTCGCTCGAATTCGCCGCCGACGCCAAGCTGGCTTACGTTACGCAGACGACGCTGTCGGTCGACGACGCCAATCGGATCATCGCGCGGCTCAAGGAAAGGTTTCCGCACATCACCGCACCGCCGAAGGAAGACATTTGCTACGCCACCCAGAACCGCCAAGAGGCGGTCAATCGGCTGTCGCCACAGGCCGATCTCGTACTCGTCCTGGGCAGCCAGAACAGCTCGAATAGTCAGCGACTCGCGGAACTCGCCCGCCAAGCCGGCCGGCCCGCCCACCTCATCGACGGACCGCGCGATCTGGACCGCCAATGGTTCGACGGCATCGACACGGTCCTCGTCACCGCCGGCGCCAGCGCGCCGGAGACCGTCGTCGAGCAAGTTCTCAACTACCTTCGCGAGCAGTTCGGCGCAACGGTCCTGCCGCGGTCGATCCGCGAAGAGGAAGTCTATTTCCCACTGCCGCGAGAACTGCGGCGAGCAACGGCCAAGACGTAATAGGGCTGGGCAGGCAGTTCCGACTGGCAAACGCCCCGGCTCACCAGCCTGCAACCGCGCGACTCGGTAATCTTCCCCGGCTGCCACCGGCCAAGCCGGCAACGCACCGTTAGGATACGTTGCCTCGGTCACCGCGGTCTGGCCGCGGCGAGTGATGATCCCGCGGCTCCGATCGCCAACACCGCCGCCACCAACTCCTTCGCCCGCTCCTCGACCACCTGCTTGCTTGCCGTCCTTGGCTCCTTTACCCGATTCGAACCGCGAACGTGAAACGCACAGCAAGAATCACCCCCCTATTGTTAACAAAACCCACAGCAGTGCTCAAAGTGCGACATACGGCCGGTGAGCCAATTTTCCGCTTTTGCCGTTTATTCAGGCGCATGATCGTGGTACAGTTCAGGGGTGTTGCGGCGTCGTTTTTAGGTTGCGTTCGGCGGTTGGTTTTTTGGCGGCCGAGGTCGGCGCGGTTGCGACGCATATTTGGGTTGGCGTTGGCGCGGCCATTCGTCGCGAGTCGGCGTCCACCAGGGCCAGTGGCCCAATGAACAAAGGCCGGGTTGTGGATTTTCAGCTCAATCTCAATACAGAGACGGTTCGCCACTCCGGCCTCAGGGAACCGCTCTGCGTGCCGCCGCAGATGTCGGTGCGCGACGTGTTGGTGTTGATGCGCCAGCACAACACGGGATGCGTGCTGATTTGCCGCGATGAAAAATTGGCGGGCATCTTTACGCAGCGCGACGTGCTGCGGTTGTTGGCGACGGACGCCGACTTGACGACGCCGGTCGAGGATGTGATGGCGCGCGATCCGGTGACGCTGCACGAAACGGACACGGTGGCCACCGCGATTCGCGAGATGTCCGCGGGCGGCTATCGGCATTTGCCGGTGGTCGACGACGTCGGCCGCCCACTTGGATTATTGAAGGTGCGCGGGATCGTGCACTTTCTGGTCGAACATTTTCCCAACGCGATTTACAACCTACCGCCGGAACCGCGTCTGGTCGCGCAGGACCGCGAAGGCGCATGACGGCAAACACGCGTTGCCCACGGCGGCACTGCTCGACCGCATTGCCTGACTGTGGGCGACACCCTCCAACGACATCCTTCCGCTGGGCACCGACAGTCTCCGCTCAGTTGTCAAACCGATGAATGGCAGCGTCCTAACATCGAATCGATTCCGCATTAGGCGGGATTGCGTCTGTATTGCCCGCCGCGCGGGCAAGCTCGCCGGCGGTCGACGAGCCGTTGATTTTCTTTGCGGCGACACAATAATTCGAACGGGCCAACATTAGGTCCGCGGGGAACACGCGATCGACAATGTCCACTACGACGATGGGAACTCAGAAGAAGAAAGTCGTTCACCTCGACGCGGCAACGGTGCGGTTCTGCGGCGACTCCGGCGACGGCATGCAATTGGCTGGCACCCAACTCACGACGACGTCGGCGATCGTCGGCAACGACGTGGCGACGTTTCCGGACTTTCCGGCTGAAATCCGCGCGCCGCGCGGCACTTTGGCCGGCGTGAGCGGTTTCCAGATTCATTTCGCCGCCAAGGAGATCTACACGCCGGGCGATCAAGTCGACGCGCTGGTGGCGATGAATCCGGCGGCGCTGAAGACGAACCTCGAAGGGTTGATTCCGGGCGGGTTGTTGATCGTCAACACCGAGGCGTTCGACAAGAAGGGGCTAGAACAGGCGCATTACGCCAAAAACCCGCTGGAAGACGGCAGTTTGGACGGCTACAAGCTGATCAACGTCGACATGACGAAGATCACGCGCGAGGCCGTCGCCGAGTTGGGATTGAGCCAGAAGGAAGCCGACCGCTGCCGGAATTTTTTCGCGATGGGGCTGGTGTTTTGGCTGTACGACCGGCCGCTCGATCCGACGCTGCGATACATCGAGGACAAGTTCGGCAAACGCCCGGAAGTCGCCGAGGCGAACCGCAAGGCGCTCAAGGCCGGGTTTCACTACGGTGAAACCACCGAGGCGATGCCGAATCAGTACATCGTCGACCGCGCCGCGCTGCCGCCGGGAACCTACCGCAGCATCATTGGCAATCAGGCGGCCGCCTGGGGGCTGATCGCGGCTTCAAAACTGAGCGGGCACGAGATTTTCTATGGCACGTATCCGATCACGCCCGCCAGCGACATTCTCCACGAATTGGCCAAGTACAAGAACTTCGGCGTGATGACGTTTCAGGCCGAGGACGAAATCGCCGCCGTGACATCGTCGATCGGAGCGGCTTTCGCCGGAAAGATGGGCGTCACCGGGTCGAGCGGACCGGGTATCGCGCTCAAAGGCGAAGGGCTGGGGCTGGCCGTGATGCTGGAACTGCCGCTGATAGTAATCAACGTTCAGCGCGGCGGACCGAGCACCGGCTTGCCGACGAAGACCGAACAGGCCGATCTGTTGCAGGCGATGTTCGGCCGCAACGGCGAGTGTCCGATGCCAATTCTCGCGGCGCAGAGTCCGGTCGATTGTTTTTACACGGTCATCGAAGCGTGGAAGATCGCCACGCGGTACATGACGCCGGTGTTCGTGCTGACCGACGGCTATCTGGCGAACGGGTCGGAACCGTGGCAAGTGCCGAACGTGGCCGATTTGGAGAAAATCGAAGTCAAGCATCCGGGACCGCTTTCCAACGGGCATGCTTTCGAGCCTTACGCCCGCGACGAGCGGTTGGCGCGGCCGTGGGCGTTGCCGGGAACGCCGGGGCTGGTGCATCGGGTGGGCGGTTTGGAAAAGCAGAACATCACGGGCAACGTTTGCTACGACGCGAAGAACCACCAAGACATGGTCGATCTGCGGGCGAAGAAGGTGGCCGACATCGCCAAGGAACTACCGCCGCAAACCGTGGAAGGTGCGGACAAGGGCAAGCTGCTGGTGCTGAGTTGGGGCGGAACCTACGGTTCGTGCCGCACGGCCGTTCGCCAGTTGTTGGCCCAGGGCGAGCCGATCGCACATGCCCACTTGCGTCACATGAATCCGATGCCGGCCAACCTCGGCGACTTGCTCAAGCGGTACGACAACGTGTTGATCCCGGAATTGAACAAGGGCCAACTGCGGTTGTTGATCCGTGGCGAGTACATGATCGACGCCAAAGGCTTTAATAAAGTACAAGGCAAGCCGTTTACCGTTTCGGAGCTTGTCGAGGCGTTCGAGAAGTACCTTGACTAGTCGCCAGGAAATAGCCGGGACGCCATCACCCGCCAGTGGCCGCCGATTTCACAAAGAACCTTCAGCCTAAAGCCTACAGCCTTCCAATCCACCATGAGTACCGACGCGTTACCTGCCTTGCCCGTCCTAAAGGCGGCCGACTTCGCCAGCGACCAAGATGTCCGCTGGTGCCCCGGTTGCGGCGACTATTCGATCCTGGCGCAGATGAAGAAGATGCTGCCGTCGCTGGGGATTCCGCCGCACCAGATCGTATTCGTATCCGGCATCGGCTGTTCGAGCCGGTTTCCGTACTACATGAACACGTACGGAATGCACAGCATCCACGGCCGCGCGCCGGCGATCGCGACCGGCGTCAAGGTGGCCAACCCGGAGTTGTCCGTGTGGGTCATCACGGGCGACGGCGACGCGCTTTCGATCGGCGGCAATCACCTGTTGCACGCGATTCGCCGCAATCTGAATATGAACATCGTGCTGTTCAACAACCAGATCTACGGGCTGACGAAAGGGCAGTATTCGCCGACGTCGCCGCTGGGCAAAGTGACGAAGAGCACGCCGTTCGGTTCCGTCGACAACCCGCTCAGTCCGCTGTCGGTGGCGATCGGGGCCGAGGCGACATTTGTCGCGCGGTCGATCGACGTGAATATCAAACACTTGGGCGAAACGTTGCGGCGGGCAGCGGAACATCGCGGCACGTCGTTCGTCGAGGTGTACCAGAATTGCAACATCTTCAACGACGGCGCGTTTTCCTATCTCACCGATCGCGATACCAAGGCCGACACGACGCTGGAAGTCGAGCACGGCAAACCGATGATCTTCGGCAAGAACCGCGACAAGGGGATTCGCCTCAACGGGATCACGCCCGAGGTTGTCGAACTCGGCAAGGGAATCAGTGAGGACGACTTGCTGTTTCACGACGAGAAGTTGGAAGAGCCGACGCTGGCGTATCTGTTGTCGCGGATGCGGCATCCGGAGTTTCCCGTGCCGATCGGCGTGATGCGGTATGTCGAACGGCCGATTTTCGAAGAGCGATTGCACGCTCAAATCGACGACGCGGTGAAGAAGCGTGGAGAAGGCGATTTGAACAAGTTGTTTCAGTCGGGCGAGACGTGGACGGTTGCGTAGCGGCGTTGAAGCCACGCGGCCACGCTGAGAGGTTGTGAATGAATGTAGGGTGCTCTGTGAGCACCACAAAGCGTTGTGCCAAGGTGCTCACAGAGCACCCTACAGGTTGCGGTTGGACTTGTTCATGTTCGATTCTTTCACAACCTCTGAGCACTGGCGTTCACCGAAGAATCCGATGCACGGGAGTCGCGGCATGCTGGTTTGTCCTTATTGCGATCACGAAAATATCGACGGCGCGGACGTTTGCGAGGATTGCGAACAGCCGCTGATCGCGCAGTCGATGCCGCGTCCGGCAACGTCGCTCGAACGGGCGATCATGAAGGATCGCATGTCGCTGCTCGAACCGCGCGAGCCGCTGGTGGTCGAACCGGACGCGCCGGTTTCGCTGGTCGTCAAGTTGATGCACAGTCACCGCGTCGGCTGCGCCGTGGTGGTCGATGACGAACGTCATCCGCTGGGCGTGTTCAGCGAGCGCGACGCGCTGATGCGGTTGGGGGCGGATTTCGCCGCACACGGCCAACAGCCCGTATCGCAATTCATGACCGTTCCCGCATCGACGCTCCACGAGGACGACAAGATCGCGTTCGCCTTGCACCGCATGGACTTGGGCGGTTATCGCCACCTGCCGATCACCGACGGCGATCGCGTGACCGGCATCATATCGGTGCGGGACATTCTCCGGTATCTGACGGACCGGTTGATGGCGCTGGAGACGGTGTAGCGCTTCTTCTTTCGGCGACGGCGGGCGGTGCGCTCGGCGCGGCGGCTCCGATCGCGCGCGTTTGTCTGTTTAGCTCGGCGTTGGTCGCTGCATCATGCACAATTCGCCGCGGCGACTCCAACCGAGCGACTCCCAAAACGTCTGGCCGGCGGCGTTGTCGGCGAACAGAGTTGGGTTTTGGCGACGAAGAATGATCCACAGATGTCGCCGATGGTCGCAGATGACGTATCGGTCGATACCGAACAGCATCGGTGGGTTGGGTTCGGAATCGTCGGCGGGTTGTCGAACATTTGGCGGAAAAAATGGGCTCCGCGCGCAATCAATTCGCTGGATAGCTACCTAGAGCGAATCGGCGCGATGGAGGTTCGCGGATTGCCGTCCCCGGCGTCAGGACGTTTCGCCTTTTTTCGGCGGCGCGGCGACGCGCGCCACGAAACTTCGCTTGCCTTTCTCGACGATTTCGTGCCCTTCGGCCGCCGCTTGATTTCTGCGAGGCCGCCGGACCGTCGAGCGCGGCGGTCCATCGCCGTCCGCCATGCTAGCATGCCGGTGAACACGTTGGCCACGTGCTTTACTGTGGGCATCGGTCGCCCACAGCGCCGCAGATTCACGTGAAACATATTGAACACGCGTCGCACGGTGTGCCGATATCACGGCGTGTGACGAGTGTGCATATCGACGCCGCGATTGCCGTGAGGATAACCTGCGATGGCCGACGATAGGGAACCGATCCAACGCCATACCGTGCCGATGCCGCCGCGGCGCGTGGCGAAAACGCGCGGCACGTTTCTGTTGCCCGACGAGCTGCTCGACGAGCTGCGCGACGCGTCGTATTGGGCGCGTCAGTCGCTGGCGGCGATTGCGCAGCGGGCATTGCAAGCAGAGTTGCTGCGGATGCGCGATCAATTCAACGCAGGGTCGAAGTTCACACGGCGACCGGCGGCGTAGCAAATCGCCGGCAGGTTCGCCGCGGCAAGCGGAAGGAGTTCAAGGATGGTTCAGCGCATTGGTCGACTCGCCAAGATTCGCAGATTCGCCGTCGCCGCGGCGCTGGCGGCCAGCGGCCCGTGCTGGACGGAATCGGCCTGCGGGCAGCAATCCGCGGCCGCATCGGTGGCGTCCGCGGCCGCGCGGCCGCCAACGGTTTGGAGTTGGCTCGGCGTTCCCCAGGGCATCCACCGAGTGCAAGACACGCTGGTGAACCGCTGCGGCCGACTGCCGGGCTTGGAACGCAAACCGCCATTGCTGCGAATCGCCGATCCCGCCCTGGCGGAGATCGACAACGCCGCGATCAAAAAGGCCCAACAAATCAAGGCGGAAGAAGATCTCGCGCCGCAGAAGATCAAAGCGATCAAGTACTTGGCCACGCTGGGATGCGAAAAGTGCTACGGCGGCATCGAGGAAGCGATGCTCGAATCGCTCAAGGACTGTACGGAAAAGGTTCGCTACGAAACCGTCAAGGCGTTGGCATCGATTCCCAACGCAAAGTGCCCACATTGCGACAACGACTGCTGTTCGGAAAAGATCACCGAGCAGTTGGCGAAGATGGCCTACGACCGCGATCCGGACCATCCCGATTGCTGGTTCGAGCCGTCGGCCCGAGTGCGTCGCGAGGCCGAGGAGACGCTCCGTGTTTGCTGTTGCAATCAGACCGCGCCAGCCGACGCCAGCGGACCGGCTGAGCAACCCGCGCGACCGCCGATCGAAGGCGGCGTCCCGAATCCGCCCATCGAGCCTGGCGTCCGTGCCAGCGGTTCGCGGTCGATGTTGTTCGCGGATCCCGATTACGACACGGCGATGGCGGTACACGTCGCTCCGCGAAGGTCGTATTGCCAGGACGAAGCGCCCGGCCCTCAGCGCGAGCGAAGCGTCGTCGCGACCCGTTTTTCCGACGACCAGGTTCGAACCGCGGAATTTGTCGCTGAATCTGTCGAAGTCGAATATTCGGACGTCCGGCGCGAGCACGACCCCCCGCTGCCGCCAGTCACGAACTCGCCTCGACGGTATGCGCCGGTTCGTCCGGCCATCGCGTCGCCGGCACAGACGAACGCCCACGGGCGCCGCTACGTGACGTGGGGAATCCCGCACGGGGAATACACGCCGCCGCAACGGCCCGAGCCTCGCCCGACAATCCGCCGCGGGTTGCTCGACTAGCGGATCGTCACGCCCTCCTCGAAGCACGCTTCGATCTCCCGGGCGCGATCCCGCGTCAGCAACCGCGCGACATACTCCTCTCCCGGCAGCACCTCGGTGGCGGGGTTCTCGCGGATCTTGCGGACGACCTCGTAGC
>JBBDYI010000033.1:0-8470 GCA_040901705.1 Pirellulales bacterium | reverse complement strand
CGACGCTAGCAGCTATCACCAAGCCAGCTAGAAAAACAAACCGCGACATGCACCCACAAAAACCTAGCAAAACTCCGTGCCGGTCAGCGGTTGGCGAATTCCTTTCGGCGACATCTACTCCTCGAAGTTTGGCAGTTTGGCGGTTGCACGCCCATCTGCTAACGAAAAACAATGTGAACGGACCTTGTACCTGCTATACAAGGAGCATGACCTGTCCGCCGCCGCTTATCGAATTCCCCTTTGCCAGGAACGATGCGATGATTCGCCCGAGTATCTCACGTTTGGTTAGCACTGATCGACACGCCACCAGGGGGAGGGCACTGCGAGCCGGTTGCCTTGGATGGAGATTCTTTCTTCTCGCTTCGATGATCGTGTCACCTGCCCATGCGGCGGATCACGAAGCACGGCTGGCGGAACCGGTGAAGCACCGCATCATGGTGTGCGAATACAGCGCCGCCGCGCACCGATTGGTGGAAGTCTCGCCGGACGGCGCCTTGGCTTGGGAACATCCGTTTCCTTCGATCGCGGTTTGCTTCCGTATGACGGGCGATGGCAAAGTCGTGTTCGCCGATGGCGGAAATCCGACGGGCGTGCGAGAAGTCGACCGGAACCACAAAGTCGTCTTTGACTACCGCGCCAAGTGCGCACAGGTGCTGACCTGCGATCGGCTTGCCAACGGCAATCTGTTGCTGGCGGAGCAGGGTCCGTGCCAGACGGTCGAAGTGAACGCGAAGGGGGAAGTCGTCTCGACCGTGAAGTTGACCACGAGCGAAAAGGAAGCTCACCGGCAGATGCGTTGCGTGCATCAGCTCGACAACGGCAATCTACTGGCGTGTCACGAAGCCGAGGGCGTCGTCCGCGAGTACGACCGCGATGGCAAAACTGTCTGGGAGTATCCGCAAGTGACGGACGTGTTCGAAGCGCTGCGGCTGGCCAATGGCAATACGATCATCGGATGCGGCACCGATAAACGCGTGATCGAAGTGACGCCCGATAAGAAGATCGTTTGGGAGCTGACCGCCGCGGACGCGCCCGAGTTGAATCTCACTTGGATCACCAGTCTTCAGGTTCTCAAGAACGGCAACCTCGTCGTCGCCAACTTCCTGCGAGGCCAGGAGGGGAAAGGCGTGCACGCGTTCGAGGTCACGCACGACAAGAAGAAGGAGATCGTCTGGAAGTTCGCGGATCACGACATGGTGAAGTCGATTACGATGGTTCACGTGCTAGACGACCAATGACGAAAAGGGGTCACGGGTCGCCGCTCGGTTCGGCCGCGCGGGGTGCTTCGATTTCCCCGCCGGACATGGCGTGAATCAATTCAGCCTTGTTCGCTTCGCCGCGCTGGAACTCACGGACGAGCTTTCCTTTGCGAAGCACCAACACGCGGTCGGACAGGCCGAGAATCTCGTCGGCCTCGCTCGACGTAAACAGGATCGCCAACCCCTCGGCGGCCAGTTGCCGGCACAATTGGTAAATCTCCCATTTGGCGCCGACGTCCACGCCGCGGGTCGGATCATTCAGCATCAACAGCGCCGGCCGCGTGGCCAACCATTTGGCGAGCAGGACTTTCTGCTGGTTGCCGCCGCTGAGATCGACGACCTTTTTTTCCTGGCCGTCCGTGATCACGTTGAGTCGCCGCAGGAAATGGTCGGTCGTCGCGCGGACGGCCCGTCGGTCGATGAATCCCAGCCGACCGCACAATTTGTCGAGCACCAACAGCGTCGTATTGCGGGCGATCGACCAGTCCATCAGCAACCCTTGGTCCCGCCGGCTTTCGGGGATCAGCCCCCAGCCGCGAGCAATCGCCTGCCGCGCGGAACCGGGCGTCTGCTGCTGGCCGCGATAAATCAACTCGCCGCCGTGCATCGCCTGTAAGCCGAACAGAACGCGAAACAACCCGTTCACACCGCCGTCTTCCAACCCGGCGAAACCCAGTATCTCGCCGCCGCGGACGTCGAAGCTAATCGGCCCCAGAGAGTCGCCGTGGCGCACGTTGCGTACTTGCAGCATCGCGGTCGCTGCCGGCGGAACGGCGCTTTGGCTGGGCGTGCGCGCGGGAAACGCCTGTTCCAACCGCCGCCCGATCATGGCTTCGATCACCTCCGGAATCGAAGTTCGCGCGGCCTCGAGCGTTCCCTGCAAGCGGCCATCGCGGAGGATCGAAATCCGATCGGCGATGGCGAGCACTTCTTCCAATCGGTGCGACACGTAAATAATCGTCAAGCCCCGATCGCGGAGTTGGCGGACGATTTCGAAAAGCCGTTGAGATTCCGCTTCGTTGAGCGCCGAATTCGGTTCGTCGAGAATGATGATCCGCGATTGATGCACGAGCGAGCGGGCGATTTCGACAAGTTGCTGTTCGCCAATCGTCAGCGAGCCGACGAGTGTGCCCGGCTCGATCGCGGAACCCATGTTTCGCAGCACGTCGCGCGTCGCATTGTCCATCGTTCTTCGCCGGACCCATCCGCAGCGCCCGACCCACTCGCGATTGGCAAAAACATTCGCGGCCACGCTCCGCGAGGGGAACAGATTCAGTTCCTGGAAAACGATACGGACTCCGTGGCGACCGGCGTCGCGCGGGTTCGCGAAGCGGACCGGCTTGCCGCCCAAACGAATCGTGCCGTCGTCCGGCGCGTGGACGCCGGCCAGCACTTTCATGAGGGTCGATTTGCCGGCCCCGTTTTCTCCGACCAGGGCATGCACCTCGCCGCGTCGAATGCCAAAACTCACCTCTTCCAATGCCGTTACGCCGCCGAAGCGCTTGGAAATCCGCTCGAGTTGGATCAGGTCGACATCGATCATGATTTCGTAATTGCCGCGGCGAGGATTCATGGCTCGGACGACGTCGCCGAAGTGGGCAACGGCTTGACCACGGCGTTCAGGTCCGCGAAATGTTCGGCGATATAGTCGGCATACCACTTCGTCTGCGCGGCCTCGTTCGTTTCGCGTTCGTAGACGGCGTCGACGTTGTCCCGAGTCACCACTTCGGTTCCCACGTCAATCCATCCGTTCGGCAGCGGCTGCCCATCGCGAAGATGCCGGGCCAGCGCAACCACCGGCAGGTAGCCTTGCAAGTACGGATGCTGACCGAGAGCGACCTGAACCGTTCCCGATCGCACGGCGTCGAGGGTCTCGCGTCCCAGGTCGTAGCCCGCGATCAGCCACTCCCCATGCGTTCGGACCTTTAGCTTGGCCAGGTTCGGCAGGTCCATCGAGCAGAGGCCGACCATCGCCACCGTTTCGGCGTTCGCGCCCGCGATGTTTTCCCAAGCGCCGTAGTTAGCGGAGGTTTCGGTGTTCACATCGTAGGCATCGCTGATCGTGAACGGGCTATCCATTAGGCCGTGCTTCAAGCCTCGGTAGCGCTGCTGCAGCACGCTCAGGCCCGGCGCACAGATGCCGACGATGATCCGACCGCGCGTCTTTCCTTGAGCCGCCAATGCCTTACGTAATTCGCTGGCCATAATCAAGCCGCTGGCGTATTCATCTTGACCGAACCAGGCGGTCGCGGCGGACTCGGGACTGGACACGTTTGCGGTCAACACCGGAATGCCCGCCGAGGTCGCCTGCCGAATCGGCGTCACCCAGACCTCTCCGGGCATCGGCACGACGACCAATCCTTGGACGCCTTTTTGAGCCATTCCTTCGAACATGGCGATCGCGTCCGAGGCGACGAATCCAGCCGGCCCGACGACATCGACGCCGACCTTCTCGGCTTTGCCCGCGTCTTCGGCGCCTTGTTTGATGATTTGCGTGAATTCATTCAATCCGTGGAGCACGTAGCCGATCGTGATCTCATCGCCGCCATTCCGGCCATGTTCGGCGGACCGGTTACAGCCGATGCCGAACAGCGCGATCCATCCACAGGCGAACCCGTTGGTCAACCACTTCGATCGCCGAAGCACGAGAGTCCTCCATATATACCGTGTCGAACATGTGCGATTCATGGTACGTCTTCTTCGGGTTTGTTTCCTCGGTGCAACTTGACGCGATCGCTCCGCGACCGCCGTTGTCACCGCCGCTTGACCAAATTACTCACGGCAACCGCGGCGATAATCACGCCGCCGGTAACCACCGCGCCCCAATAAACCGAAAGTTCCAACAGCACCAGTCCGTTTCGGATGACGGCGATCATCAGCGCGCCGAGAATTCCACCGGCCATCGAGCCGGAACCGCCGGTCAGCGCCGTGCCACCGATAATGGCCGCCGCGATGACGTAAAGCTCGTAACCTTGGCCAGTCGTCGGGCTGCCCGCCTGGAGAAACGCCAACTCCATGATGCCTGCGACGCTGGCCACGAAACCCATGAGCATCATGGCGGCAATGCGATAACGGGCAATCGGTATGCCCGAATAACGGGCGGCCTGGGTGTTGCTGCCGATGGCCTGCGCCCGCCAGCCGAACGGCGTGTGATTGAGCAGCACGTAGCCGGCCGCGCCGACCATCAGCATCACGTGGACGCTGGTGGGGACACCGAGGATGTCGCCGCTTCCCAGCCGAAAGAGCCACGTGTCCTTGGAGAAATTGCCGATCGGCGTTGCTTTGGAAACCACCAGCGCCAAGCCGCGAAAGATGCTCATCGTGCCAAGCGTGACGATGATCGTCGGAATCTTCAGCGCCACGCTGAACAGGCCGTTCGTCAGGCCACATGCGGCGCCGACGCCGAGGCCCAGCAACACCGCCAGAGGCGTCGGCACCCCGTCGCGCAGCGCCATCGCCGTGACGACGTTGACCAGTGTGAGGATCGCTCCCACGGATAAATCGATCTCTCCCATGGACAGCAGCAGCACCATACCGACGGACATGATGCCGTAGCTCGACGCCTGCCGGGCAACCTGCAGCAGGTTATACGGGGACACAAATCGCTCACCCGTCGCCAACCACAACATCGCGCACAGCGTCAACAGCGCCACGGCCGAGCCGATCGCGTCGATCGCCAGGACGCCCCGCCAGGAACTGCCGTTGTCGCGCAACATGGTTGGCCTTTGATCGAGTGCGTGTCCGCTTCTAAGAGGCTATCTATAAAGAATCGCCGAGACGTCCGTACTGTAGGAGGCGAATCCTTTCGCCGAGGCACTTGGTTTGCGGTTCCATCGGCGAAAGGATTCGCCTCCTACAGTGCGAGAAACAAGCACGTTCTATGTGGATAGCCTCTAAGTAGCCTAAGTAAGGCCGCGGAAAAAATCGCGATACCGTATCGTCTCCGACAAGTTATCGACCTCGTTGCAGTGCTCCCAGTCCGTCCAGACGTACTCGATGCCGACGTACCCTCGATAGCCGGTCGACTTCATCAGTTTCCAGACGCGGCCGTAGTCGATGATGTTGTCCTTGAACGCCGCTTGCAGACGTCCCTTGCGGGCGCCGCGGGTGTGGAAGTGAGTGGCGTGGGGCAGGAGCGGCTCGACTTCCGCGTCGGCAATGCCGATCCGCGTGAAATGCGTGTAATCGAGCGTGAGCGTCAGGCCGGGCGTGGATTGCACCAGCTTTAGCGCCGGCTTGGGCCTGGGGACGAGCGAGCCTGTGTGGGCCTCGATGGCGAAAACCAACTTTCGCGCCGCCGCCTGTTCGCAGCGCCAGGCGAGTTCGTCGCACGCTCGTCCAAACGAGTCCGCAAACGATTCTTCTTGGAATCGGACGCCGGGAAGCGCCGAGACGTGCTTGCCGCCGCAGCCAGCCGCGTAGTCGAGCGTCTTGACGAACAGTTCGCGGGCCTTGTGTCGCCGCCGGGCGTCCGGGTGGTTCGGGGCCAGCGACACGAATTCGACCGCGGTTTGCAAGAATACGTCGGCGGCCTTGAGACCTCGGTCGCCGAGTTTCTTCCGCAGCAACGCCGCGCGTTTGTCCAACTGCTTGAACTCGCGCGACGGCCACAGGTGCGAACGACCTTCGAACAGGCCGATGTCGACGGCCGGAAACTCCAGCAGCGCGATCAGGTCGAGCACGCGATCGTGGTCGAGCAGCGGAAACGTGAAATCGGCGCAGGCGAGTTCGTGGGCCATTAGGAGTCCATGAATGCGGTATGGGCAGGGCTTTGCCATTCGGCGGCCGCCAGATAGCCGCCATCGATCACCAACGACGCGCCGGTGACGCCGGACGAATCCTCGCACGAAAGATACAGGACCGCCTTGGCGATGTCGTGCGAGGACAGTGCGGTCCCCATCGGCACGCGACGGAGCCGCTCGCGGAGTGCGGCGTCGGGATCGGCTGCTTTACTCATGTGGTAGCGGAGCATCGGCGTGTCGGTGATGCCGGGGCAGACGCAATTGCAGCGAAGTCCCACCGCAGCGTAGTCGAGCGCGATCGAGCGGGACAGTTGCAGCACCGCCCCTTTCGACGTGGTATAGGCCGGCGTGCAGGCCTGGCCGATGAAGCTGCCGATCGAACCGATATTGACCATGTAGCTCCGCGGATTCTTGGTCAGCTGGGCCAGACCATGCTTGATCGAGAAAAAAATCGACTTGACGTTCACGCCCATCAACTCGTCCCACTCGGCTTCGCTGTACTCATGCAGCAGCTTGACGTGGACGATGCCGGCGCAGTTGACCACGATCGAGAGCGAGCCGAACGCGGCGACCGTCGCGTCGATCGATTTGGCGATCTGCTCCTCGCTCCGAACGTCGGCATGAACGAACATCGCGCGGCCGCCGCGGTCGCTGATGCGTTTCGCGAGCGCTTCGCCTAAGTCGCGCTGGATGTCGATGATCGCGACGGCGGCGCCCTCATCGGCGAACAGGTTGGCCGTCGCCTCGCCCATGCCGGAAGCTCCGCCGGAGATCCAGGCCGCTTTACCCGATAGTTTATCCGCCATGTTGAGGCTTAGGGGTTGAAGGAGTGAGACGCGAGGCGTGAGGCGTGAGTATGCTTGGCCCCTGTCCCAAAACTGTAGGAGGCGAATCCTTTCGCCGACGGAACCGCTTGACAGTGCTTTCGGCGAAAGGATTCGCCTCCTACAGAATTCGGTTTCGGGATAAGTGCTTAGCCCTTGCCGGCAAGCTTCGCTTTGGTTTGGGCTTGGAGTTCGTAGAGCGAAGCGTACTTACCGACGGCGGGAATCAGCGGCGGCGGGCCGCCGAAGCGGGCGAACGGGGCGGGCCGACCGCGGATCGGACGCTGCCTGGCTTCGGCGACGGAAGTCATTTCGCTGTAGTAGATCGGATAGGCATCGGCCGCGCGATACTCGTATATGAGCGTACGGCGCGAGCGGCTCGAGCGATTCGGCAGCGAAGCATGCGGCGTGATGCAGTGCATGAAGATTGCGCTACCGGCCGGCGCGGCGAGCGAAACGGGCTTGCCAAAACGACCGTCGCTCAAGTCTTCGCTAATCATTCCGGCGAATTTGCCGTCCGGACCAGTGTGGTCGAAATAATGGTGATGATGCCGGCGCAAAACTTGCAGGCAGCCGTTCTCTTCGGTCGCATCGTCGAGATAGATCAGCGTCGTGACGAGATCGTCGTTCGTGTGCGGGAAATAAGCCAGGTCTTGATGCCAGTCGACAATCGATCCGACCTTGGCCGGCTTCATGTTCAGCTTGCTGTGTTGGAGGTTGAAGTTCGGGCCGATGAGCGATTCGATGCGATCGAGCAGCCGCGGGTCTTCGGCCAGCGCGCGAAACGCCGGATGTTGGTCATACGGATTGAAAATCCGCCGCGGCACGCGCTGACCGTCGAGTGCCTCGGGTTCGAGTTCGAGAATCGTGCTCATGTCCTCGCCGCCGAGGGCGCGATCGGTCAACTCTCGGATCGTGGTGTCGATCGTCGCCAGATCGTCGCGGCCGAAGACCGACTCGGCGACGACGTAGCCTTCGACTTTGTAATGCGACACCTGTGCGGGCGAGAGCGAGTAGGTCGTCATGCCGGTTTGCCTGAAAGCTGAGAGTCTATCCACACAGAATATGCTTGTTTCTTCACGCTGTAGGAGGCGAATCCTTTCGCCGAGGCGTTAATTGGCGGCTCCGTCGGCGAAAGGATTAGCCTCCTACAGCAAAGTGCCGGCGGCGAAAAGATTCGCCGCCTGCGATCGAAAACGTTTCAATCCGTGCAGCGGAGCCTGGCCCATTTCGCTTGAAACGACGGGCGATCGAAGACCTCCGGATTCACGACGCCGACAGGCCGCTGCCCGGCGGCGAGCGCGATCATCCCCTGGCATGTCGTGCGGCCGATGTCGCGGAATAGCTCGTCGGTCCAGGCGATCGAATGCGGCGCCAGCAGCACGTTTTCGAGTTCGCCGAAACGATGAGGCTTGGTGACCGGCTCGTCGGCGAAGCAATCGAGGGCCGCGCCAGCGATTCTTCCTTCCGCGAGCGCCGCATACAAGGCGTCCTCGTCGACGATTCCGCCGCGGGCCGTGTTGAGCAGGTAGGCGTTCGGCTTCATGCGAGCGAACTGCGGCGGGCCGATCAGGTTACGCGTGCGGTCGTTGAGCGGGCAGTGTATCGACACAAAGTCGGCGCTCGCCATGAGTTAGTCGAGCGA
>JBBDYI010000032.1:0-8589 GCA_040901705.1 Pirellulales bacterium | reverse complement strand
TTTCACGTGAAACGCACCCCGTTTCACGTGAAACGCGCCTCGTTCGCCACAAACTGGACCACAAACAAGCCTTGACAACGCCCCACCTTATCGCCAAGCCGAAAACCCAATCGAACTTCGCGAAAAAACGAGCGCCGAAACTCTTACCAACACCCGCGAGCATTCCCGCCCCGCCGGCCATCCGGTCGCGGCACATCGCGAAAACTCAATCCCGCCGCCGCCCATCGAGCGACCTCAAATGCTCGTAAAGATCGGCGATCTCCCCGTCCGCGACGCCGTCGAGCAAACCCGTCGGCATCAGCGACATCCGGCTCGCCCGCCGCGCGCCATAGTCCTCGTCGGTCACGCGGATCGTCGTATCCGGCCCCGTTTGCAGCAGCGTCCCCTCCGGCGATTCGTAAACCAACAGCCCGAAATACGTCTGCCCGCCGCGGGCCGTGAGTTGCGTCGTCTGATACAGCGGCGACACGTCGCGGTTCGGATCGTAAATCGCCGCCAGCAGATCCTCGCGCGAAAACCGGCTCGCCGCCCCGGCCAAATCCGGTCCCAACCGCCCCGTCGCACCATGACACCGATGACAAGACCGCCGCTCGAACACCGCCCTCCCTCGCGTCGCGTCGCCGGCGTTCCAGTCAATTGCCGCGAGCCGCTTCGCCCACGCCGCCGCATCCACGCCCGGCGATTGGGCCAGCTTTTTTGCCGCCTCCGGATGTGCCCGCTCGAACCACTCGAACCACGGCCGATAAACCTCCACCAGCGACTTCGCCGCAGCGCTCTCGTCGATCTCGATCTTCTCGCCGGACCAGTGCCGAGCCAGCCCGCCGAGCGCTTGCCGCACCGCCGCGAACTGTTTGCGATCCCCACGTTCGTCGGCCGCATAACTTCGCAGCGTCGCCAGCGCCGCGCCAATTTCATCGGCTGAACCCGGCGCGGAAAGCTTCGCCAGCGCCACCGCAGCCGCCCGCACCACATTCGCCTGAGCCGACGCCAGCGACGCCACCAGCCGCCCGCGATCCTCGCCGGCCGGATTCTTCGCCAACACCAACGCGATCGAATCGCGCAGCCCAAAATCCTCGTCAAACCGCTCCCGCACCGCGGGCAACACCTCCTCCGCCGGCAACTCGGCCACCACGTCGACCATCTCGCTAGTCCACCGCACGTCGTCGTCCGCCTTCTCGGTAAACGCCAACAACTTCCGCGCCGCCGCCAGCTTCGTCTCGCCCTTCATCCGCGCCGCAAACAAACTATGCTCCGGCAACCCAAACTGCGCCCGAGCAACGAGAGCATCGGCCAATGCCGCATCGCGCTTGCAAAGCTCGTCAAACAACTCACCAACCACCAACGGCCAATTCCGACTCGGCTCCCACTTCCGCGCCGCCATCTTGTAGTGCAAATCGACCAACGCCACGGAAGTCAACGCAGTCGTAGCCGCATCCCGCTCACCCGGCAACCGCGAGGCGACGATTAGGAAGTGGATGTCGTCAGCCGGAGAGCTTTTCGACGAGATGCAGAGCAGCGTTTTGAACACCGCACTTGCGTCGTCCGGTGCGAGCATGCCGAGCAGCCGGGCAATTTCGTAGTTCTCGATGCGCGATTCGCCGGGGAACTGGCTTAGAAGGAGGGAAGTAAGCCGTCGATGCGTGCCGCGGCCTAATACCGCATCTTTGATCGGCGCATAGCCCGCGTAAAAGTCTGGCTGTTGTTCGCTGGTGCGCATGTCACCACAAGCGATTTGCATCGCCCGGAGGATTTCGGCCTGCATGTCTTCCTCGCGTGCAAACGACAACACATCGCAGAGCGGATCAACGAGATCGTTTTTCGTGACATCCGAGAGGGAGATTTTGATACGTAATACTCCAACAAACCTACGTACGCCGTCGGAATGCAATTCGGGCGGAAGTTTGGGCAACTCGTAAAAAGACCCTCGGGAAAAATTCCACGTACTCGAAAGCGCCGCGTCCGCCTCTGCCGCGGATAGTCGATCTAAGTATCGCTGCATGGCGAGGAGTGACGCATCGCGGCTTCTTCGCTCGGGATATGTAGACGGCAGAGCCAGTTTTTCCTCAGCATCTTCGTAGAATGCCAGCCACTGCTGACCGCTCTCCGCCGCACTTCGCTTAAGTAGCGGGAACCGAGAATCGCTGCAGAGCAGTAGGACACTTCGTCTATCGAATCTGCCGTACCAAGGAGCTGCGAGCGCATCTGGGTCATCCTTTCCGCCATCAGCGATAAACCTAGCCTTCCGACGTTCAGGATCCGCGTCCCGCCCAATCGACCACAGTGCCGCAGAAAGTGCTCTATGATGCACGCTATTCTCAATTTGGCTGACCGCGGAATCCCCAACGCCGTCGAAAAGCTCCGTGAGAACTTGAACTGCGCGAATCGTGCCACTCACTTCTTTTTCGTCTGGCAATTGAGCGACCCGTTTGTTGAAGGAATCGCGACCTAGTTTCTTCGACACCGGCCCCCATTTCGCCCGCGACCAACTCGCCAGTGGCTGATCCGCGTCGAGCACTCGCAGCAACGCATCCTCATCCTTCGCTGCCTCGACCGCCTTGGCCTTCGCATACCGCACGCGAAACACGCTCCCCCGCGTCCCCCGCCCGCCGATTGCCACGAACAAATTCCCCTCCGGCCCCACCGCCAGATCGACCGGCGCGAACCCAATCTGCCCGGTCGTCTCCATGAAGATTTCGGTCTTGCTCTCGTAGCTCGACCCCTTCGGCGTCAGCGGGAAGTAATACACGCGGCCCAGCGTCCAACAAGCCGAAAGCACGCCGCCGCGATAGTGCTTCGGAAACTGCCGATGCCGATACACCACCAAACCCGTCGGCGACCCGCGGCCAATCTCCACCAGCCGCTCGACGCTGTCGAAAAAATACGCCGGCCGGTTCCAACTTCGCGACCAGCCCTTCAACACCCAACCGTGATGCATCCCCTGCGCCACGTCGAACAACCGGCACGGCGCATACCACGGCAGATACTGATCGCGCTCGCCGTCGGCGTCGACCGTGAACAAGTGCCCGTGCTCGTTGAAGTCCAGATCGTATGGATTACGAAACCCGTGGGCGAAAATCTCCGACTTCTTCCCATCCGGCGAAAACCGCACGATCGCCCCGCACTCGGGCTTCTTCACCGGCGAATACGGCGTCGATGCATGCTTCTCGCTCACGCCCGCGTCGTTACCGCACGCCACATAAAACCAACCGTCCGGCCCTTTGACGATCCCGTTTGCCCCGTGCTCCGGATTACGCAGCCGCGACCAGATTTCTGGCTCACCGTCCGCCACGCCGTCGCCATCCGTGTCGCGCAGCTTCATCAGTGCGTCGTCGCCGGTGCAGATCAGATCATCGCCGTCGAAGTACATGCCGTGCGCGCCGCTCTTGGGACGGTCGGAAAACAAAGTCGCCCGATCCGCTCGGCCGTCGCCGTCGTCGTCGTGCAGAATCTTCACGTAGCCAGCGCCGGCGACGACGACCCGGCCGTGCGCGTCGATCGTCATCGAATAGATATCGTGAGCCAGATCGTCGTCCGCATACAGCGCGACCTCGAAACCCTCAGGCACGCGGAAACCGAGATTCTTTTGTTCCTTTTCGGCAGCAACGTCATCCGCAGCGATGGCAAACCCGGCGGGCGCCACGATTCCTGCGAATAGGCAGCCTGCTAAGATGAGGTCGCCAAAACCCCGACGACCAGGGCCGTAAGGCTGCATGGTCCTTCTCCCGGCATTGAGAGTTCGTCGCATCAGAACCCCTATGATGAGCCACGAGGGCCAAAGAAACAATCGCGCGCTCAAGCGATTTGCGACATCCGAGAGATAGTCATGGCGCAGCCGTTGGCTGCAACTGAAAAACAAGCTGGTACTTTTATAACGCAGATCGCATTCTCAGCGCCCTCTGCGCGCTCTCCGCGTTAAAAAACCAACCAGCCCAACGCCGCGTGAGCGAGTAAGAAGTACCGAATCAATGGTACGGAGCAGTCGAGACCCAGTAAACCTGTCGGTCGACGCGACACTCAGTTCGTTGTCTCCGCATCTCCGCGTCTCCGTGTTTCAATCGTCCCCCGAGCGACGCTTCCAGGACGTGGCACGCTTGACCGCGGACTTCTCGGTTCCTAGGATTTGCCACGGCGGCGACGTTTCGCCATGCTCTTTTGCTTTCCTCTTCTGGCGAAACGGCTGGTCCCGATGAGCGAACCTGTGGCGACAAATTCCGGCGGCGTCGATCAACCGCGGATCGAACGGGCGGTGCGAGAAATTCTCGCCGCGATCGGCGAAGACCCCGACCGCGAGGGCCTCCGCGATACGCCCGGCCGCGTGGCGCGGATGTACGCCGAGATGTTCCGCGGCCTGCACGAAGACCCGCGCGAAGTGCTGCAAAAATTCTTCACCGAGAAGTACGACGAAGTCGTGCTGGTCCGCGACATCGAGTTCCACAGCATGTGCGAGCACCACATGCTGCCGTTCATGGGCAAGGCCCACATCGGCTACATGCCCAGCGGCCGCGTGATCGGCCTCTCGAAGCTGGCCCGCGTCGTCGAAGTCGTCGCCCGCCGGCCGCAGGTGCAGGAGCGGATGACGGAAACAATCGCCGACCTCGTGATGCAAGAACTATCGGCCCGCGGCGTGGCGGTCGTCATCGAGGCATCGCACACGTGCATGACGATCCGCGGCATCCGCAAGCCCGGCAGCATGTGCGTCACCTCGGCCATGAAGGGCATCTTCCGCTCGAATCTTTCCAGCCGGCAAGAGATCATGACGCTGATCTACGGCGGGCGGAAATAGTTAAGGGTTCGTTAGTTGTCGGTCGCCACCAAATCGTGAAGCGGTCTCACGCGATGAACGTGTCGGGCCATTGTCGGCATCGAAGTCCGAGAAGTAACTTCCGCGGGTCAGGACGCACTTCGATCGATGCGGGCACGGTAATCTTCGCCGGCAAACCGTCTCGAAAACGGTCGATACCCGTGTCGAGACCGAGTTGCGTCAAATGGCGCTGATGGTCGGAATTGACGACGACACAATAATTCGATTGGACGCCTAACAGACCGTTGTCGAATGCGCCGTGATGCAAACGGCAAAGCGCGATGCCGTTTGTAATGTCGTCAGTAGACTGAGGGTCAGCGACGGGGATGATATGCGCCGCGTCGACAAGCTTTAGCGCACATTGGCAAACCGCGCACCGATAGCTGTAGGCTCTGAGGACGGCCGGTCGAAATTTGGCGTCTCGATAGGCTCGCACAGTTTCGACAAGATCGTATCGGCGGGCTGTGATGACTTCGCTTGCGGTCTCGTCGAGGAATTCGCGTTCTTCCTCGGCTGTCGCTTCGACGAGCATGTCAACGGCGGCCGCGTCGTCCTCCGCATTGTGAAGTTGGTGCCCTTCGTGGACGTACCAAAGCAGTGAATCGGGAGCAACGGCGGCCACCACTTCCAGCCCAGTCGCTGATTTGCGGAGATACGTCGCAAGCCCCACCCTGCCTGCTTGTTCCAGGCACATCGAGCCGACTTGCAGACTTGGCGATTTGGATGAGAACCGCACGTGGCGGCGAGCGTCCCAGAAAACCCAAACTCCAAATTCTTCGCTCCAACCGCCAAGAACCGTGCGTTGTCCCGGCCGTAGCGGAATTCCGGCCACGTTCGTCAGTTGAATACGCCGCTCGTCCTCGGGCCGCATTCTGCCGCCCCCATGCGTGACCGCCCATAAGAACAAAAGGCAATCGCTTGCCCCGCCGCTGGTCAGAACTCGCATTCGCGCCGGTCGTGTGTCGTCGCGCGTTCGGTCGCGAATGACCGTAGCGCTAAGCCGCTCCAAATTGGCGGCGAATCGGTCGGTTAACTCCGAAAACCGAATGCCCGCCATCGATCACCTCTTTGCGGTGGACGATTTCTTGCGACGCGGTTGTGCAGCCGACTTCGGCTCGCCGTCGAATAGAGGCCCGACCTCAAAGCGAATCATGGAACTTTCGACGTACCGTGGCTCGATCTCAGAAGCGATCCAACGTCGGCCGCGTTGATCGCACACGGCTCCGGTCACGTTGCTGCCGGCGAATGGGTCGTAAACCAAGTCGTTTTCGTCCGTTAGAAAATCGACGAAAAATCGGACGAGCTGTTCCGGATAGCGCGCCGGATGCGGCCTTAGACCGCGTTCCTTGCACGTCCGCAAGTAAGCACTATTCGATTCCGTATTGGCGATCTGAATGAGATTCGGTGGAATCGCTCCGCCGTTGTCTTTCTGAAACTTCGAAGAAATGTCGTGACCCGATGGCCGCTTGGCGGCCTTGTAGCCGTTCTTGATCAGCGATTTCATGCTTTCACTGTACGGCTGCAATACGCGGCGATTGTCCGCCTTGGGCCATTCCGACTTGCCGAACCACCATACCATATTCACCGCGTCCTTGACGCGAAGACGCCGCACGGTGACCCATTCCGCCGGTGTCGGAAGCCGAGCTGGGTTGTACCAATAGAATTCCTGCGCGAGAAAGAACTCGCGAGCAAGCTTGACCGCGAGTTCGAAGTGATAGACGCTGCGCACCGGGACGTTGGGCTTCCACGCGCCACCGATATCGAGCACGAAGCTGCCTGTTGCCTTCAAGACGCGCTTGATCTCGAAACAAAAGGGCATGAACCAATCAAGGTAGCGGTCGAGCGGCTCGTTCCCGTATTCCTTCTGTCGTGTCAACGCGAACGGAGGCGATGTCATCACGAGGTCGATACTGTTGCTTGGCAACATGCGTAAGATGGCCAATGCGTCTTTGCCAAACAATGCACCACCCGGCGTGCTATATGCCGGCGTCTGCTTGTCGAGCCGAACCTCGCCGATCCATTTCAAGTCCGCGTGAAAGGCGTTCTTTTTAAGCATCCTGCATCCTCAATAACGGCGTTTTGACTAATCGCCGCAGTGTACAAGAATACAAATTGCTTCGCAAGTTACGGTTCGAATCTGACGATCCGCGGTACGCTGATCCATCAACGAGTCGCTCGAACATACCCGTTCCACTCCCGCGCCGCTTGCGGCGGCACCGCATCCGCAGCCTGCTTCCCATCGGCCAACTCGAACGCAATACCAAACGGCGTTCGCCCCGGCCTTGCGCCGCGGGTGTAAGTCGAGTCGCCCCAGTGGTTGCCAAGGGCGACGATGTCGAACCGCTTGACCGCCGGCTTGGCGCGATCGATTTCGATGTGGCCCAGCAGCCGAGCGTCGTAGCCGCGCTTGGCTTTCTCGCCGTCCGCATCCGTCGACAGTAGCACTTCGCCGTCGAGACGAAGCTTGAGCGCCGCCGCGGTCGCTTCGACGACGGTGAGCGTCATCGCGTTCTTGCGGACTTCTTCATTGCGCCACATCGCCGGTTCCCCCCGCGTGTTGTCGAGGAGGTGGAACCGAGCGATCCGCTGGGCAACCGCCGCCGGCATGGCGAACGTGTCGCCGACTTTCGCGCCGCGCGGCGCGAGCGCACGCCATTCGTCCGGCATGATCCACAGGTGGTCGAGCGAAGACAGCAGCCCGTAATTCGGTTTGCCGGCAGCGGCGGTGCAGGTGGTGCATTTGCCGTCGGCGTCGCGTTCGAGCACGCGGGCAAACACACGAATGGCGATCGCCCTGTCCGGCAGTTTGCGGGCGTAACGCTGGTCGAGCTTGGCGTCGTCGAGCGGCGGCACCTTGACCGCGCCTGGCTCGCGCTCGGCGGCCGGCAGCTTGTTGAACTTGTCGAGGGCCCGCCGAAATTCGTCGAGCATCACGCCGGCGTCGCTGTGGTTGCGATAGGCCAGCAGCTTGCCCGCTGCGGTGAAGCAATAGACGCCTTGCCGCGTGCCGCCCCCTTCGCCTTTGCGTGGGCCTTGGTTGGCGACGCCGACGAAGAACTTGCCCACCGCGTCGTCGCGGCGGCGCTGGTACCAATCGTCGGCGGCGACGGGCACGAAATGCTCGTTGATGAGCGCGATCGCCTCGTCGTTGGCAAAAGTGGACTCACGGCCCACCACTCCGTTGTTTCACGTGCAGCCGAGCGGATGCCCGTCCATTTCCCACAGCAGGATCGGTTTGCCGGCGGCGGCCGCTTTTTCACGAGCCTGCCAGAGGTCGGTCTGCCAGGGGATCGACAGCCACGCGGATTCGTCCAGCTTGGGCTGAATTAACGTGTGCAAGGCAGAGAAGTCGGTCGGCTCGATCGGTTCGGCGGCAAAACAGGCGGCGCAGGCCAGCAGCCAGGCGATAGCGGTGTAGCGAAGAATGGTGCGGCGGAGGATGGTGTGGAGCATTTTCGATTGACCTCCCGCGGTGGGTGCGGTGTGCGATGATCGACTCAGGACTGTACCCATCTTGGCCGGTGGGCGTTTGCGTGTCCAGAGAAAGCGTGAAGTCGTTTTGAATCGGGAGAATCGCTCGCCCGGCACCGTTCAAGGCAACTTCGACGGATAGCATATCGGCGACGGCGATTGCTTCGGAATTCGTCGCGCGGTCGGGCGACGTGATGTTACGTGTCCACCGAACGGCGCGGGCATTCATCCACAGATTACGCAGATTTCCTAGCGCGGCCTGTGGCCGCAACCAAAACGGTCCGGCAAGTGAATTCGAAACACGGAGGCACGGAGAC
>JBBDYI010000031.1:0-8589 GCA_040901705.1 Pirellulales bacterium | reverse complement strand
GGCCGGCCGACGCGCGGATACAGATGCGGGGCGAGAAGTCGCGGCTGGGCGACGTGGTTCCGCGGCGAAACCTGGCGATTCTCGGCGGCGATACATTACCGGAATCGGCCGGCAGCGGTCGCAAGCAGTTGGCCCAGTGGCTCACGCGGCCGTCCAATCCGCTCACCGCGCGGGTAATGGTCAATCGCATCTGGCAGCAGCATTTCGGCCGCGGACTGGTGAGCACCGAAAACGACTTCGGCGTCCGCGGGCAGCGCCCGACGCATCCGCAACTCCTCGATTGGCTTGCCCGACGGTTCGTCGACGGCGGCTGGTCGATCAAGGCGATGCACCGCACGATCATGGCCTCGGCGGCGTACCAACAGGCGAGCGATTTCGACGCACACGCGGCCGAACACGATCCCGACGCGCGGCTGCTGTGGCGATTCAACCGCCGCCGGCTCAGCGCCGAGGAAATCCGCGACGCGATGCTGATGGCGAGCGGCGATCTCGATGCCACGACGGGCGGAGCACATCCGTTTCCGCCGGTCGAATCGTGGGGCTTCACACAGCATTCGCCGTATTACGGTGTCTACCCTACGAACCGCCGCAGTGTGTACCTGATGCAGCAGCGGCTCCAGCGGCATCCGTTTCTCGGTCTGTTCGACGGCGCAGACGGCAACGTCAGCGTTGCGCATCGCGAATTGACCACCGTACCGACGCAGGCGTTGTTTTTGATGAATAACCCGTTCGTCCACGAGCGAGCGGCTTCGCTGGCGAGGCGGTGGCTCGCTTCGCCAGCGACGGACGAGCGGATCGACGCGTTGTTCGTCTCCACGCTGGGCCGACCGGCGGCAACGGACGAGACCGCCGAGGCCCGCCAGTTCGTCTCCGCGTATCGCTCGTCGTTGGAAAGCCGTGCGGACGCCGCCAAGACCGAGCACGAATCGCAACTCGCCGGCTGGTCCGCGTTCATCCGCACGTTGCTGGTGCGCAACGAATTCTTGTTCGTCGATTGAGAAAAATGAGCGAAAGGAGCGCCTAGCCATGTTGCCACCCACTCGACGCGAGTTTCTCTCCCGCGCGGCCGGCGGATTCGGCACGCTGGCCCTCGGCGCGATGCTGGCCGACGAACTGCGGGCCGATGCCGGCAAGGACGTCGACCCGCTCGCAGCGAAGCCGCCGCATTTTGCGCCGAAGGCCAAGCGCGTGATCTTCATGTTCATGACCGGCGGCCTGTCGCACGTCGATTCGTTCGATCCCAAGCCGCGGCTGTTCGCCGATCACGGCCGCACGATCAAAGTCGACAACTTCCAGGGCAAGCTCGGCGAGTTCGATATGTTCCTCAAGACGCCGAACTGGCAATTTCGCCCCGGCGGCCAGTGCGGCACGGAAGTCAGCGACCTGTTTCCGCACATGCGGTCGATCGTCGACGACCTGTGCGTAATCCGTTCGATGTCGACCGACCACACGAATCACTACGAAAGCACGCTGGGGATGCACTGCGGATCGTGGACGTTCGCCCGGCCGAGCATCGGGGCGTGGGTGAGCTACGGCTTGGGCACGGAGAATCGCAACCTGCCGTCGTTCGTCGTGCTCGCGCCGCACGCGCCGTATGCCGGCGGGCAGACCTGGGGCAGCGATTTTCTGCCCGGCGCGCATCAAGGCATGCAGATCGTGCCGGGGCCGAACCCGATCCCCGACGTAGAGCCGCTGGCCGCGACACCGGAATTGCAGCGCATGGAGTTAGACCTGCTCGCCCGCGCAAACCACCGGCACCTCGCCGACCGTTCGGCCGACGCGGCGCTCGAAGCGCGAATTCGCTCGTTCGAGACGGCGTTCGGCATGCAGGCCGAAGCCCCCGAAGCGCTCGACCTGTCGCGTGAATCAGCGGCCACGCTCGATATGTACGGACTCAAGCCGGGCCAGAACACGGGCTTTGGCTGGCAGTGTCTCGTCGCGCGGCGGCTGGCCGAACGGGGCGTGCGGTTCATCGAGTTGATCGATGTCGGCTCGGCGAATAACTGGGACGCCCACGGCGACATGGCCACGCACGCGCCGCTGGCCGCGAACGTCGACCGGCCGATCGCCGCGCTGGTGGCCGATTTGAAGCAACGCGGCCTGCTCGACGACACGCTGCTCGTCTGGACCACCGAATTCGGCCGCACGCCCTACAACGCCGCCAAGGACGCCAAAGGCCGCGAACATCATCACCAGATCTTTTCGTCGTGGATGGCAGGCGGCGGCGTCAAGCCGGGCATCGTGCATGGCTCATCAGACGAGTACGGCATTGCGGTGGCCGAAGACCGCGTCCACGTCCACGATTTCCACGCCACGATCCTGCACCTGCTCGGACTCGATCACGAACGCCTCACCTTCCGCCACAATGGACGCGACTATCGACTGACGGACGTGGAGGGGCATGTTGTTGATAAGCTACTCGCGAACAAATAGCATGTTGGCCCGTCTCAGAAGAATGGTAGTGGCCCCGCCAACACCAAACGGCAACGGAATCTAACGCAGAACTCAAGCGGGCCAACCTGTCGGGCGCATGGTCCTGCGAACCCAAGATCGAGCGCCGCGGTTAGCGGCACCAAGAGGCGATGTCGTCGATTGAAAATGGCGAGCCGTTTTGGGTGGCGTAAGGCCGCGCCGCGGCGTGGGGTGAATCACCACCAAGACTCACCGCACCGCGGGCGATACACAACACGCCGGTAAGCACGACGCACCAACTGGCGAAATAATACAACCGTTGCCGCGTCAGTCCCCGCAGCAGCGAAGCGCCGCAGCCCGTGGCGATCATCACCGGCGCAGTGCCCACTGCGAACGTCGCCATTACTGCGCCGCCGTGCAGCATGTTGGCCGTTCCGGCCGCCATCGCCAGCAGTCCGTAGACGAGCCCACACGGCAGAAAGCCGGTCAGCGCGCCGGCGAGAAACGCGCCACCCAACCGCTGCCGCCGAAACAGCGGCGCGAATAGCGACGCCGCCAGACAGGGCGATGCGGCTTGCGATCCGCGGCGGCGGATCCATCCGGCCGCCAACGCTCCTTGGTAAAGCAGCACGACGCCGGCGGCGAGCGAAAGATAAGCCGGCACGACGGCCAGGGAGGGAAACTGCGTGACAAGCCGCCAGCCGCCGTAACCGGCGATCGCGCCGAGCACGGCATAGGTCGAGATCCGTCCCAGCGTATAGATCAACTGCCGGGCGAGATTCGTTCGCCACGTCGGCGAAGCCCCGCCGAGCGCGAGCGCGATCGGTCCGCACATGCCGACGCAGTGCGCCGAGCCGAACACGCCCGCGACGAAGATCAACGGCAACTCGATCATGAACAGGGGCTGGTGGCTGGGGACTGGGGACTGGGGGAGCGGACAGACGCCGCTGGATCGACTCCCGGGGTCGGGACTTCCTCAGAACGTGCATCGTGCGTCAGACGGAGCGAGTTGGAGATCACGAGCAGGCTGCTGGCGGTCATGGCGATGGCGGCGAAGATCGGATTCAGTCGGCCGGTCGCGGCCAGAGCGATGCCGGCGATGTTGTAGACGAAGGCGAAGGCAAGGTTCCAACGAATCGTGCGGACAGTGCGGCGAGCCAGTTCGACGGCCCAGGGCAACCGGGAGAGGTCATTGCCCAGCAGGCAAACGCCCGCCGAGGCGCGAGAGATATCCGCGCCGCATCCCATCGCGATGCCCACATCGGCGGCGGCGAGCGCCGGCGCGTCGTTTACGCCGTCGCCAACCATCGCCACACCGCGCCGCTGGCGTCGCAAACGCTCGACTGCGGCGAGTTTATCGTCGGGCAACAGTTCCGCCTCGACGGCCAGTCCTATCTGTGCGAGTTCGCCGCAGCGGTCCGCGCGATCACCGGTCAGGACGCGCAGCGACAGGCCAAGTTCGCCGAGCCGGCGGATCACTTGGGGAACTTCGGCGCGAAACGCCTCGGCTAGCAGGAACACGCCTCGCACGCGCCCGCTCCAGCCGATGCACACGACGGCCAGATTGTCTCGTCGCGCCGCATCGAGCGCCGCGAGGATCGCCTCGTCGGCGACAAATCGTTCGCGGTCCATCAGACGCATGCCGCCGAGCGCGCCGTCCGCGTCGATCGCGGGTATGCTTGCCTTTAGCCCAAGTCCGCCCAGCGTGCGCACGCCGTCGCACTCGTAACGGTTTGCGTCAGAGGCATACCTCGCCACGGCGATGGACAGCGGATGGGACGAACCCGAAGCGAGCGTCGCCGCGACGCGGAGCACTCGATCGCGATCTTCGCCAGCCGCGAGCAGAAGTTGTTCGACGGTCGCCTGGCCGGTCGACAGCGTTCCGGTCTTGTCGAAGTCTACATGGGAAACCGTCGCCAGTTGGGCCAGCGCGTCGCCGTCGTGGAACAGCACTTGCTGCCGGGCCGCCGCGCCCAAAGCGGTCCAGATCGCCATCGGCGTGGCCAGCGCCAGCGCGCACGGACAGGCAATCAGCACGACGGCCAGCGCCGCCATCACGCCGTCGGCCAGCGTGTTCGTGCGAGCGTGATACACCAGCGCCGCCAGCGCGACCACGACGACCAGCGGCGTGAACCACGCAGCGATGTGATCGGCAAGCGACTGGTAGCGGTCTTTGCGGATTGCCGCCGCGCGAACGGCCGCGACGATCCGCGATAGCGTGCCTTGCGAAGCCGCGGCGGTGACGCGGACGAGCACGTCGCCGTCGAGGTTCAGCGTGCCGGCGTAAATGCGGTCGCCGGCGTTTTTTTCGACCGCGACGCTTTCGCCAGTGATCAACTGTTCGTCGACCGACGAGGCGCCGCGCAGCAGAACGCCGTCGACGCCGAATCGTTCACCCGACAGGACACGGACGGTGTCGTCGACGGCGACGTCGGCCAGCGGCGTCGGCGCTTCCCGGCCGCCTTGGACGACGCGCACCGAATCGGGCAGCAGCCGCTCGAGCGCGGCGAGCGCGGCGGTGGTCTTGTGCTTGCCGGTCGCCTCGAACCAACGTCCCAGCGTCACGGCGACGAGGATCACGCAGCCGACCTCGAAATAGACGTGGCCCTCGCCGCGGACGACCGATGCGATCGAATAGGCCAGCGACGCGGCGATGCCCAGTACGAGCAAGACGTCCGTCGTCAGTCGGCGGTGACGGATCGCTTCGTAGGCGCATTCGACGAGCGGCCCGCCGAGCAACAGGGCGACTGGCAAGGAGAGCACCAGGCACAGGTAACGCAACAACTGGTCGAACAGCGTCAGGGCGCGTTGGGCGTCGCCTTCGATGGTGTATACGTCGCGCGTCCAGAGCACCATGCTGAACATCATCACGTTCATGGCCAAGAACGCGGCAAGGGCCAGCCGGGCCATCAACCAGTGAGCGTGGCCTTCTTCGCACCGCTCGCGAGCCACGGCGGCGGCGAAGCGGCAGCCGAAGCAACAGAATTGGGCGGCTGTAGGAGGCGAATCCTTGGCGTCTCCCCAGCGTGACTTCCCAGGCAGTGGCAGTCCACAGTAGTCGCAAACATCGCCATCGCGGGAATGGTCGATCATGGCGGCTTGATCAGTTCGATCTGCATCTCGGGAATCAGATAGCTCACGACATAGTAGATCGCCAGGATCCAAAACCCCAGCCACAACAGGCGGACGTACCACGGAATCGCGCTGCCGCGATAGTCGTGGTAGCGGTGTTCCTCGTCGGGCGTCGTTTGCGGAACGGTCGGTGGTTCGGGCTGAGACATGGGGGTCGGGGGGCGGTGAGGGAGACAGGAGTCCGTTGGCAGGAGTTGAAAGTCGTTAACGATCTGTGACCTTCTACCTCCTGTCTACTGGCTCCTTTCTACCGTTTTCATAATCGCGGTCCAACATCTTCTCGCGTTCCAAATGCAAGTGCTTCGGACCCTCGATGTCGTGGAACATACCGTTGAGGGCCGCCCAAAAGAACATCAATAGGAACCCGCCGCCGGCGAGCAGGTAGTTGACGATCGGCGTAACGGCGAACGCACCGTCGGCGTCGCCGCCGAACAGCATCACGAACTCGAAGAACTTGTTGGCGAAGCCGAGGCAAGCCGGCACGAGGATCACCAGGGCCAGGAGCAGCATCGACCAGGATTTACGGCGAGGAGTCATGGAAAGCAGGTGTCGGCAGTCAGGGGTCAGGATTCGGGGAGGGAGACAGTAGTCAGGAGACAGTAGTTTGGTTCCGGCTATTCGGTGGACGCCCGACGCAACTACCGCATCGGTCTCTCCTGTCTCCTGTCTCCTGTCTCCTGACTACTCGGATCGTCACTCGCGGTCGGCTTCGATCTCTTCGTAATATGGGTAACTCGGCAGCCACGAGCCGAGCCACTGGACGTAGGTGATCAGCGCGATGCCGCGACGGTTCGGTTTTTCGGGATCGCCGTCGAACAGCCACGGGTAGTTCGGCATCGGCGACCCTTCGGAGACCGATCTTGGCTCGTAGAAATGGACGATGTGCCAATCGTTGGCGTGCCGGCCGCCCTCGCGGCTGAGGTCCGGGCCGACGCGGCGGGTGCCGAACATCACGGGCCGCTGAAGTTCGTTCTGGAATTCCTCGGTCTTGGCCACCTCGCCCCAGCGGCGGGACTCGTTCGAAACGGGCCGCACGAATTGGCTGTGACAGTGCCAGCAGCCTTCGCCGATGTAAACCTGCCGGCCCAACCGCAACGCTTCGGCGCAGTTTTTCTCCGTCGGTTCGCCGAACGCCGCCTCGAACGACTCCGGATAACGCCGGCTCAAGTCCTCGAATTGGTACATCACGCGGGCGTTGACGACCTCTTCGGCCGTCTGCTCGGGCAGGTCTTTGTACATCAGTACGGGCACGATCGCATTGGACAAGAACGCCAACGCAAAGAAGCCGAGGCCACCGATCCAGAGAATGCCGGCTTTGCTTTCGAACATGGTTGAGCAGGGGCTGGGGGTCGGGGAGCGGGGGTCAGGGAGCAATCGCGGTTCGGTGAAATTCCTACAGCCTATACGCCTACAGCCTCGACCTGCTCCGATAGGTCATCACCAAATTCGACACGAAGCACAAGAATCCGCAGAACATCGCCAAACCGGCAAACACGCGGGTGATCCAAAACGGCATCGAGCCGTCGACCGAGACGTCCCACATTTGCAACGACGCCCAATAGTAGCCTTGGAAAATGCCGGCCAGCGTCAGGTCGAACGCCATCACCAGCACGCCGGCGGCGCTAAGCCAGTAGTGCCATTCGCACAGCCGCGTGCTCCACCAGTCGCGGCCGATCAACCGTGGAAACAGGTACGTCATCACACCGAACAGCCACATCGTGAACACGCCGAACATGACCAGGTGGGCGTGGCCGACGACCCAATCGGTGAAGTGGATCAGTTTTTGGAACGTCAGCGTGACCTGCAACGCGCACTGCAAGCAGGTGAGGAAGTAGTAGATCATGCCCGTGTAGAACCAGCGCAGCGGCAGGTTGCGATACACACTCTTGCCCTGGCCCCAGACGGTGCCGATGAAGTTGATGATGACCGTGGTGACGACGAACTCGACGGCGATCGTGGCGATCACGGCCCCGTATTGCAGGAACATCGGGATCGGCGTGTAGAGGAAGTGGTGAATGCCGTTGAGCGGATAGAAAAACGCCAGGCCCCAAAACCCGACCAGCGACAGGCCGTGGCTCCAGATCGGCTTTTGCAGCAGGATCGGCACGAAGTAATACATCAGCCCCCAGCCGAGCGGCGTGACGAACAGACCGACCAGATCGTGAATGAACAAGCCGCCGACCGCGCCGCCGCTGGTGCCGCCGACCCAATATTCCGACATGAAGTTGCCCATCGCGTAGACCAGGAAGGTCCACACGAACATCGCCATGAAGTACCACAGCGAGACGTACATCGGGCCGCGGGCGCGGCTGATCGGCACCATGAAGTTGATCGCCACCAGCAGCAGGCCGACCAGGGCCAGCGGATCGATCCACACCGGCGTTTCGCCCCATTCGATGCCCTGGGCGCCGAGCGTCATCGAGATGTGAAACTTCGTTGCCAGTTCCATCACCCACGGCGCGTCTTGCAGCGAGGGTCCGATGAGGATGCCGGCCGCCGTGCTGAGCACGACGAACTGCCACGCGGCGAAGATGAAATAGGAAAGCGCTTTGCTCGCCACCGGACGTAGCGTAAGCCGCGGCACACACCAGTGCAAAGCGCCCAAAAAGGCGTTGGCCAAAAAGCCATAGGCCACCGCGTTCGTATGCACCATCCGCCAGCGGCCGGGCGAGAACAACTCCACCGACGGAAACGGATTCCAGTGGACCAGTTGCAGCGCCACCAACAGCCCGGCCAGCATCGACGTGCCGAGAAACACCAGCGCGGCGATGAAGTACCAAGCCACCAGCCGCTCGATCACGAGGTCTTCGTGACGCGGTAGGTCGGCGGGAATGGCGGCGGACGGAGCGGGCGAACTCATGCGTTTTCCGAGGGCGAACGATAGGGCGTGTACAAACCGAGCGGAAAGACGAGAGCCATCGTCCATCCGTAAACCAAATGGGTGAGCGCGCCGATGTACCACGGCACCAGCCGCACGATCCAATCGCCGCCGAACAGCAGCGGTTGCAGCCACGACAGAATCGCGTAGTAGCTGATGACCCACAC
>JBBDYI010000030.1:0-8623 GCA_040901705.1 Pirellulales bacterium | reverse complement strand
AGTGCCTCGGCGAAAGGATTCGCCTCCTACAGTCTGAAAAACAAGCACATTCTTTATGGATAGGTTCTTACTTCTACAAGCTCTTACAAGGTTCGCAAGCGGCCGGTTCGGCGTCAAGCACATTTCCGGATGCTGGCAACGCCAACACCCTCAGCCTCGACCTCGAACAGGCCCGCGATACCCGTTTAGATGCCAATTATACGACCGAGGTTCGCGAGAAAATCGGAAAAGTCGTAAGTGGCGTCGGGAATTGGGTTTACGGTGTTGATTTCGCGATCCGACACGCCGGATTTGCTGCGGAAGAGGATGGAAGCGGTCGAAGTCGAGTGACTTGGGGCCATTTCGCCGCCGCGGGCGCGGATTTATGATGGCGGGTCGATTGCCCCCGGTGTATTCACCGGGGGCTAAATTTCCCCGAATCCTGAAAGCCGAATGTCGAATCCCACTCTCAAAACCCGCCTCGCCGCCGGCGAACTCGTTCGCGTCTTCTGTGCCGGGCGCATCCCGCATCCGACGATCATCGAAATGTTCGCCCTGGGCGGCGGATTCGATGGGTTTTGGATCGACCAGGAACATGCGGCGGTCACTTACGACCAGGTCGTGACATTTGCTCTGGCGGCCCGCGCGAACGGACTGGATTGCTTCGTCCGCATGGCTCCGGTTGGGTATTGGCAGGTGACGCAGAATCTCGAAGCCGGCGCGCGGGGCGTAATGGCTGCGCAGATTCACTCGCTCGCCGAAGCGGAGCAGTTCGTCCGCTGGGCGAAGTTTCACCCCGACGGGGCGCGGGGCATCAACACGTCCGGCCGCGACGCGGACTACACGTATAAATCGCAAGCCGATTTTGCGGCGTCGGCCAATCGCGATCATCTGGTCGCCATACAGATCGAGAGCAAGGCCGCAGTCGACGCGGCCGATGCGATCGCGGCGCTCGCGGGTGTCGACATGTTGTTCGTCGGTCCGGCCGATCTGTCGCTGTCGCTGGGCATCGTCGGCGAGTTTCATAGCGACAAGCTGTGGGAGGCGATTGCTCGCGTTGGTGTGGCGTGTCGCAAGCACGGCAAGTCGTGGGGCGCGGTCGTGCCGGATGCGAAGTTCGCCGAGCGCGCGGTGGAAAACGGCTGCCGGATGTTGAGCATCGGCAACGACATCCTCGCGCTGCGGCGGGGCGTCGAAGCGTTAAAGCAGGGCTTCGCCCAACATTTCGTCGAGCGCTGACGTGCAAATGCCCTCGATTCTCGAATTCTCGGTTCACGTCGCGGTGTTCGTGCTGTCTATCGTGATGCTGCTTCGTGGACGCGGGCGGGTCGCCCTCACGACGCTCGCAGCGGCTTGGGCGTGGGCGCTTGCGGCGGTCGTGGCGGTGGGCGGCGTGGAAATTGCGATTTGGCTCGCCATGCCGCGGGCCGGACACTTTCTCGCGACCATTCCGCACTGGGCAACCGCCGCCCGGTATGCCGCCGCGGTGCTTGCGCTTTGCCCAACGGTCGCCCTGCTCGGAGCGAAACGTCCGCAGGATCGAGCGTGGCAATGGGTGGTGTTGTCGTTCTGGGCGATCATGCTCGTGCCTGCCGCGCGGGCGTTTTTGCTGCTCGGCGGCGCAATGGCCAAGCCGCACGCGGCGCAGGGCGTTTTTCTGCTCGTCGTCACATTGATGGGCATCGTCAATTGGATCGCCACGCGATTCACCTGGGCCGCGATCGCCGCGGGATCTGCGCAGTTTGTTCTCGTCGTGCCCTATACGCCGCTTGGAGATATGTCGCCGGTGATCGCGTCGCTGAGTCCGCTAACGCCGACGCTCATCGCTTTGGTAGTCTGCCGTCTGCTGGAGAAACCGCCGCGACCATCCGACCCAAGCCAGCGCGATTGGCTCGACTTTCGCGACGCCTTCGGATTGTTTTGGGCCGCCCGAGTGATGGCGCGTCTCAACGTGGCGGCCCGCGCTCACGGTTGGGGATTGGTCGTGACATGGCGCGGCGTGCAGTACAGCAGCGCCGATGGGCGAAGTCGCGAGGCGTTCGCTCGGTCGCTACGGATGTTGCTGCGGCGATTCGTGTCGGACGATTGGCTCGGTGAACGGAAGCAGCCGTCGTGATATACTGAGGCATCGAACAGAACTCCAATCGAAATTCGCTTCGCATCCGCCGCTTCGCCATTTGCCGCATGTCTGAGCCACCTCCACATGCCGCGACCAACGGCGACGCTCCGCGGAACGTCGACGGCCTGTTGCGTTTGTTGGAAGTCACCAAGGCGTTGGCGGCCGAGATCGATCTGCACAAGATTCTCGACACGATCAACCATCAGGTCTGCCTGGCCCTCGACTGCCAGCGTGCGAGCCTGTATCAATACGACGCCGAAACCGACGAACTCTACACGTCGGTGGTCACGGAACTGGAGATCGACGAGATTCGCCGCCCCGCCGGGCAGGGAATCACCGGAGACGTCGCGCGGCGGTGCAAGATCGCCAACGTGAGCGATCCGGCGGCCGATCCGCGTTGGAACCCGGTGTTCGACCAGCGAACCGGCTTTCACACGCACAACATCCTCGCCGCGCCGCTCGTTTCGCTCACCGATCATTCGCTGCTCGGCGTGCTGCAATTGCTCAACAAGCGGCACGGTGCGTTCGACGCGGACGACGAATTGCTGCTCACCGCCTTCGGCCAGCACGCCGCCGTGGCGATCGATCGGGCCCGCGTCGTCGAGGAATTGCGACGGCAGCAAGTGGTGCAAGCGTCGCTCAACATCGCCCGCGAAGTGCAGCGGTCGTTCATGCCCGACGTGCTGCCCGCGATCGACGGCTACGACCTGGCGACGTGGTGGTTCCCCAACGAGGAAGTCGGCGGCGACTATTGCGACGTCGTGCGGCTCGGCGATGGCCGCTGGGGATTGGTGATGGCCGACGTCAGCGGGCACGGCCTGGGGCCGAGCTTGATTATGGCGTCGGTGCGGGCGGCGCTGCGAGCGTTGATGCTCGAACACTGGTCGACGGACGAATTGCTCACGCTGCTCGGCCGTTCGCTGGCCGACGATTTGCGAACGGAGCGGTTCATCACGATCGTTCTCGCCGCCCTCGATCCCACCTCGCACGAGCTGCATTACACGAACGCCGGGCATGGACCGGCGCTGCTCTATTCGCCCAGCGAAGACCGATTCGTCTCGATCGACGCGACGGGCCTACCGCTGGGCGTCGTCGACGATCCGCACTTCGAGACGTTGCCGCCGCTCGTGTTGCAGCCGAACGATCTGCTGTTTTTCTGCACCGACGGCATCGTCGAAGCGACCGACCCGTCGGGATCGCAGTTCGGCGTGCCGCGATTGAAAGAGTTGATCCGCGGCAACGCAAATCTCGACTGCGAAGCGCTCACCACGCGCATCGGCGACGAAGTCAGTCGGCACTACGAAGGCGACCATCCGCCGGACGATCTGACGATCCTGGCGGCGCGGCGGTTGAAGTAGCGGCGACCTATTGGCGGCGTAGCTAACCTAGCCGCGACGCCAGCCAATCGCGCGACAGGCTAAGTAGCACGGTCGGGTCGCGGCGCAGTTCGCTCAAGTCGATGCCGTTTCCAGCGAACGCAAGCGCGGCAACCGCGACGGACAGCGCGATCACCGCCACTCCGCCGCGCACCAGCCACCGCGCGGATGCTACGCCCGGATCGAACGGGCGGGGCTGCAACGGCGCATCGGTTCGCACCACGCCGATCGGCTTCACGCCCAGCGCCGCCAGCGCGTCGTCGGGTGAGTCGATAATCGGGGCGAGTCCGCGAGCGAGCACGGAGGCCATCAGACCCGCGGCCAGCGCCACACTGACGATCGTAATCCACGGCATTTGCGCCGCGCCTTCCGCAGTCGTGCGAATTGAATCGGCTGCAGCAAATCGCCAGGGACCGTTCGCAGCCAGTTCGATCTGTCGCCGCACGGCGGCATCTTCGGCGGCAATGGCGTCGTTGAGCGCGACGTTGGCGGCGGTTAGTTCCGCCCGCGCGGCGGCGGTGCGTTCGTTGGCGCGGACGTCGGCGCGGGCGTCGGTGCGGGCGTCGGTGCGATCAACTTGGGGCGGCGTTTGCACGACACCGTCGCCTTGCGGAGCGTTGAGCGGGGCCAGTCGCGGCGCGTCGCTCGGCTCGGCAGTATTCGGCTCGGCAATGCTCGGCCCGACGATGTTCGGCGAGTTGCCACGATCTGCATCTACGATCGCATCGCCGCCGTCGACATATTGCTGCGCCGCGTCGAACTGCGCCTTGCGGTCCGCCAGCGCCACCAGAGTGTGTTGCACCTCGGGATGCTGCTCGGTAAACCGTCCTCGCAATTCGGCCAGCTTGCCTTCGAGCAAAGAAACTTCGTCGCGCAGCAAGACCCATGCGGGGTTGAGCGTCCGCTGCACGCGGTTCGGCTCGCTGGTCTGCGGCGTTGCCGGTGCAGTCGACTGGGCGCTCGGCGGCTGTGAACTGGGTGAATGGGCGTTTCGCTTGGCCACTTCGTTCGCCCCAGTCGCGGCAGTCTTGCTTTGGCGTTCCAACTCTGCGAGTCGCTGCGCCGCGGCGTCGCTCGCTTCGCGGCGCGCGGCCGTTCGGCTGCGTAGCGTCGCCAGTTCGCTTGCCACGGCCGTCGCCGCCGCCGCGTTTCGGATTTCGACAAATCGCCGCGCCGCGTCGTTGAGCCGCTCCGCCAATCGATGCGAATCGTCCGAGCGAACGACGACCTGGCATGCGTTCTTGTTCGGCGACGGTCCCACAACGAACTGATAGCCGCCTTCGGCGGCAACGTCGGTTACTGCGTCGGCCGTTTCGTTGGGCAAACGCTGCACCTGGTCGTCCCGCGGCGTGCTTTCAAACAAGCCCGAGACCGCCGCGCGGACCTCGCGCGGCGAGAGCTTCTCGATCGGCTCCGTTCTCGGCGTCGAGACAACGCTGATATTCGCCGCCGCTTCGTACACCATTTCCCGCTTCGCAAGGCCGATTCCCAACGCCACGAAAGTCGCTAGCGACACGACCACAAACGCAGCCAGAGACGACACGCCGCAACGTTTTGTCTCAATTCGTCGATCAGAAGCTGACTGGCTCATGGAAGCTACGCCGGTTCGGATGATTGCGAAGGGGTGGCGGGCTGTTTCGCTCGGACTTTGCGGCTAATTCGCATCCGACCGCAGCGCACCCGCCCGGTTCTGTCTTCGTCCCCCGGCGACGCGGTGCTTGACTTCGCTTAGAATTCGGACGGTCGTCAACCGCAATGCTGGTGACAAAGCTTGCCGAACCGCTACAACTTTCCACTTCAGCTCTCCACTTCAGCATCTCGAAGCCATGACCCGCGTTGGAACCGCCGCCGTCGATTTTTCGCTCACCGACACTTCCGGCGCGGTCCACCGCCTCGGCGATTACAGCGGACGTTGGCTGCTGCTGGTGTTTCATCGCCACCTGGCTTGACTGCCGTGCCGCGTGCATATCGCGCAGTTGCGCGAACGACAGATCGAGTTGGCCGCGCTCGGCGCGGACGTGCTGGTCGTCACGTTCGAGGCCGGCCCCGTGGCCTGCGCGTATATGGACGAGACGCAGCTTCCGTGGCCGGTGGTCGTCGATCCGGATCGTTCGCTGTATCACGCGTATGGCATGATGTCGGCGCGGTGGATCGATCTCATTGGCCCGCGGGTGATTTGGCTATATCTCAAGCTGATGTTTCGCGGCGGCCGCGTGCGCATGCCGACCGGCGACACCAGCCAACTCGGCGGAAACGTGATCGTCGATCCGCAAGGAATCGTGCGATTGCACCACGTCGCCGTTGGTCCGGCGGGGCGTCCGACGGTCGAGTCGCTGCTGGAACTGATTCGGCGCGAGTCGCCGTCGACCGCGGATCCTTCGTCGCCGCGATGACGCTCGTATGCTCGCGGGCGAGCCGATGGTATAAAGCTGGACGGTAGCGATGTGCCCAGCGCCGCGTAAAATCTGCGATCCTCCCTGCTTAACCGCCGCATGGATTTGCTTCTCGATCAGCGCGTCGTGCTATTGGTCGGCGGCAACGGCTCGATCGGCCGCGCTGCGCAGGACGTACTTCGCGGCGAAGGGGCGACGGTCGTCGTGGCGGATCACGCGGCCACCGGTTGCGACGGCGCCGATCCGTACGTCGTCGTCGACGTGACCGATGCACAGAGCGTTCGCCGGATGGTCGACGCGGTCTCGACGAAACACGGTCGCTTAGACGGCCTGGTCGTGCTGTCGGCGATTTTCGCGGCGAAACCAGCGGTGGAAATCTCCGCTGATGAGTGGGACGAAATGCTCGGCGTCAATCTCAAAGGGACGTTCCTGGTTTGCCGCGAAGTGTTGCCGCACATGCAGCAGGCCAGGTTTGGGCGGATCGTGCTGCTGTCCAGTCTGGCGGCGCAGATCGGCGGCGCGGTGGCCGGCGCGCATTATTCGGCGTCGAAAGGAGCCGTGCTGGCGCTGGTCAAGAGTCTGGCACGGCAAGCGCGGCGGCCCGCGGCGGCGACTTCTGCGACGTCGACGGCGAGTTCGGCCGAAATCGACATCACGGTCAACGCGATCAGCCCCGGACCGGTGGAAAGCGCGATGACCGCCGGGTGGACTGCCGAGGAGCGGGCACGCATGACGTCGGCCATTCCCGCCGGCCGCTTCGCCGAGCCGCGCGAGATCGCCGACGTCATTGCCTGGCTGCTGTCGCCGCGAACCGCGTACATCCACGGAGCGCGGATCGACGTCAACGGCGGCGCACTGATGGCTTGAGCGAACATTTCGCTACGGCTTGTCGGCGAACATGCGGCCGCGCGGCGCCGCTCGGCATCAATACCAGAATTGCACGTCCAGCATCGGGCCTTCCAATTCGACCGAGCCGATCGAGCGGTAGTCGTAGCCGACAAAGAACTCGGTCTGGTCGATGTTGAAGCCGGCCGAGGCGCGGCCGTGGAACGTGCTGGCGTGGCCGAGCGTGCCGTAGTCGATTTCGCCGGAAAGGATCAGCGGCTTGACGGGGAAGAAATCGGTGCGGAGTGTGAGGTTGACGCCGCCGGTGTCGTCAATCGAATCGGCCAGCCAGTTCATGCCGACGCCGAGACGCCACACAGTACGCTCGGTTTCGACCATTCGCCACAGCAAGTTCACGTCGCCAACGCCAAGCTGGTCTCGACCGCCGGTGGCGAGGTCTTCGCGGTAGACGTGGCTGCTGGCGTCGAAGCCGAGACCGGTTCGCCATTCGACCAGCGCGCTGCCGGCGAAACGATCGAGCACATCGAATTCGTTGCCGTACTCGAACGCCAGCCGGGCGGAGAAGAAATACGAATCGCTGCAAGGATGATCGGGCGGAACGATGATGCCCGGCGTGTGCTGGTAGTACGGAAACGGCGCGAACAGATCGTCGTGGATCGGAATCGGATACCAACGACGCCAGACGGTCCGCCCACACGCGTCTTCGCTCTGCCGCCACTCGCTGCCGCCGAAGACGGCATTCAGCAGACCACCGACGGTGATGTCCCACAGGAAACTGGCGAAGCCGCCGTCATCGTCGTCGCAGTCGCAGCGGTCGGCTTGGCGGCGGTCGTGCGGGGTATCGCCGGTATCGACACGCGGATCGTTCATCCCTTCGCGTCGAACCATTTTCGTCGCCCGCTGCATGGCGACGAGAAGACCGACGACAACGATCTCGAGGCGATCTTCCACGCCGCAATCAAAGGCTACGGCCTGGCGACGCCGCCGGTTGGCGAAACGTATCGGGCGCTGCAAGCGGTCTCGCGGCATCGCCACAATCTGGTCAAGCAACGTTCGCGGCTGATGGTGCAGATTCGCCGCTTGTTGCATCGCGGCCTTCGTCATAACCCAGTCGCGGAACGCGATCGCCAACCGTCCAAAGATCGGAGCGACGCGCGCCGCTGGCCCAGCCGCGAAATACCTTGCTTGAAAATCGTTGCGTGGCGCCGGGGAATTACCGCCACGCCACGCGAAAAGACGCCGGTGGGAGTCGAACCCACTTCAAACCGCTTTGCAGGCGGTCGCCTCGCCGAGTAACCCCAGCAAACCAACCCCAGCAATGATCGCCATTACTCGCATAGTCCCCAGGATCGTCGGCTACCTTCGCGTCAGTACCGACAAGCAGGGCAAGTCTGGCTTGGGCATGGATGCCCAGCGAGCCGCGTTGGAGCAGTGCGCCTCGCAAACCGGGGCGACCACCCTTCGCACTTATGTCGAAGTCGAGTCAGGACGTAGACCAGATCGACCCGAACTAGCGAAGGCACTGGCCCACGCCAAGCGCAGCAAAGCAACGTTGGTCGTCGCCAAACTGGACCGGCTTAGCCGTAACGTGGCGTTCCTCGCCACCGTAATGGATTCGGATTGCGACTTCCTCGCCTGCGATAATCCCAATGCCAACCGTTTGACTTTGCATACACCACTGGTTCGCAAACCGTCCTACGCTGGCGCCGCAACGCCATCGCGACCGGCCACGCCGTTGTCAGTGCCCAAAATGTTCAAAGACTAGGAAGTCATACGGCGAGGGCGAGGGGGAGACGCCGCTTGCGTTCTACGGCGGATTGGTCGTGGGTGAGGTTAAGCCCGTTGGTCGACTCCTAGTAACCGTTCACGGGCTGGGGAATTGATCTTGTGTTGATTTGGTGTTTCGCGCG
>JBBDYI010000029.1:0-8624 GCA_040901705.1 Pirellulales bacterium | reverse complement strand
CGCCAACGCCGTTTGATCGAGCAGCGCGACTTTGATCGCTCGTCGGGACCGACCCAGATTCGCGGCCAACTGTTCGCAAGTAATCTCCAGCGCGTCCGGACCAAGCCGCGGCGGACCAAACGCGACGGCTCGCTCCCCAGCCGAAAGCAACCGAACGCTTCCCAAGCCGCGACGATCCCAATACAACAACTCACGCGGCCGGACCGCGCCCCGCGACGGCTCAAACGTAACTCGCACGCGAAGATACTGCTCGTCCGGCGGATCGGCGATCAGCACCAATCCCGTCATCCGCGGCTCGAACACGATCGCGTCGTCGGTGTCCAGAACGACCACCACGCGCTTGCCGGCCCGCCGCACGTCGACCACCCGCCGGCCAACGGCCCGTCGCCGAAACCGATCGATGCGCGGCGCGACCAGAATCGGCTTCCGCGCACAAGCCGTGCGCGCCACGTCGGCCACGGCCAAGCCAACGATCGGCAAAATGCCCCGCCGCATCGTTTCGACTTCAGGAAGTTCGGGCATAGGATAGGGGGCAGCGGTTAGTTGTCAGTGGTCAGTGTGCAGGTGGCAAAGGACAGCGGACAGGGCGACGGCGCAATCGCAGCCTGTAGGAGGCGAATCCTTTCGCCGAAAGCACGCTTGAGCCGAAAACGCGGCCGGACGATGCCGTTGGCGAATTGATTCGCCTCCCCAATCGCTACGATATAGATTCTCAATTTACACCGGGCACAGTTTCCATGCTGCCTTCGTCCGAATCAATTCGCGCTGTCTTGTTCGACGCCGTTGGAACGCTGATTCGTCCGCAGCCAACGGTAGCGGCGGCGTATTTAACGGCGGCGCACCGACACGGCATCGCCGCCGACTGGACCGAGAACGAAGTCGACCGCCGATTCCGCGCTGCGCTCTCCCGCCAAGAAGAACTCGACCGCGCCGCCGGTTGGGCCACCAGCGAGCACCGCGAGCGACACCGCTGGCAAGCAATCGTCCGCGACGTATTCGGCGCAGCATCCCACCATGCCGAACTCTTCACGGACCTATGGGACCACTTCGCCGACCCGCAGAATTGGTCGCCGATCGAAGCGGCCCGCCAACAACTCGTCACAGCCCGCCAGGCGGGATTGACCATCGGCGTCGCATCGAACTTCGACGCCCGCTTGCACCAGCTTCTCGCCGCGATGCCCGAACTCGACGTGGCCGACAACGTGTTCGTCTCGTCCGAAATCGGCTGGCGCAAACCGAGCCGAGAGTTCTTTCGCACCGTCGAGGCAAAGCTAGGCTTGGCGGCGGAGCAGATTCTGCTTGTCGGCGACGACGTCAAAAACGACTATAGCGCCGCGCAAGATGCAGGATGGAAGGCGCTGCTGGTCGATCGCAGCATGAGAACCGCAGCGCAGTACGAGTAGGTCCGCGAAATAGCCCGACGACTGAACTGCATCGTTCAATCCCGCCGAGAACCACTTACTCGCGTACCGTCGTCGATCGTGCTCTCCGGCGCCAAGATGACCTCCTCGTCGTCCGACAACCCTTCGACCACCTCGGCGATCTCGTCGTTCAACAAACCAATCTTCACGTCCTGAAGCTTCGCCTCGCCGCCGCGAATGGCGAACACTTGCCACCCGCCGCCGGGTCCGCGGAACAGGGCCGACCGCGGAACGATGAGCGCGTCGTCTTTCTTCGCCGTGATGATCCGCACCCGCACCCGATATTCCACGCCCATCCGCCGCTCGTCGCGAAGCCGCTTCAGCTCCTCCGGCGTGAATTTAAGAATCACCTTCACCCGCTGCTGCTCGACGCCGAGCGAACTGATCTTGGTGAATCCGGCCGGAAAAATGCGATCCACCGCGGCGACGGCCAGCCGCCCACCGATCGCCGGACCGTAAACTTCGGCCGTATCGCCCGGCTTGACGTTGCCGACGTCCTGCGTGAGCACTTCCGATTCGACTTCCAATCGGTCCAGCTCCCCGATCCGCAGCAGCACCGTGCCGGCCGCGACGTAACGCTCGTTGCTGTCGTAGCGTTCGAGCACGACGCCGTCCACGGGGCTAAGCATCGTCCCACGCTGCCGATCGACCTTGGCCTGTTCCAGTGCGGCCAGGGCCTCGGCTTGCTGCTTCTTCCATACCTCACCGGTCAGACTCTTGCGGCCGATATACTGCATCACCAACGTCGGCATCAGGCCCGTCGCGGTTTGCGTCGCTTCGATGGCGGCCAGGATCAGTTCGTCCTGCCGATATTCGACTTCGCTTTCGATCTTCAACAGCAGCGCCCGTTCTTCGTCGTCCAAAGACTTCGCGCCGCTAGGCCGCAGCGACTTGATCCGTTCGAAGTTGCCCTGCGCGTAGTCGAGCTTCGCCTTGCCAGACTTCACCCGTTCGCGGGCCGCAGCAACCGTGGCGGTCATCGAAGTGACGAACGCCAACGCCTGTTTGTACGACGTGTCCTCGACCGAAGTGTCGGCGTTTTCCGCGTAGGCCGCTTCCAGCCGTTCGTACGCCGCTTCGGCCTGATTGACCTGTAGATCCAAATCGCGCTGCACGATCTGCGCCACGACCTGCCCTTTTTCGACCCGTGCTCCTTCGTCCAGCGCGATCGGTTCGATCCGCGCGGCATACGGCATCGTGACCAATTGCGTTTCCGGCAGCCGCGTCTTCGCTTGCTCGTCGATCAACTCAACGATCGTATCCCGCCGCACAAGAGCCGATTCGACACTCTGCCCGCCGGTCCACTGCGAAAAGCTAAGTCCAGCGGCAACAACGACAAGAGCGGCGACAGCGAGAAGAATTCTAGATTTGGTCATGGGAGCGGAGGGATAGTGGTCAGTGGTCAGTGGTTAGTGGTTAGTGGTTTGATTTAGTGGCTATCCACGAAGAATGGGCTTGTATTTCACACTGTAGGAGGCGAATCCTTTCGCCGAGGCACTTGCTTTGCGGCTTCGTCGGCTAAAGTATTCGCCTCCTACAGTAAGTATCCTCGGCGATTCTTTGTAGACAGCTTCTTACTGTCCCCTGTCCCCCGTCCCCTGCCACCTGCCCCCTACTCCTTCACTTTCAACGCATCAAGCCAATCCATCTTAAGTATGGCCCACTGAACGAACCCGTGGGCGATGATCGTGAATGCGACGGCGAGTGCTAGCGTGATCGCCCACAGTCTGGGCGGGGTATGCACGGCAATCCGGAACAGTTCGTTGTTGTAGGCTTCGGTGATGCCCAGCGAGAGGACGTAGCCCAGCGGGAGCCCGAGCAGCGTGCCGGCCGCGTTGACGACCGCCGTTTCGCGAAAGAACAGCCCGCCGATCTGCCACGGCGTATACCCCAGCACGCGAAACGTGGCCACCTCGCGCTGCCGTTCGGCGAGGCTGATCAACGAGTTGTTCAGCACGCTGCCGAAAAAAATAATCCCAGCGAATGCGATCAACACGCCAATAAACGTTTTCTGCGTGTCGATGACGGTTTCGTTGAGATTCTGAATCATATGCGCGCGGCTAGCGACAGCCTGAATCGCCGGCAGGTCTTTCAGTTCCTTGTGCAGCGCACGCTGCACGCTCGGCGACTTGTCGGTCGCCAGTTGCACGCCGGACACGGCATACTCCTCGCCGACCAGCGAGTTGAGGTAATGAAAGTCGGCGTACACCGACAACCCCAGAAACGTGTCCGTAATGGCGCTGATCGGCGCGACGAGATCCCGCCGCTCGCCGCGGATCGGCCGAATCGTCACCTCGTCGCCCACCCGCAGGTGCAGAATATCGGCCAGCATTCGCGTCATCGTCAAACCGACGGGCGCAAGCCGGACCGGCGCGCCGGTTTCGTCGCGCGGAATCGTCAGCCGCGCGCCGCGAAGTAGACCGGTCACGGCGCCGCGGCGGCGGTAGGGGCCGTTGGTGAACGTGCAAACCACTTCGAGAATCGGTTCGGCATGGTCGACGCCGGGCAGATTCTTGGCCTCGCTCAAGGCATCGATGCCGCGCTCGTCTTTGAAGTGCAATTCGATGTCGCTCCGCTGAATGCGATTGAATTGAAACTCGATCAGGTAGTCCATCGACTCGCGCATCATCAATCCGGTGACCAGAATCGCCGTCCCAAGCGCGGCGGCGGTCATCCCAGCGACGGTGCGGAAGCGATTGCGAAACAGCCCTCGCAGTACGGTCCGCCACCCAGAGCCGAGCTGCCGCCACAACCACGCGACGCGCTCGATAAAAATCTGCTTGCCCTGCGCCGGCGGTTTTGGCCGCATCGCCGACGCCGGATTCAGCTTCAATACGCTCCGCGCGCCATAGATCGTCCCGCCCACGGCGCACGTCACGCTGATCGCCAGCCCTTCGAGCATCAGGCCCGGATACAACCGGTTCGACAGATCGGGAAACTCGTAAAACTTCGTATAGATGCCCGTCAGCCAGCCGGCTAGGAAATACCCCAGAATCGATCCGACCACGCCGCCGATGACGCCGATGAACAGCCCGAACTTGATGAAGTGCCAGAACAATTGCCCGTCGCCGTAGCCGATCGCCTTGAGCGTGCCGATGACCGTCCGCTGCTGTTCGGCCATTCGGGTCATCAGCACGTTGAGTACCAGCGCCGCCACGACCAGAAAAATCGTCGGCATGATCCGCGAGAACGTGTTGAGCCCTTCGATCTCCTCGCTGATGAACCGGTTCGACGCCTGATTCTTGCGGGCGGTCGTCGACATCACTCCGTAGTCGGCGAGCAATGTTTCCACCCGCCGCATCAGGCCGTCGACGTGCTCCTGCGCTTCCGGCGAAACGCGGACGACCACCTGGTTCGCCGCCCCCTCGAAGTTGAACACTTCTTCCGCGTAACGCTGCTTGAGATAGAACACACCAAAATGCTTCGGATCGGGCGTGATCGCGCCGGGTCCGACCAGATACACGAATTCGCTGCTGATCGCCGTCCCCACGATGAACAACTCCTGCCGGCGGTTGTTCATGATCAGATGAATCCACTGACCGGGGCCGAGCCGATGCTGTCGCGCGAAAGCGTCGCTGACGATCACCTCGTTGTCGCGCGAGGCGGAAAAATAGCTGCCCCGCTTGAGCACGATATCGTTCACGGCCGCTTTCCGCTCGTCCGGCAGCGAGAGAACCTGGGCGTTGAGCAGTTCCGGCTCGCCTTCGAGATCGACCGTCGCAAAGAACACGATCCTCGGCCGCAGCTCGACCACGTCCGGCATCCGGGCGATCGCCGCCAGATCGGAGAGCGGCGCTTTCTTCACCTCGACCGAAAAATCGGCCATCCGGCATTGCGCGTAGTAGCGGTCCTTCGCCGACGACAGATTGTTGTAACACGACCGCATCTCGACGTAGCCCGCCACGCCGATCGCGATGATGCTCAAGATCGCCAAAATGCGACCCAGCGCCCCGCGCAAATCGCGGCGAAGTTTGCGGTCGAGGGTTTTCACCACACGACCTCCTCCGGCGCAGCGCGGGTCGCGTTGACTTCGACTTCGACGATCTCCCCGCTACGCAAATGCAGCACGCGATGCGCGATCGGCGCGATCGCCGTGTTGTGCGTGATGATCAGCACCGTCTTGCCGAGGTTGTTATTCACGTCGACCAACAGCCGTAGCACCCGCTTGCCGGTTTCGAAGTCCAGTGCGCCGGTCGGTTCGTCACACAACACCAACTCGGGGTTCGTTGCCAACGCCCGCGCGATCGCCACCCGCTGCTGCTCGCCGCCCGACATCTGCGAAGGAAAATGATCCTTCCGCTCGCCCAGCCCGACCATGTCCAGCACCTCGTCGACGTCCAACGGATTGCGGACGATCTCAGTCGCCACCATCACGTTTTCCTTCGCCGTCAGGTTCGGCACGAGATTGTAGAACTGAAACACGAAGCCCACCTTGTCGCGCCGATACCGAGTCAGCGCTCGGTTGTCGTCGGCGGTGATCTCTTCGTCGCGATACCAAACGCGCCCCACCGACGGCGAATCCATCCCGCCAATAATGTTCAGAATCGTGCTCTTGCCCGACCCGCTAGGGCCAACCATCACCAGCAACTCAGCCTCCTTCACCTCCAGATTGATCCCCCGCAACACCTCAACGGCGACCTCACCCATCTGGTAGGTCTTGCCAACATCTTTAAGGCGCAGCGTCGTCGCGGCGGAGTGTGTAGACGTGGCGGTAGACATGCGAAGCTCAGGCCAGTGCGGGCGTGGAGCACCCGCGGCGCTCGCTGCGAGAATTATACGCCTTTTTCGGCCCAGCGAAGCCCGTGCCGTCGGGTGGGGCCACCGTCGCGGCGGAGACAGCGCGAGCCGGAAGCAGTACGCGCGCCGTTTGTTCGCTCGCGTCGGCCGGTCCCCTACCTGACGGCGCTCGTCTATGCCGCCAAGTCTGCGATCGAGTTCAAGCCAATCGCCGCATCAGGCAATCGCGATAGTGCCCGGACCCGGCGGGTCGAGCGTCGCGCCGTCGCCGATTCGTTCGTCCCCTCCATCGCCCAATCGACCGCCCGCAACGTCTCGCGTCGGGCGTTGCTGCTGGAATCGGTCATCTTTACCGCACGAAGCGTCCCGCGTTCGCGTCGAGAAGCAAGATCGTTCTCCGCGGCCTCCTGCCCGCCGCGCGCCACCACGACGGCGTCCGCCGCTTTCGCCTCGCCCGACCCCGCGCCCGCCGCTGCTTCCAACTCCTCGATCGTATCGTAAAGCTCCGCCAGTCGTTCGCGGTTCGGCGTGCCGAAACGTTTGATGTACGAGTCGATCGCCGCGCGCAGATCCTCCGCCAAACTCGCCCGCCGCTGGGCTTCGGTCATCGCGCCAACCGCCATCAGCGACTCGCCGCCGCCGCCCATCAACGATTCACTCCCACCGCCACACCCCGGCCATGCGAAAAAGTTACCGCCAACGTAAAGGAAGTCGTCGACGAAAAGGTTCGCGTCCGCCCCGGTGACGGAACCGCTGCTATTCAAATCGCCCTCGTCGAATTGTTGCAGCGTCGGATCGGTCGTCCCCAGGAAGATTTCCACGAACCGCGTCGAATCCGGGCCATTCACCAGTCCGTCGCGATTCAGGTCCGAACGCATCAATGTCATGCGAAACTCGAAATCGCTTCCGCCGATTCCGTTGCCCGACGCAAACTGGTTGTTGCCCTCGAAGTCGGAGAAGCCCTCCGGGTTGATCCAATCGCCGTCAAGTTTGTTGAATTCCGTGGTATTCGGTGGATTGTCTTTCACGCCGAACACTGTGTCCGCGTCGAGTTTAAGCAATATCTGATTGCTGTGAAATTGTGGATTGTTCCAAGGGTCGGTCAGTCCCAAATCGAACTTCCAGGTTGCCTGATTCCCGTTGACCGCGAATCCCGCCGCGCCGTTGATCTTCGGTAGCACGGACGCTCCCGGACAACCCGCGTTGCCATATACGACGAGGTCGGCTTGCTGAACGTTCACCGGTTCGCTGAACTCGATCGTAATCGTGTCGAACACGCCGCCGATCCGCGCGGACATAATCTGCTGGTTAACTTCTTCCGCGTCGACGTTGAATTCCGTCCCTGTTTTGATTTCCAGAGGTGCGGCCGTAGAGCCGCTGTAATCGATCCAAACCTTCGTCACCTGCGGCGCCGCGTCGATCCCGCTCACCAGCAGCGAGAACTCCTGATTGAACGTCCCCTGCCCCGGATCGCGACCCACGTGGATCGTGTACTTTCCCGCCGCGGGCGCGTCGATCAGCACCTGCTCGACGTTGTCGCGGTCGTTTCGCACCGTCCGCACCGCCGCGTTGTTCGGATTCGCGGGGTTGAGCGTCCACGGACGATAGGTTCCGCCCGGCCCCGTCACCCACAGGTCCAAATCGTTGACCAGCACGCTCGTGGCGTCATCCAACCCGGCCCCCGGCAGCGTCGTCGGCGCCGGGTCTGTCCACACGATCGTCAACTTCAGCGGACCCGTCCCATCGGAAATAACGTCGTACGTTTTCTCCAGCCCTGCATACGTCTCTTCCAACAGCCGGTCCGTCCCGGTCGGCGTCACCGTATTCGTCAAAAACGTCGCCGCCGCCGCCGCGTCCACTAATCCCCAGCCATGCCGATAGTCCGGCCCCACGTTCCCCGCGTCGAACGCCGTGTGGATCAACGTCCCCTTCAGCGTGGCGCTTCGCGGATCTGCGTCGTTGTAAAGGTTGCGATAGTGTTCAAGCAGCAAGGCGGCAGTACCGGTGACATTCGGCGAAGCGAACGATGTTCCCGAGCCGATCAAATATCCGCCAGCGGCAGAGGTCGAGCGAACATCCTGGCCGTTGCCAACTACATCGGGCTTTATCCGGCCATCATCCGTGGCACCGAACGCGGAAAAGCCGCTCACGGTAATGTTCCCCGAAGTATACGGATCGGCAGTAACGTCCAGAACGGATCCAACTACGAGAGTATTCTTCGCAACTTGCTGCTCCGGCAAGATGTCGAAACCTGCCGCCCCACCGTCGGCGGGCGGTGCCGTCGTCCCCGGATTCCCTGTCGCCGGAACCAAATAATAAGCTGGCCCTGCCCAACCAATGCCGCCTGGGTCAGAAGAGAAAAACGTTGCGTAATGATTGTCTCCATGCGCATTCGTAAAGGAGTCTCCACGATCAGCCCTTTGAAGGTGACCAATTTATGTACGCACGCCGTAGAACGGATGTTCA
>JBBDYI010000028.1:0-8685 GCA_040901705.1 Pirellulales bacterium | reverse complement strand
GTCTCGGCGGCGTGCAACACGGCGGCGTCGAGCGCTTCGGCTTGAATCTGTTCGTGCCACGGAAACAAGATTTCTTGCAGCCGATACCATTGCTGCTGTAATCCGCCCGGCGTGACGCGAAACTGCAAATGATGATTGAACAAGGACTTTTTCGACGGCCTTGCTCTCTACGAGAACCGCTTTATTAAGGCAGTTCGGGACAATCCAGATCGCTTTATCCGGGACGGATTGCTCCTTAAGCGCGAACTGGAATCGCGGCAAACTGCATAGTCCGATGGCGCGGCTCCGGTACAGGAGCGCGTATCTTCCTGCGGGGTGGATATTGCGCCGCGCCAGAGGTGGATTCTGGCGGCTGTAACGATCGCAAGCGACGTCGGCTGGGAAATCTTGTGGTGAAGGCCGCCGCGTGGCGAATTCGAGCTAAAGTATCGATAGAGCGGCCACGCTGGCGGTCGGCGTACACGACGGCCAGCGTGGCGGCAGCGACCCGTGGCCGAATAGTCGGTCCATTTTTTCACGTCTCGGTCGATGCGGCCTGGAGCCGAACGCGGGCGACGAAGTCGTGGCGAACACGACACACCGGCCGCCTCGCGTCAATCACGTCGTATAAACTAACAACGAACGGTTCCTGCCCAAGCGAGCGTCGCGACGCACCGGCCGACGGTGTTTCGCGGCGGCGGGCATCATGTCGTAATCGTCGAAAGGCAAGCTGAGATGAACTGCACCGAGTTGGCCTCGCGAATCGAGCACCTTCAGCCCGACGCCATGCCGCGCGACGTTGCGCGGCTGTGCCTGCTGTTGACGAATTACGTCGACAACGTCAACGCGCTCGAGGATGATTCGGAACTGTCCACGGCCTGGCAACAGATGGGGATGCGGCTGCAAGCGGCCACCGACCAGCACGAGGCGATGACGCAGGAATTGGAAGAGCTTGCCAGCAGCGACCCGAAGAAGTTTTCTCCGGATCAGATTTGGGTGTTGCTGCGGGCGATCAAGGTGCAGAGCCAGATATTGCAGATGTACGTGGGGCAGGCGGTGATCGACGTTTGAAACGGGGGTCGAGGGTCAGGTGTCGGGGGTCAGGGATTGTTGCTCCTGGCCCGCTACGAGAACTTGCTCTGATCCCCGCCCCCTGCTCTAATTGTGCATTCTTGGAAACGGGTCGCCTTGGGCGATAATTGCGGCCTCTTGTTCGGCGAGTTCTAGTAGGCGTGCGTGGACCGCGGCTTCGTCGGCGAATTCTTTGGCGAACCGGACGTAAGTGCTGTGGTGGCGGGCTTCGGACTCGAACAGGCCGCCGAAAAACGCGGCAAGTTCCGGGTCGCTGCCGGCGAAGTGCTCGCCCAACAGGCCGAAGCGTTCGCAGCTTCGCGCTTCGATCAGGCCGGCCACCAGCATGCGGTCGACGGCGCGGTGCTGCGGACAAGTTCGCCCAGGCGATTACCGTAGCTGCTGGGGGCGAGGCGGCGGAACTTCATGCCGCGCGAACGCAGCACGTCGAGCACCATGTTGAAGTGTTCGAGCTCCTCGCGGACGATTTCGGAGAGCGCGCGGCAAAGGTCTTCATGGTCGACGTAGGCGAAGATGAGATTCATCGCCACGCCGGCGGCTTTCTTCTCGCAATGCGCATGGTCGATGAGCAGTTCTTCCAGGTGGCCGTCGATTTGGACGAGCCAGGCGGGCGACGTTGGGGCGTGGAGGTTTAGCATTTGGAGCCTGAGCGGCGGCGCCGTCGGGCGGGCGAAGGTTTAGTCCGGCGAATTCGTGAATTGACTGGCCGCTTTGCCCGACCTTTTCTTGGCTCGTCAAGTGTTGGGGATAGTGGATTATGGTATGCCTCTGTCCGCACCGCGAGCGGGGTTTTTTCGCTGGGAGAGAAAACGCGGCGCGTTTGGCGGTGCGGCGCGCCGTAACGGCCGAGCGGGTACATGGCGTGAAGCGATATGCGTGTTCCTCGATCAGTTCGCCGTTGAGGGGCCTTGGGACGACGCCTGGCGCCGATTCCCGCAGTGATGACACCCGGCGTGAGGATGGAGTGACGCGGTTAATGGCTCGGAAAGCGGACCGTAATCTCGGCTTGCGACACCACGGGCCATTTTTCTTCTTCGAGTGCCGTGGCAGTTAGCGTCAGGGGCCAGTCGCCGTCGAGCATCGCGGCTGCGTCGGCCGCGATTCGCAGCGTGCCGCGGTCCTGGCCGGGAGCTAGTACGAGCGGTTCGGCGCGGAGCGTGCCTGCGAATTCGTCGGGCACGACGAGTTCGACTGTTACCGGCAACGCGAGTTTGCTCGAACGAGCGATGACGACCGGCACGTCGAGCGTCCCGCCGGGGCGTAGCGTCGGTTCTTTGATGGCGGCGGTGAGTTTGAGCAGTGCCCCTTCGAGGATCATGGTGATGCGGCCGCTGGCCGGTTGGACGAGATAGCGCGGGCGGCCCTGCGGGTCGGGGACGGCGGCGACTGCGTTGACCAGCATCCGCCGCGTCAGATCGGTCGGCAGCCATTCCGGCATGAAACACGGATACAGCGCGCGATCGGCATCGGCCGATACGGTGACGGTTCCGCCGCGAATGCCCTGGCGATAGCGGGCTTGCTGGGCGGCCATTTCGAGCCGCACTTCGCCGGTGAAGCCGTTTTGGCGGACGATTTCGAATTCGGCGCGATACGTTGTGCCGCGATTGACGGCGCGCTGGCGTTCGTGGTCGACGAGGCGCAGCTCGAAAGGCGGCGTCATGGTGATCGCCAGCAGAACTTGCGTCGTGCGCCGCTCGTCGTCGGTGCGCGGGCAAAGGTTTCCGGCCGCGACGGCCGAGGCGGTGCGCGTGACCTGCTTGCCGTCGATCTCAGCAGTGCCGCGGATTCGAATCGCCGTCGCGACGACCGCGGCGTCTTTGGCCGACACCAGCGTGAGCTTCGCTTCGTTCTTGTCGGCAGGGATGGTCGGATCGCCCTCGATCGTGACACCGTCCGGCAAGCCGTCGATCGCGAGGCGGATCGGGCCGGCGAAACCTCCCGTCCGCGTGGCCGTCACGACAAGCTCGCTCGTCCCGCCGGAGGGAAGATTGATTTGCTGCGGCACGGAAAGCGAGAAGTCCGGCACCTGGCGAACGATTTGCAATCGGTAGATTTCGTCGTCGGCTCCGACGCGCGTCGACATGGCGCGGACGATGCAGGTGTAGTCGCCCGCGGTGGCGGCGCGAAACGAATATGCGGCATCGGTCGTGCCGCCGGCGTCGTCGTTCTCGCCGATCGGCTTGCCCTCCGCGTCGACCACGGCAAGAGCGACGTCGATCCCACCGCCGATGGCGAACGACTGGGCGGCGATGGACCAGTATTCGTCCTTTTCAACGCGCCAAGTGTGGCGATGTTCACCGGCGTCGAGAGGAAGTCGGCTGGTGACGTCGACTGCGACCTCAACCACAGCGTCGGTCGGTCGGGAAGTTTCCTTGAGAGTGTTGTTCCCGATCGCCGCGACGGCCCGTGGGCCGTAGGTGAGCGCGAGGCGATAGACGTATGCCCTGTCGCCGCGGAAGTCGGTATCGTGCAGGCCGACGGTGTAGGCGTGACCTTTACTCGCGGCGAACGTCACGCCGCCGTCGACGCCGAGCGTGTCCGCGTAATCGACGAGCATTTTTCCAGCGGCATCACGGACTTCGATCGCGCCGTTGAAATCGGAGCCAAGCCGCCGGGCCATCAGGTCGACCGACACAAGCCCATCGCGTTCGGCTACCAACTCGTAGCGATCGACCTCTGTCAAACGACCCAGCCGTCCCGACACGGCGACGGGAAGTGAATCGAGCCGCTGCGGCCGATCGGCGACGCGCGATTCGACGATCTCGCGGCCGCGGCTCAGATACAGCATGGCGGTCGACGATGAGCCGTTGGCGTTGGCGACTTGCCAGCGAACGAAGCCTTCAGGCGCGGCTTTATCGACGGCAATGCGGCCCCGCGTTTCGCGAGGAATCGGCAGCGCCGGCGTGCTGACGCGCGGACCGGTCCAATACGGCGGCGGCGGAACGTGGTGTTCGCCGGGCGGACCGAGAATCTCCAGCCTCACGCGGTCGTCGTGGACGAACCACTGCATGTCGGGCGTGAAGTCGAAGCCGCCAAGCTGAACCTCGGTCGATTGACCGATGGAGATCGCCGGCGGAAAGGCGTAGCCGAGAAGGGGCGACTTTTGTGCCGCGGCCGGCACGATGAGCACATTCGCCGCCAGCCCGATGGCGATGACGAAAACGGTGTATTGCGTTCGTGAGGCTGGCATTGTTCGCGTGGTGGTAGAGTGCTCTGTGAGCACGCCGGGAGCGCGTCGAATCTCTTGGTATATCACCGGCGTTCGAAAGGTGCTCACAGAGCACCCTACGGGAATGCCATACGGCGTCGCGATGGGCGTTATGTCAACACCTCGTCGATTCGTTTGCCGCCGCTGACGATCGGCACGGGGCGGCCGAGCGGCGTGTGATATACCTTATCGGCATCGACGCCGAGGAGATGGAAAATCGTGCGGAGCAGATCCTGCACGCCGTAGGGATGCGTGATCGGAATGCTGGCGGTTTTGTCGCTTTCGCCGACGACCGCGCCGCGCTTGATTCCGCCGCCGGCAAGGATGACGCTTTGACACTGCGACCAGTGATCGCGTCCGGCGTCCTTGTTGATGCGCGGCGTGCGGCCCATCTCGCCCATCATCACGACGAGCGTTTCGTCCAACATGCCGCGTTCGTCGAGATCGGTGAGCAACGCGCTGAGCGCGCGGTCGGTGGGCGGAACGAGGGCTTTCTTGTGGCTGGCGAAGTTGTCGGTGTGCGTGTCCCAACTGCCGTGCGAGATGCCGATGAAGCGGCAGCCGGCTTCGACCAACCGCCGCGCGAGCAACGCGCACTGGCCAATCGACGTCATGCCGTACCGCTCGCGCATCGCGGGTGTTTCGCCGCCGATGTCGAACGCCTGGCGGGCTTCGGGCGAAGTGACGAGGTCGACGGCCTTTTCATAGTACGACGCGAGCGTGCGGGCGCGGCCGGTGGCGCGAGAACTTTCGCCGAGCGCTTCGGCACGTTCCAGCAGTTTGCGTCGCCGCAGGAAGCGCTCGTCGGCAACCGAATCGGGAACGTTCAAGTCGCGAACCTCGAAGTCGCTCTGCACCGGATCGTTGTCGATCGTGAACGGACCGTACTTCGCGCCGTAGAAACCGGGCCCGCCGGGACCGAGCGGTTCGGGCACTTCGATGTAGGGCGGCACGCTGCCGCCGGGACCAAGTTCGCGCGAGACGATCGAGCCGATCGACGGATACAGTTCGTTGAACGGCACGCCTTTGGCCTGCCCGTCGGGGAAGTTCGGCGGATAGCCGGTGAGCACCCAATGCCGACCGGTCTGATGGGCGTTGTCCGTGTGGCTGTGCGAGCGGAGGATTGTAAACTTGTCGGCGACTTTGGCCGACAGCGGCAGAATCTCGCTGACCTGCGTGCCGGGCACCGCCGTCGAAATCGGATTGAATGGGCCGCGAATTTCGGCCGGCGCGTCGGGCTTGAGATCCCACATGTCGATGTGGCTCGGGCCGCCTTCGAGCATGATGAAAATGCACGCCTTGGCCTTGGCGGGCCGGTCGGTCGCCGCGCGGGCCTGCAACTGCAACAGCGTGGGCAGGGACAAGCCGGAAAGCACGCCGGCACCGCCAATCCGCAACATCTTTCGACGCGTAATGCGATCGCAAAAGTGGTTGTCGACGCCGAAGACTTTTTTCAACATGGCAAACTCCGGCTCAGTGATTGAACACGAACTCCTTGGTGTTCAATAACGTCCATAGTACGTCCTCGGCCGCCGTACGACGGTCGGCGATGGTCGATTGTGACGACGAAAATGCCGCCAACATCGCTTTGCGTTCGGCGTCATTGGGAAACCGCGACATCGTGGCCAGAAACAACTCGTCGATGATCTTCTCCGGCGGCAAGTCGGACCGGGCCAACTCCGCCGCCCGGCCGTCGCGGTGCTGCATCTTCTCGTTCGTTGCCTCGGCGTTCATCAAGTGCAGCGCTTGGGCCATGCTTGGCTCGACGCCCCGTTCGCACGCGCAGACCGACTGTCGCGTCGGGCGGCCGAACACTTCGAGAAAGTGCGACGGCAGTTTGTTGTCCCAGATGTCGATTGCGCGGTAGCCGCGCGGCCAGCCGACGAACTCGGCGTCGACCGCGGTCGCTTGCGAAATGGCGTCGAGCAACACTTCGGCCGGCAGCGGCTTCCAGGCGGCGTGCGAATAATTCTGCTCGTCGAGGCGATTCGATTCGGTCGGCCCACTGGCGAGTTGGTACAGTTGCGAGTCGAGCAGCGTTTTCGTGAACTGCTTGATATCGAACCGCACCGCAACGAGATGCTCGACCAGCGCGTCCATCAGCGGTTCGTTCGTCGCGGGATTGGTGGCGCGGAGGTCGTCAACCGGTTCAACTAGTCCGCGGCCGAAATAGTGGGCCCACAGGCGATTGACGATCGTGCGGGCGAAATACGGGTTCTCCACGCTGGTCGCCCAATTGGCGAAAACGCGGCGGCGGTCGTCGTGTTGCGAAAAGTCGACCGGCGGCGAACCGAGAGCCGCCGTGGGCACGATTTGTCCGGTCCGCGGATGCGTCAGGTCTTTGCCGGTGCGGTCGACGATCTTGACGCCGCCAATCGGCGACCCGACCCGTTCGACGCCCGTAAAGAACCCCGCCAGCGCGAAGTAGTCTTTTTGATCCCAGCGCTCGAAAGGATGGTGGTGGCATTGTGCGCACTCGATTCGCACACCGAGAAAGAGCTGACTCACCGAGCGGGCAAGCTTCTGCGGATCGTTGTGGACCTGGAAAAACGCCGCCGGAGACTCGGCCAGCGTCGAACCTTGCGCCGTCAGGACTTCGCGGGCAAATTCATCGAACGGAGCGTTGGCCGCGATCCGACTGCGCACCCAGCGGGTCATCGCGACCGCGCTTTGAGGGCCGACGATGTCTTTGTCGATTTGCAGCAGGTCCGACCACTGCTGCGCCCAATAGTCGGCATACTCCGGGCGGTCGAGCAGTTCGGCCACTAACCGACGCCGTTTGTCGGGCGATTCCTCGGCGAGAAAACGCCGCGCTTCGGCGGGCGTGGGCAATGTGCCGATCGTGTCGAGGTAGACCCGACGGAGAAACGTCGCGTCGTCGGCCGGTTCGCTCGGAGCGATCCGCAATCGCACGAGCTTGTCCCAGGCCAGGCGATCGATGAAGTTGCGCTCGGCCGGTCGCGTAATGTCGCCGCCCTCGCGGGGACGAATCACCCGGCACACGGCGACGTGGCCCAGATAGCGAACGAGAATGGCGGCTTCGCCGGGCACGTCGGTGGCGCGAACGACGCCGTCGCGGCTCACGCCGGCGATCGTGTCTTGGTTCGATCGGTAGTCGGCCTCGGCGGTGACGCAGCGCTCTCCGCCCGCCGCGTCGATGGCGACCACGCGAAGTTGCTGCTCGGCGTTGGCCGCGAGCGTCGCTTCACTTGGCTCGACGGCGATGCGAGCAACTGGATCGGCGGATTCTTCGTCGAGCGTCATGCCTTCGGCGATCCAGCGGCGGACGACGCGATACCAGCGAGAGTCGGCGTCGATTTTTCGGCCGCCGCCATGAGGTACTTTCGCCGTCGCTTTGAGCAACAGCAGACTGTTGTCCGGCGCGGCGGGAAACACGCGGCGGCCGCGGCCCTGCGAGATGATCGCTTGATGATCGGCGGCCGGGTCGTAGCCGAATACGCTGAGTTTGAAGCCGTTTTGACCCTCGGCCTTGCCGTGGCAACCGCCGGAATTGCACCCGGCCTTGGAAAGCACGGGAATGACGTCACGGCGAAACGAAATCGGCGCGGGCGCGCCGACGCCGCGAACTTCGACCGGCACGAACACCTCGCTCCCGCCGTGGCTCACCGCGATGCGCGTCTTCCCGTCGCCGATCGGATCGATGCGACCCGAAGGCGACACTGCCACGATGCCCGCGTCGACGACCCGATACGTCGCCGCCCGCGCAACGTCCATTTCGCCGCCGCGGCCATCGCCCGCAAGTACCAAAAGCTGCTCGGAAGCTTCCGGCGACGTCAGGCGAACGGCCGCCGGCACAACGCGCACCGTCGCCGTGGCCGGCCCGTCATCCGCCCAAGCGACGGACATGCCGGCAAGCGTCGCGACGATAACGGTCGTAGTCCACCGCATGGCCAATGACTCCGGTCTCCTTCCGCAGCCCGCAGCGCCGCCGATCACGGTTCCGGTCGCCGCCGCGCCAAGAGTCGCCGGGGCGGGCAACAATTGCGGCGAACATAGTAGAGCCGCTGCGGCTCATTTCATAAGAATCCACTGATGCGTAGAATACCTCGGTTGCGATCCACCGGCAATCCGAAGGCTGCCGCGCCGCCGCGCGCCACCCCTCCCGCCATCCACGCCGCGGTCAACAGAACGCCGCAGAATACAACGCCACAAGTTCGACCCTTTGACGAACCGACCGGGCGAGCCTACCATAGGACGACCCAACCAAAGTTTCTCAAGTGATCGAGAAACCCCGGCGTAGTGGCGTCTATTTGGCCTGCTTTTCAGCACCGAGTAAGCCCACCGCCGAAGTCGATCGCGTGGTGATCGGCAAACCAAACCGCAATAACTGCGGGCGATTAGCTCAGTTGGTTAGAGCACCAGCTCGACAAGCTGGGGGTCACAGG
>JBBDYI010000027.1:0-8701 GCA_040901705.1 Pirellulales bacterium | reverse complement strand
GCGCCGGACTACGCCCACTGGCACGGCATGTACGAAGTCGCCGAGCGGTTCTACGTGGAACTCGTCCCGCAAGCCCGCGAGATCGCCGACCACGCCGAGAAAGAAGGCCACGCTGAAGAAGCCGCCGCCGTCCGCAAGGCGATCGACGATATCCTCGCGCGGCCGGAGCACCAGTGGTTCGAGTCGGAGCGGGCCAAACGAGCCGCAGGCGGAGCGGCTGCGGGTGGAGCTGACGCCGGCGGGGGTGCGGCAAGTGCCGGCGGGGATGCGTCCAAGGACGCCGCTCCGAACGATGCCGTGCTCAGCGGCGCCAAAACGAATGACGGCGACGCGAACGCCGGTTCCGCCACGCCGCCTGCGGGAGACTCACCGGACGCCGCCGCCAAGCCCGCGGGCGATGATGGCGGTAACAGATGATGGCGGTAACAATCGCTAACCGAGCGAATTGACGCGCGCGTTTTCGCACGCGGCGTGCTGATCCGCTCGGCTCATCCGTGTTTTTGCGCTGCTGGAATTGGGGCGCAAGACTCGGTTGCGGCCATCGTCGACATTGCGCATTCGCTTGAGAAAAACGCCACAAGCCAGAGGTTCGCGCGGCGAACGGTGGCATGCATTTACCACGCCCTCGGGCGGTGGGCGTTTTGGCACGCGGTGTGCGTTCGTGCTGGCATCGGCGGCCCCGATAAGAGGACGCGCAGCCCCGTTGCGCGTCGCGGTTGGTCGTCGAAGTCTTGCCACATGGAGCACGGAGAACACGATGGCCGACACAACAACGTCCGGATTCGGTCCAGGACTCTACGACGACGGGCGCAAGCATCCGGTGTGGAATTCGTTCAGCAACAACCGCCGCCGGTCGTTGATCGACGAAGACCTCGAAGCCAGCCGTAGCGTCGCGGCGGTGCTCCTGACCATCGTTACGTTCGGCGTGCTGCTAGGCCTTACCGGCGTGCTGATTGTTTGCCTGTAGGGTTGGAGCGTGCGGGGCCGGCGACGTTCCGTCGTTGCCCCCGGTGTGTTCACCGGGGGCTAAATTGGCGGTCTTTGTCGTGGGCAAGACTCACCGCGACTCGAATGAAACGGCGCGGGCTCGCGCGATCGTGGTGCCGATCGCCTCGAGCGTTTCTTCCGGCACGACCATGTCGGTCTCGACGCCGCTTGCCGACACCTTGATGCCGAAGCCGATCGGCGGCGTATTGGGGAAATCTCCCACTAGCGCGGGCACCGGCGAGAATTCCACGCCGGGCACGAGGCGGATTACCATGTCGATCAGCCCTTTCGGACTGAGGAACGAGACCACCTGACATCCTTCGGGCAGCAGTTCCGCGGCCTTCATGACGTTCGTATTCGCCGCGATCCCCTTGCCGCCGGCCGCTTTCATTGCCCGCCGCACGGCATCCGGACTGACGTATCCGAGCGCCACGGTCTTGGCGTCGATGGCGACGATATAGGCCTTGATGTTCTCCGCGTTGCCGAACATCTTCTTCATCAATTCGGCGGTCGTCGGATCGCCGGCCGCGGCCGGCATCTTCAGCGTCAATTCCAGGGCCGCCTTGCCGTCGATCTTCGTTTTTTCGACGCTTCCTTCGGTCAGAAACGGGCTCTTAACTTTTTTGGCCAGCGCGGTCATCGCTTCGATCGAATTGGCGTAGCTCGACATGAACGCTGCGGAGTCTTTGACGTTCATCACCGCCACGATGCTTTCGTACAACGCCGCGTCGGCCTCGGGAACGTACATCGCGAATGAAGCCGATTTCAATCCGGCCATCTGTTCGGCCGACAGCTTCATCAGCGTGTCGATGTCCTCCTGCTTGAGATCTTTGCCACCCGGCATCGACCGCATCATTTTGGCGGACCAATCGTAGAAGTATTTCATCGATTTCGCCGAGAATTCCGCACCGCCGGCGAACACGAAGTCGCCGCTGGGCAAGCCGGAGAGCAGCTTCTGCTTCGGCGCCGAAACCGTCGCCGCGAACTTGTCCGCCGCGGAACCGGATTTGAACGCCATGCGGCTGGTCATGTGCAGGCCCTTGTCTTCGCCGCGCACACCCAGTGCCGCAAACGCCAACTCGCTCTTGGCCGTCTTGAACAGGTCGCCATACATCGCGAACACCATCTTGATGGTTTCGACCTGTTCTTCCGTGCCCAAGTTGTCGAACTGGTCCTTCGCCTGCTCCATGGCTTCGAGAATCTTCTCCGCGGCCATTGCAATGCCGCTGCTGGTGGCCAGGGCGTAGGCGTCCTGGGCGTCGAGCCATTTGGCCATGTCGCCGACTTGCGAGCCGATGCTCGTCTTGCCGGAGAGCACGTCGTCGAGCAGCGCTTCGTCGCGCGGTTCGACGAACGCCGCGTAATCGCCTACTTTGGCCGCGACCATCAGCTTGTCGGCCAGCGTGAGCGGCGTTTTCTTGTCTTTCGTGTCGTCGGGGTCGAGTTGCGCGATCAGTGCGTCGTAATCGTCCGTCGGCAGCAGCAGCATCCCGCGCGGTGCCGACCGCCCGTCGCGTGGCGCGAACACGATCGCCGCCGCCGGCCCGTCGGTTTTCAATCCCTTCTCGATATTCGCCCTACCGGTGAGCAAATTGAGCACGCTCGGCGTCGGCAGCATGAGTTGTGCGGCAAGCCGGTCGACCTTTTCGCTCCCTTTCTCCGCGTTATTCACCACCACGACGGCCAACGCCGTGTCCGGCACATGGTTGAGCACGTCGGCTGCGCGGGCTGTGACGGCACCCAACGCGAGCCATAACAACGCGAGACCAATGGCTCTGTAAGCCAGACTTGTGCGAAACTTGGTGATCATAGATTTGCTCCGATTTGAGTACGAGTTGGACGACGACGCAAATATCAACTTTGACGCGAAAGAATCGCAAAAGTGCGCGAGGCTCCATGACGTTGACATCCCAATGTATCCCTTTGGGCGAGGTCAAACAACAGCCTGGGGCCCTCTGCGGCGTACGTGGTCGGCCAGACGCCGCGGTGCGAATCTCATGCCGTTGACCTTGCCGTCGCGACACACCATGTTGAACTTGCCGAGCGTCCGCCCGCTTGACCCTCTGCCGTTGCCGCGGCTACAGTTGCGGCATGTCGCAGCGGTGGGCCGATTATCGTGTGTTTCTCGGCGAGTTCGTTCGCAGCTTTCACTCCACCGGGGCGATTTTGCCCAGCGGCCGTTGGCTGGCCCGCGCGCTGGCCCGGCATGTCCGCGAGGGCCGGGGGCCGCGGCGGATCCTCGAAGTCGGGCCCGGCACGGGGGCGGTTACGCGGTGGATCATCGACGGCCTCGCCGCGGGCGACACGCTCGACCTGGTCGAACTCAACGAATCGTTCGTTCGCCGACTCCACGAGCGATTGCAAGGCGACCCGCTGTTTCGCCCGGCGGCCGACCGAACCAGAATCCTGCATTGCCCCATTGAAGACGTCGACGGCGAAGGCACGTACGACGTGATCGTCTCCGGCCTGCCATTCAATAATTTCGACGCCGACGTCGTCGCCCGCATTCTCGAAGTCACATTGCGGCTGCTTCGCCCCGGCGGCACGATGTCGTTTTTCGAGTACGTCGGCGTCCGGCCGATGCGGTCGCTCATCAGTGGCCGCGACGAGCGGGCGCGGCTCCGGGGGGTCGGGGAGGCTATGGCCGTGGCCCGCCGCGGACGGGCGATCGGCCGCAATCTCGTCGTTCCCAACGTGCCGCCGGCCTGGGTGCATCATCTGCGTAGCGGTTCCCCGGCCGCAGCCGAAGGCCAGACCTAGCACACCGCTCACTTTTTCTCCGCAGTGGATGTACGCAATCGAGTCCGTGCCGCAATGGCGAACCACCGCACAACACCGCATGTCTCGTCGCAGCCAAGGATCGTGTCGCAGCCGATCGCCGCGTTGCCCGGTTCGGCCCAGCCGCGCTTCGTGCCGGCGCGCGATCCGCCGCCGCCCGGCGCTGGCGAAGTGTTGTGCCGCACGCTGCAACTGGGGGTCTGCGGCACGGACCGCGAAATCTTGCATAGCCAGCGACCGTTTTGCCCACCGGGCGAAGAATACCTCGTCCTGGGCCACGAATGCCTGGCCGTCGTCGAGCAGATCGGCGACAGCGTGAGCGATGTCCGCGCCGGCGATCTCGTCGTGCCTGTCGTCCGCCGGCCGCTGCCTGGTGCGCGCCACCGCGTCGACCTGCTCGAGTTCGGACAGTACACGGAGCGCGGCATCTTCTTCGAGCATGGTTTTTCGTCGCCGCGGTGGCTGGACCGGCCGGAGTATCTGTACCGCGTCGATCCGCGCCTCGCCGAGGTCGCCGTGCTTGCCGAGCCGCTGGCGGTTTCCGAAAAGGCGGTGAACGAAGCGCTCACGATTCAACAGGCCCGGCTCGGCGCGGATGCCTGGACCGATTCGCCGCCGCGGGTGCTCGTCACCGGCATGGGGCCGATCGGCTTCACGGCGGTGCTGGCGTCGATTTGCCGCGGCTGGCCGGTGACGATGTGCGGCCGCGACGAGCCGGATTCTTTCCGCGTGCGGCTTGCCCAACGGTTCGGCGCGCGTTACGTGCGCGATCCCATGACGCTCAACGTCGAGAACGTCGACCGCGATGGCTACGATTTGATTCTCGAATGCACCGGTAGCGACGACGTGATGCTGGCGGCGGCGGGGGCGCTGGCCTCGCGGGGCGTGATGGTCTGGCTCGGCAGCTCACGCGTACCGCAGCCGCGGACGCACAACGTGGCGCGGCTGATGCGTGATGCCGTGATCCGCAATCACGTCCATTTGGGCACGGTGAACGCCGCCCCGCGAGATTTCGCCGACGCGCTGGCGCATCTCGCCGAGTTGCACGAGCGATGCGGCGAACCGCTCGCCGCGCTCATCACCAACCGCGTCCGCGGCGACGACGCGCTCTGGCACTACGAACACCGCGAACCGCAAGGCATCAAAACGGTCGTCATGTACGATTAAGCGGCTATCCACAAAGAATGTGCTTGTTTTTCACACTGTAGGAGGCGAATCTTTTCGCCGACGGGGCCGCAAAGCAAGTGTCTCGGCGAAAGGATTCGCCTCCTACAGTAAGTATCCTCGGCGATTCTTTGTGGATAGCCGCTAAGCAGCGACAAGCAAGGCAACATTCAGGCGGACTGCACCGAATACCCATTCAGCATTCAACTGGAGCAGAACGCCATGCGGTTGATCCCCGACGACGAATACAACGCCGAGTTGGTTCGCCAAGCCGCGCCGCCGCAATGGAGAAATCCAACGCCGCCGCAGCGCTATCACCTGGTCGCCATCGGCGGCGGCACGGCGGGCATCATTTCTGCGTTGGCCACGGCCGGCCTCGGCGGACGCGCGGCGCTGGTCGAGCGTCACCTCTTGGGCGGCGATTGCCTGAACTACGGTTGCGTTCCCAGCAAGGCTCTGCTGCGGGCCGCGCGAGCCGCATACGATGCCGCGCACGGCGAGCAATTCGGTCTCCGCGGCCCGCCGCCGGCGGTCGACTTCCCGGCGGTGATGCAGCGGATGCGGCGACTCCGCGCGGAAATCAGCCATCACGACTCGGCCCAGCGTTTCCACGACCTTGGCGTCGACGTGTTTCTCGGCGATGCCCGTTTCACCGCCGCCGATGAAGTCGCCGTCGGCGACGCCACGCTGCGGTTCGCTCGTTGTGTGATCGCCACGGGCGGCCGGGCCGCCGTTCCGAATATTCCCGGACTCGCGGACGCCGGTTACCTCACTAACGAGACGGTGTTTTCGCTGACCGAGCTTCCGCGCCGGCTGATCGTCATCGGCGGCGGGCCGATCGGCTGCGAACTGGCCCAAGCTTTTCGCCGCTTCGGCAGCGAGGTGCATCTCGTTCAGCGCGGCGAGTATTTGCTGCCCAAGGAAGATCGCGAAGCCTCTGACTTGATCGCCGGCCAACTGGCGAGTGAGGGCGTCCAACTGCATCTCGGCTGGTCGCCTGTCCGCGCGGCGGAGAGTCCCGACGGCAAAGCATTGACGATTGCCCGCGATGCCGAGCAAACCCTTGTCGCGGACGCGATTCTGGTCGCCACCGGCCGCCGGGCGAACGTCGACGGCCTCGACCTGGAAGCCGCCGGCGTCGACTACACCGCCGCCGGCGTCGAAATCGACGATTATCTCCGCACCAGCAACTCGTTTATCTACGCCGCGGGCGACGTCTGCTCGAAATACCAATTCACGCACGCCGCCGACGCGATGGCCCGCGCTTGCGTGCGGAATTCGCTGTTTTTCGGTCGCCAGCGGCTCAGCCGGCTGGTGATTCCCCGCGCGACGTACACGGACCCGGAGGTCGCGCACGTGGGCCTGACCGGCACCGAGTGCCACGAGCAGGGTGTGGCCATCGACAGCTACCGCCAACCCCTCGGCGAGGTCGATCGTGCGTTGCTCGACGGGGAAACCAACGGATTCGCCGTCGTCCACACGCGCCGCGGCACGGGCCACATCGTCGGCGCGACCATCGTTGCGGCCCACGCCGGCGAAATGATCGGCGAGATCACATTGATGATGACGCGGGGGATGAAATTAGGGAAACTCTCCGACGTGATCCACTGTTACCCCACGCAGGCCGAAGTGCTCCGCCGCATCGCCGATCAATTCCAACGCACCCGACTGACGCCGATGGCCGCGCGGGTGCTGAAGACGATCCTCGGTTGGAGGGCATGATCGGCGAGTGAAAGAGGGCGGCGTAGGGTGCTCTGTGAGCACCGCGCACGGCGGCATGCGAGCGGCGCGGTTGGACGAATGGCGATTGGGCAGTATGCGCGCCACAGGTGCTCACAGAGCACTCTACGAGACCTTGCTCGCCGCGGCGAAGCTTATTGAAGGAATCGCAATGAATGAACGCGGCAAGCGCGGACCGAGAGACGGCTCGATGCTCGTCGCGCTGGCCGCGTGGTCTGGCCACTACTTTTTTCGCTACGGCGGCACGGCCTACGAGTGGCCGGCCAAAGACATTGCGCCGCTGGTCGCCCGTCGGCTTGACCCGTCGTTTCTGGCCAACGATTTTTTCACCAACGCCAGCGCCGAGCCAAATCCGCGGCACGCGTTCGGGTTTCTCGTCACGACACTCGCCCGATTCCTCGGCGACGATTGGTACGCCTCGCTGTTCGTGCTTCGCGTGGTCGCGGCGTTTTTTCTGCCCGTGTTGTGGTATCTCGTGCTGAGCGGATACGTGCGTGCGTGGTTCGAACGCGAGCAACTCGACGGTGTCAACGAACGCGGCGGCTTTTCTCGCGAAGACACATGGCCGACGACGTTTGGCCGGCTTGCCGCGGCGTTGGTCGTCGTGGCCGGACTTGCCCAAGTCATCCGGCCGAGCGTGGCGGCCCTGTTCTCGATCGCGTGGTGGTCGCCGTTTCAGCCGCAAGCCACGTCGTCGACCTATTCCCTGATGTTCGCGCTGTGCGGTAGCTCGCTGTTGCTTAGCCCCGCGCGATTTCGTACGGCGGCCGGCGTCGCGGCATGGACGGTTGCCTCGCTGCTGCATCCGGCCGTGAGCTTATTTGCGATCCTGTTTCACGGCATCGCGACGTTCGGCCGTTGGCGGTTCCCATCCGCTACGGCGGTCATCGCCGTCGGTTGGCTGTTGCCGTGCGTGCTGTTGGCGATCGTCTGTCGGCCGACCGTGTCGCTCGACGCCGACGAGTTCATCCGCCAATACGTGCTCGTGCGCCATCCGAGCCACTATTGGCCGCCGGCGTTCGGCTCGCTTACCGAATGCCCGTGGTGGCACAGCTTTTTCCTACTGACTGGCATGATGTTCGCGGCCGTGCCCTATGCGGCGTGGCGGCGCGATCGGCGTCTGGCGGCGCTCGCGCTGGCGCTCTGCGGGGCCTACGCCGGTTCGGTCGGTTTGCAGTACATCGCGGTCGTGGCCTGGCCGAATAAGCTGCTCGCCATGCTTGGCCCGGTGCGGTTCTCGTCGCTGGGATACTTTGCGTGGTTGTTGCTCGCCGCGATCGTCGTCGCCGACGCGGCGGCGCTGGCGGCCCGACGATGGCGGTCCGTCCGTCCGCACGTTGGGCGGACCGGTTCGGCGTGGTGGAAACAATTGTTGCTGCCGCGCGGCTCGGCGCTGGCGTTGATCGCGCTCGCCTCGGCCTATGTCGGAGTCACCGCGCGCGACGATCCGTTCGCGCGGGCCCGCCGGACAGATCCGGGCTTCTACAACTGGATTGCCGATGAGACTCCAAGCAACGGCGTGTTCGCCGTCGCCGACGACAACGTCAGCGTCGACTTGGCGCTCGTCGCCCACCGCGCGGTGTTTGCCGGATTTGGACTCCCGTTCCGCGAAGATTTCTTCGCGGAATACGCCTTTCGCGACGCGCTGCTGTTCGGCACGCTGGAACAACGGGCGGAGCTATCGCGCAGTCTGCCCAGCGGTAGCGATCCGAAGCGGGCTTTCTTTCGCCGCCTTGGCCCGCGCGATTTCGTGCGGATCGCCGCGGAGCGCCAACTCGATTACGTGATCGTCGAGGCCGACCACGCCGAGAATTTCGACGCGGTGCTGCCGGTCTACGGAAATACAACGTGGTACGTCTACGCGATCGAGGCGATTCGCGAGTCGCTCGCCGGCCGTTAGCAGTCTGTTGAAAAAGGGGACAGACCCTGTGGGAGAGCACGTTTGTGCCGGAGAATTCGCCGTGCCTGAGAGGGTCAGTCCCGAATGGCACTTCCTGAGTCGTAAGTTCATGCGGCCAAACGTCTTTTTGCT
>JBBDYI010000026.1:0-8748 GCA_040901705.1 Pirellulales bacterium | reverse complement strand
AAATTCCATAAGCTAGCAATGACAGCTTGAAAGGGGTGTCACAGAGCACCCTACATTGATGCACAACCTCTCAGACTCAGTTCACCACGCTCTTGATCATCGCCTTTTGTCCCGGCCGGATCCGCTCGTTCCCTTTGACGACCACCCACTGGCCGGGCTTGATGTCGCCGCGGACTTCGTAGGAACTGCCGGTGGCCAGTCCCAACTCAACCGGCACCGGCGTCGCGTCGCCCATTTGGCCCACCATTTCGCGACCGGCCGCGGACGCAACGGCGACGACGTAGACCATCGGCTTTTCGCCGCCCAATACGATCGCGTCCTTCGGCACGACGACCGCGTCCGGCGAGCTTTCAACCGGCAGCGTCAGCCGAGCAAACATCCCGGCCTTGAGCATCGGCTGTCCGTCGGACTCTTCGTTCACGACGCGAATCTTCACGGGAAAGCTCCGCGACTTGACGTCGGCCTGCGGCACGATCCGCTTGATCTCGCCGGTGAACGCCCGGCCGGGATACGCGCCGACTTCGACTTTCGCTTCCACGCCGAGCCGCATGCCGCCGATGTACGTTTCCAGCACCATCGCCTCGATTTCGACCTCTTTGAGTTCGACGACTTCGACGATCGGCGCGCCCTTGTTCACCCATTCGCCGACTTCCGTATGCTCCGCCGAAATGTAACCGTCGAACGGCGCGCGGATCGTGTACTTCGCCATCATGTCGCGAAGCCGCTCGACGTCGTACTCGGCCGCTTTGGCGCGGGCCGTGGCTTGATCGATTTGCTCCTGCCGGGGGCCGGCCTCGGCCAGCGCCCGCGTGGCTTTGGCGGCCACATGCAGTTTCAAAAGTTGATCGGCAGTGGCGACCGCTTCGTCGATCTCTCCAGGCGTCGCCTGACCGCGGCGAGCAAGCTCCTCGACTCGCTTGCGGCGATTGATCGCGTTTTCCGCAATCGCCAGCGCGGCATCCGACCGGGCGATCGCGGCTTCGAGCTCTTCTTTGCGCGTCCCGTTCTTCAATTCCGTCAATTCGTGTTTGCGGATATCCCATTGAGCTTCGGCCGTGGCGATCTCGGCTTCGATCGTCTTGGTAAGCAGTTGGGCAACCGCTTGTTTCGCCTTTACCGCATCGCCTTCGTTGAGCGGAAAATCCTCGACGCGGCCATCCACCGCCGAGCCGATGATCGCCTTGCGGGCCGCCTGCACCGTGCCAACGAAGGTCTTTTCGATCTTGATGCTCTGCCGCTTCACTTGCGTGATGCTGACGATGGCCGGCGGTTGCTCGCCGGGCCCCTGTGCGGCTGCCGGCGACGCGGAGATTGAGCCGATCGCGCCGATCGTGGCGGCGACGAGGGCCGCGGCGCGGAACAATGTCGAATGCATCGCGTTATCCCGTGTTCGGTTTCGCTCGGCAGGTTTTCGCTCGGCGTTGTTCGTCGCCGCCTTGGTTACGATCTCACGCCCGATGGCGAAGCGACCGTATCGCCGCGCGACGTTTTCGCGGTCGGCGGTAACGGGTGCGTCGCCTCGTCGGTCAGATTCCGCCGCACGCGCCGCAGCAGGTCGATCAGCGTCAGCCGTTCCGCTTCCGTGAGTCCCTCGGTGGCATCGGCCCGCATGCCCTGAGCGCAGGACAATATCTTCTCCCACGCAGGTTCGGCCTGCGCGGTGGGGCGGATGATTTTCTTGCGGCGGTCCGTCGGGCAATCGTGGCGGCAAATCCAGCCGTCGCGCTCCATGCGGTCCAGAATCCCCACCAGCGTCGGCGGTTCGATCGCCATCCGCTCGGCCAGTTCGGCTTGCGTAAGTTGCTCCTCGTAAGCTAGCCAGCCCAACACTTGCACCTGTCGCCAGGTGATGCCCGAGGGAACGATCGCGGCGTTGAGCGCCCGCTCGTAATCTTTGGCGGCCAGCATGAGCCAATGGCCAACGCTCTGTTCGAAATCGTGGCGGAGCATGGAACCTCGGCGGGATTAGTTTGCAGCGCTAATCATTTGCCCGTTAAATGATAAGCCGGCATTCCATCAACGTCAACTCATGTATCGACCGCCCCAGGGGTGCCGCAAATCCTCATCGCCATTGTGGAAAATCTCCTCGACCGGTCCATTTTGCAGCCGTTATAATGACCCAGCGGCCACAAGCGCACAAAGTGCTGCGGGAAAACGACTTCCGCACCAGATAAGCCGATGCCGATCGGTCGTTGGCCCGCGTCGCCGCCCTGCCAGGCCATGTTGAGCCAAGTCAAGCATGTCACGCCAAAGGCCGATCGGATGAAGCCATTCAACGCCACTGCCGTCCGGCGAACCGCGACATTCGCAGTGCTACTGACGCTTGGCCTCTGGGCCGCCGCAGCGATTGCGGTCGACGCCGCCGTCACCTCCGCCGCGGCTGAAGCAGAGCAACCGGCCAACCAAGCATCCGAAACCGTCGCCGAACCCGCCACCGAACCCATCGCCGAACCGACCGCCGAACAGGCCGAATTCTTCGAGAAGCAGGTTAGGCCGATCCTCGTCGCCCGTTGTCACAAGTGCCACAGCGGCAACGTCGACGAACCCAAAGGCTCGCTACGGCTCGATGCGCGGTCGACCATGCTTGGCGGTGGCGACTCCGGGGCGGCGATCGTTCCGGGTAAACCGGCCGAGAGCATGATGATCGACGCGATCAACTATCGCGGCGACTATGAGATGCCGCCGAAGTCGAAATTGCCCGCGGCGGAGATCGACGTGCTCACCCGCTGGGTGGCGATGGGCGCACCTTGGCCGGGCGGAGACAAACCGGCCGATACCGGCGGCGCGGACGACGAAAAGAAGTTCGATCTCGAACGGCGCAAGGCCGAGCATTGGGCGTGGCAGCCGGTCGTCGCCAGGACGCCGCCGGACGTGCATGACTCCGCGTGGTCGCGCTCGCCAATCGACCGCTTCGTTCAGGCGCGGCTGGAAGATTCGAACTTGAAGCCCGCGCAAACCGCCGACAAACCGACGCTGCTGCGGCGCTTGTATTTCGATCTTATCGGCCTGCCGCCGTCACCTATCGAAGTCGATGCATTCGTTGCAGACGACTCGCCGGACGCTTTCGAGCGCGTCGTCGATCGGCTGCTCGCATCGCCCGCCTTCGGCGAACACTGGGCGCGGCACTGGCTCGATTTAATGCGTTATGCCGAAACCCGCGGGCACGAATTCGACTTCGCGATTCCCAACGCTTATGAATATCGCGACTATGTAGTTCGCGCCCTCAACGCCGACGTGCCTTACGACACGTTCGTCACCGAGCACGTGGCCGGCGATCTGGTCCGCCCGCCGCGGCTGCACTCGACGACCGGCGGCAACGAATCGATCCTCGGCACGGCATTTTGGCACTTGGGCGAAGGCGTCCACTCGCCGGTCGACATCCGCAAGGACGAGACCGACCGCATCGACAACGCCGTCGACGTGCTGTCGAAAACGTTTCTGGCGATGACCGTCAGTTGCGCCCGTTGCCACGATCACAAATTCGACGCGATCTCGACACGCGATTACTACGCGCTGGCCGGCTATTTGCAGAGCGCGGAGTATCGCTTGGCTCCGTTCGACACGATGGAACACAACCGCCGCGTGGCGGACGAAATCTGGCGGCTCGACGACGAATACCGCCCGCGGCTGTTGAAGGCGTTTGTCGAGCGTGTTCGCCCCGGTGTCGAGCGGACGGCCGACTATTTGCTCGCCGCCCGCGAGGCGATTCTCGCCGGCCCCAGCGGCGAAAACAAACCGGCGGAAGAAGCCGTCGTTTTCGAGAGCTTCGAGAGCGGCGACTATTCCGGCTGGACGACGACCGGCGACGCCTTCGGCGAGCGGCCGCAGACGCTCAAGACCATCGCGCCGTATCAGGGCAAGATCAACGCGGTTGGCGAGTGGTTCGTCAACTCGCACAACGTCCGCAGCGGCGAGGACATCCGCCGCGGCGACCAGTACACCGGCACAATGACCTCGCGCGAGTTCACCGTCGCGCACGACTACATCACGTTCTGGATCGGCGGCGGCGCGCACGCGGGCCGCACATGCATGAACCTGCTCGTCGACGGCAAGGTCGTTCGCACGGCAACCGGTCGCAACAACAATCAGATGAGCGCCGACCGCTGGAACGTGCGCGATCTGCGCGGAAAGTCGGCGCAATTCCAGATTGTCGACGCCGAAACCGGTGGCTGGGGCAACGTCGGCGTCGACGAGATATTGCTGACGAATACGCCCGCCGGCGATGAAGCGAACGACGCCAACGGGCGAACGCCCGACGAAATCGCGGCGCTCTACAAAGACCGCGCGGCGGACGTTGCCCGGCGACATGACTTGAGCAGTGACGTCTTGTTGCGATGGATCGTTCATCTACTCGACCAACCCGATCCGCTGGGCGACGCACTGTCGGCCTGGCGAAATGTAGCGATGCCGAAAGATGTCGATGAACCGCGTGCGTTCTTCCAGCGGGGCAGCGACTTTTCCGGGTTGTGCATCAAACGCGAAGTCATCGCCGACGTGCCGCTTCGAGGCGCGAGATTGATATTTGACTACGCCGCAGCGCCGTCGGAACACTGGTTACCCGACGGTCCGCAGTTCGGTCCTCGCGCCGTTCGGCCGGGCGACGTGCGGCTCTCCGCGGATGAAGAGAATCCGATCGTCGGTGTCGCGCTCCATGCCGCTGCCGAGCGAGACTCGGCTTTCGACGGCATGAAACTCGCCGCCGGCGTCGAAAACGATCCGGTCCGCCTCGAATCGACGGTTCGCATGAATCGTTCGATTCGCACGCCGACGTTCGGCATCGAGTCGGGCCGCGTGTGGGCGTTGGTCCGCGGTGCCGGCGACGCTTACGCCGTCGTCGATTCGCACCGCCTGAATAATGGACCGTTGCACGAAGCGCTCCTAAAACATTGGGAAGCCGCGGCCAGCGGCCAACCGCATTGGGTCGGTTGGGATTTGACCGCCTACAAAGGGCATCGCGCGCACATCGAGTTCTCCGCGCGCGAGATCGGCGATTTCGCCGTACTTGGCATTGTCGAATCGGACTCCAACCTAAGCGGCATGAACCCGGCCATCGTCGACGGCGCGTTGGCCAATGACATTTACGTGGTCAATTTCACACTCGACGGTCACGAAAAAAGTCCTTACGACTCGCCTGCCGGTTTTGCGCGGGCGATTCAAACGATGTTCGTCGATGTGGCCATCGCGATGGGCGACGACCGATTGGCCGGCGGGAAGCTCGACAAGAATGCCGTTGGCCCGACGGATTTCACCGATCAGGATTATTCTGTGTTTCGCCCCGCCGCCGCCGACTGGCTCGTCCGTCATGCCGATCTGTTTGCGACTGAAGGTGAACACAGCGCCGCGTTCGTTTCGCTCGCCAAGGAATTCGCCGACAAGCGCCGCGAGTTGACCTCCACGATCCGCCGCGAGTCGCGCGCCGCGCCCGCCATGTGGGACGGCACCGCCGAAGACGAGCATCTGCTGATCCGTGGCAATTCGAACACGCCCGGTCCGCTCGTGCCGCGGCGGTTTTTGGAAGCCCTTGGCGGCATGGACCAACCGCCCATCGAACACGGCAGCGGGCGGCTGGAACTCGCCCGACAGATGACCGACCATACCAACCCGCTCACCGCCCGCGTGATGGCCAACCGCCTATGGCATCACCTGCTGGGCCGCGGCATCGTGGCGTCGGTCGACAATTTCGGCGTGCTCGGCGAGCGGCCGACGCATCCGGAACTGCTCGATTATCTGGCGACCCGTTTGATCGACGACGGCTGGTCGCTCAAGCGGCAGATTCGCTCGATCGTCGGCACGAGCACCTACTGCATGGCCAGCCGCGGCGAACCGGCCGCCGAAGCCGCCGATCCGATGAACCGCCTGTGGCATCGCGCCGAGCGCAAGCGCCTCGCCGGCGAAGCGATCCGCGACGCGATGCTCGTTGTGTCGGGTCGCTTCGACGACAAGATGTACGGCCGCAGCGTCAACGAGCACCTGACCGACTTTCTCGAAGGCCGCGGCCGCCCAGCCAGCGGCCCGCTCGACGGCGACGGCCGCCGTAGCGTGTACATCGGCGTGCGGCGGAATTTCCTCTCGCCGATGATGATGGCGTTCGACACGCCGCCGCCGGTGTCGACGGTCGGCCGCCGCAACGTGTCGAACGTCCCGGCCCAAGCGTTGATGTTGCTCAATGGGCCGTTTGTCGTCGAACAAGCCCGCATATGGGCCGACCGCGTGCTCAGCGATGGCCCTAAGTCTTCCCGCGACCGCATCGACCACCTATACCGCGAGGCGTTCGCCCGCACCGCGACGGACGAAGAAATTGCCGATGCGTTGTCGTTCCTAGACGTCCAAGGCGAAGCGCTCGGCATCGCCGCCGACGCCCGCGCAAACGATCCGCGATTGTGGGCGGATTTGTGCCACGTACTGTTCAACGTGAAAGAGTTCGTGTTCGTGCCGTAAGCCGTTCTTGATGGGCCGGAAGATGACGTTCGTGCAACCTACCGCGATTCGGTTCAATGCCGGCGTTTTGACGCTTCGTCTGGCGTTGTTCAATGGATTGGCGATCGGGATGCTGTTCGTTGGCGGTGCATTCATCTTCGAGATATTGGAGCCGTCGGGTACGGATGCTCCTTCGTCCGTTTGGCAAGCAGTTGGTCAAGGATTGCTACTTCCGTTAGTGGGGTGGTGCTGGGTGTTCTGCGTTTTTATGTTCTGCGGCGCAAGCGCCTTCTTCAGCCATAAGCTATTCGCCGAACGCTCGCGGAGGGACGAATACGCGGCACACGTGGCGCCCGTAGTTCAACGTTGGTTACTTGGCGCTGGATGTGTTGCTGCGGCGGCGATGGCGACATTGGCGGTCGCGGCTCAGTTTTGGCCTTTGGAGGAGGGCGTAAGCGGGGTTGTGGTCATCGGGATGTGGATATTTCTCTCCGCCATCGTTCCCGTCGAGTGCGGGGCAACGGTACTCAAGCGGAAAGAAGCTGTCATTCGCGCGGCGCTAATACCGTGGGCCTTCGTGTTGCTCTATCCCATGCACATGGGTGACCGCGTCGGCGGCAGCCGCAATTTGGCGATCATCGCCGGAGCGTTGATGGTCGCCATGATGTTTGCTTTCGCAATGTTCCTATTGGCGACCGAGCAGTTGTAGGCCATCTTCGAATGAGCTTCGCCTGGGAGAAGGAAGATACATCCATGCCGCACTGCGAAAACTACACCGCCGCACCGCTTTCTCGCCGCGACATGCTCGCGCGCTGCGCCAGCGGTTTCGGCGCGGTTGCGTTGTCGGCGTTGCTGGCCGAGGAATCTCGCGCCGACGCGGATACGCGGCGTGATCCCTTCGCGCCGCGGCCGACGCATTTTCCGCCCGCCGCGCGGAACGTCATCTTCCTGTACATGGACGGCGGACCGTCGCAGGTCGATACGTTCGACCCCAAGCCGCGTCTGACGAAGGAGAACGGCCGGCCGTTTGGCGACACCATCGAGCCGACGCAGTTCAATAACAACGGCGCGACCTTGGGCAGCCCGTGGAAGTTCCGCCAATACGGCCAGAGCGGCATTCCCGTGAGCGAATTGTTCCCGCACGTTGCCCGCTGCGTCGACGAACTGGCCGTGGTCCGCTCGATGGTGTCGAACTTTTCCGAGCACACCACGGCGAACTATTTCCTGCACACCGGCTCCGGCTTGCAGGGCCGCCCCTCGATGGGCGCGTGGGCGACTTACGGATTGGGCAGCGAATGCCGCGATTTGCCGGGCTTCATCGTATTGAACGGCGGCACGATTCCACCCGGCGGACTCGACAACTTCAACAGCGGCTTCCTCCCGGCGACTTACCAGGGTTCGATCTTTCGTCCGACCGGCACGCCCGTCGCGAACATTCGGCCGGGCGAACGCACCGAGCAGTTGCAGCGGAACAAGCTGGCGCTGCTCGGCAAGCTCGATCGGCACGTGGTCGAGCGGTCCGGCAGCAGCGACGCCCTCGAATCGGCGATCGCCAACTACGAAACGGCGTTTCGGATGCAGGCGGTCGTGCCGAAGCTCGTCGATTTGAGCGGCGAGACGGCGGCGACCAAGCGGATGTACGGATTGGACGCCGAATACAAACACACGCAGACGTTCGGTGCGGCGTGTCTGCTTGCTCGTCGGCTGGTCGAACAGGGTGTGCGGTTCATCGAAACGACCTGCCCCGGCGTCGGCGACGGCGCCGATCGCTGGGATCAGCACAGCAATCTCAAGTCCGGCCACGAGAACAACGCCCTGGCGGTCGATCAGCCGATTGCGGCGTTGCTCAAAGACCTCAAGCAGCGCGGCCTGCTCGATATCACGCTTGTCGTGTGGGCGGGCGAATTCGGCCGCACGCCCTTTGCTCAAGGCAGCAACGGTCGCGACCATAATCCGTTCGGTTTCACGGTCTGGCTGGCCGGCGGCGGCGTTCGCGGCGGCGCGATCTACGGCCGCACCGACGATTACGGCTACAAGGTCGTCGAGAACAAGGTTGAAATCCACGACCTGCACGCCACGATGCTGCATCTGTTGGGTCTGGATCACAAGCGGACCACGTTCCGCTTCGGCGGCCGCGACATGCGGCTGACCGACGTGCATGGGAACGTGATTAGCGAGATTCTCCGCAATCCGCCGCAGTCATGATTCGCTTAGAGCGTTCGCCGCGTAATTCGTAGGTTGTTGCTCATGTGTGCAGATCGGGAATGGTTCGTTTCTCAACGCAGAGCGGCTGTGTTTGATTTCAAGGGGGTGGTTGGTGGTTATTGGGGG
>JBBDYI010000025.1:0-8779 GCA_040901705.1 Pirellulales bacterium | reverse complement strand
CGAAGGCTCGATGACCACGCTGCACGCCAATACGCCGCGCGACGCCATCGCCCGCGTCGAGACGATGATCATGATGGCCGGCTTCGATTTGCCGCTCAAGGCGATGCGGCAGCAAGTTTCTAGCGCCGTCGACTTGATCGTGCAGGCCAGCCGGTTGCAAGGCGGCGTGCGGCGGATCACGTACATCACCGAAGTCGTCGGCATGGAGCAGGACACGATCGTGATGCAGGACATTTTTCGTTACAACAAGTCGGGCATCGACGAAACGGGACGTACGCGCGGATCGTTCGAGTCGACCGGCGTGCGGCCGAGCTTTATGGAAAAGCTCGAAGCGGCGGGCGTGCGTTTGCCGGCCAGTGCGTTCCGGCAGCGGACGATGATGCAGGATTGAGCAGGGGCTGGGGGCTGGGGACTGGGGACTGGAAGAAACGCGGATTACGTTTTGCTCGCTTCATAAGCGAATTGGAAGGCATCACTATGAGTCCTCTGTTGATTTCGGCGTTGGCTTTCGTGGGCGTGGCCGCTTTGGTCGGCGGCTTGCTGTTGGTCTTTCGCGGGGGCAGCGAGTCCGCCGTGGAAGACCGGCTCGACGTACTGACCGGAGCCGCCGCGCCGAGAGGCGGCAAGAACGCCGCTTTCGGCGACAATGTGCTCACGTCGCCGTTGGACGAAACGCTCAATCCGTTCGTCGAATTGGTCGGGCGATTCTTCAACGTCGGCCTGCTGCTCGAACAGGCGGATATGCCGGTCACCGCCACGAAGTTCTTGTCGATTTGCGGCGGTCTCGGTTTGGGCGGAGCGTTGATTCCGATCCTATTCCGCGCTCCGGCTTGGATGGCGCCGCTGGCGGGAATCGCCGCGGCGGTTCTGCCGCTGTTTTGGGTGATTCTCAAACGGCGTAGACGATTGAAGAAGTTTGGCGGCCAGATGCCGGACGCAATGGAACTGATCGCCCGAGCGCTGCGATCGGGGCACAGTTTGGCGTCGGGCTTCAACCTCGTGTCGTCGGAAATGAACGACCCGATCGCCACCGAGTTCACTCGCGTCTACGAGGAACAAAACCTCGGCATCCCGCTGGAAGAAGCGCTGCAGGGAATGGCCGAACGGATTCCGAACCTGGACCTCAAGTTTTTCGCGACGGCCGTGATCTTGCAGCGCCAGACGGGCGGTGACCTGGCCGAAATCCTCGACAAGATCGGCCATTTGGTGCGCGAGCGGTTCAAAATCTACGGGCAGGTGCAGGCGCTGACGGGCGAAGGCCGACTTTCGGGCATCGTGCTGTTGGCGTTGCCGCCGGTGTTGTTTCTGGCGGTTTACAAATTGAATCCCGAGTACATCTCTGTGCTGTTCACCGACACGCTCGGCAAGCAGATGTTGGCGGTCGCCGCCGTCATGCAATTCCTCGGGGCCGTGGTCATCCGAAAAATCATCAATATCAAGGTCTGATCGGTCATGAATACGTCGTTGATGCTGGCTTCTGGTTTCGACTTCGAGACGATCCTGCCGATCGCGATGTTCGGCATGTTCGCCGCCGCGGCCTGGTTCCTGTTGGAACTTTTCGTCGCCAAGAAACCGCGAGCCGAGGAGCGGCTGGAGGAATTCAAGAACCCCGCGCTGCGCCGCGCGAACGAACGCCAATCGCAGAAGCGCTCCGAGAATTTCTCGAAGATGCTGGAGCGGGCGACGCCCGCGCTGGCCAGACCGCTGACGCCCAAGAACGAGGCGGAAGCCAGCAAGCTGCGGATCAAGATGGCGAACGCCGGTTTTCGTTCCGAATCGGCGCCGAGCATCTTCCTCGGCGTGAAGTTCGTCGGATTGATCGCCGGGTTGTTTCTATTCGGCGGCGGATCGTTGATCACGCAGGGGTTCACACAAAAGGCGCTCATGTACACCGTGTTCGGCGCGGGCGCGATGTTTTACCTGCCCGAAATCATCGTCGCGCTGATCCGCCGTAGCCGACAGCAACAGATTTTCCTCGGCCTGCCCGACGCGCTCGACTTGTTGGTGGTCTGCGTCGAGGCCGGTCTGGCCCTCGACCAGGCGATGCGCAAGGTGAGCGACGAGATGTCCGGCACGTATCGCATCATCGCGCAAGAATTCGGCCTGTGTAATTTGCAATTGCAAATGGGACGGCCGCGAGCGGAAGTGCTCCGCGAACTCGGCACGCGAACCGGCGTCGACGACGTCAGGGCGCTGTGCGGAATCATGATTCAGGCCGACAAATTCGGTTCGAGCATCGCCCAGGCGCTGCGCGTGCAGAGCGATTCGATGCGCACCCGGCGTCGGCAGTTGGCGGAAGAAAAAGCCGCCAAGACCGCCGTGAAGCTCATCTTCCCGCTCGTGATCTTCATCTTTCCCGGCATTTTCGTGGTGCTCGTGGGACCGGCGGCGATCCTGTGGATCAACAACATGGCCCCGACGATGAGCGCAAGCTAGAGCAGGGGGTAGGAGTCGGGGAATGCAAGTGATGAATGATGAGTGATGAATGATGAGCGATGAGCATGACGCCACTGCATTGCATTCTATTCATCATTCACCATTCATCACTCATCATTCATCACTTCTCCGTTCCCTCCCATGACCACCGCCGTCGCCACGCCGTCGCCACGCAAACGAACTGCGAAGCATACCAACACGGACGCTCTGCCCGACGCCGCGGCAACTAAAACCTGGTTCGGCCTCGCCGATCTCATTTTTCTCGTCTTCTCACTTGGCGTCCTGCAACGCGCCCGCGGGTCGATGCTCGACGACCCCGGCCTTGGCTGGCACCTGCGAAACATCGACGCCATGCTGGCCCACGGCGGCTGGCTTACGCACGATCCGTTTACCGTGCCGCTAGCCGATTGGCCCTGGCGGACGAACGTCTGGCTCGGCGATCTTTGGTTGTGGCTCGGCTGGCATTGGGGTGGACTCGAAGGTATCGCCGTTTTCACGACGCTCGTCATCGCGCTGACCTGTCGCTGGATGTTCGGCATGATGATCCGCGACGGAGTGGCGTGGCCGGCGGCGGCGCTGTGGACATTTCTCGGCGGATTGGCAACGTCGATCTCGTGGACCGCGCGGCCGAACATGTTTTCCGTGCCGCTGCTGATGGTCACGGCTTGGATGTGCGACCGCTATCACCGCGGCAAGTGCTCGCGGCGCGAAACGCTGTGGCTGCTGCCGCTGTTGGTGCTGTGGGCGAATCTACACGGCGGATTTCCCGCGGGCATCGTCACGATCGGCATCGCGCTGGCCGTCGAACTCGCCCTGTCGATCGGCATTCCGCACGCCAAGAACCGCGCCGGAGCCTGGCGGCGGGCGAAACATTTCGCGGCGTTGCTCGCGGGCGGCGTGGCGGCGACGTGCGTCAATCCATACGGCTGGACGATGTATCCGTGGATCTTCCGATTGTTGGGCAACGACTACTTCATGAACAACAACGTCGAGTGGCACTCGCCGGACTTTCACGCGCTCGGCGCGATGCGGTTCGAACTGTTGATTCTCGTGCTGCCGCTGGTGATCGCGCTGTCTAGGCGGCGGCCGAGCTTGACGGCGCTGGCGATTTCGCTGGCCTGGCTCCATGCGGCGCTTAGCGGCCAGCGATATATCGCCCTGTGGGTCGTGGCGACCGTGCCGCTCGTGGCGCGGATGAGTATGCATATTCCGTGGTTCGCCGATGCGGCGGCGCGGTGGCGATTGAGTGCGGACGTGAAGTCCATGCTGACGGCGACTCCCCGGCCGAGCCGCTGGCTGACGACGGCGGTGATCGCGCTGGCGTTGGTTGGCTGGTCGCGCATGTCGACGGGATTCGCGTCGATTTCCGAGCAGCGGATCCCCACGCGGGCGCTCGACGACCTGGTGTCTCGCGCCGAAGGCAAGGTCGTGTTCCACCATTACAACTGGGGCGGCTACATCACGTGGCGCGGTTGGCCGAAGGTTCGCAACTGGATCGACGACCGCAACGAAGTTCACGGGCGGGAGCACATTGAGGAGTATTCTTCGATTATCGACGCCCGCGGACCGTGGCGCGAAACGCTGGACCGATATGGCGTGGCGCTGGTTTGCATACCGCCGTTCAAGCCACTGGCGGACCGGTTGGCCGAGGACAAAGATTGGCGGGAAGTCTATCGCGACGAGTTCGCGGTGACGTTCGAGCGCATACCGCGGACCGATCTTTAACGCTGGGCGAATTCTGTCACGAGATGCGCTCGGTCGTCGTCGGACCATGCGCGGCGGTCGCGTTCGTTGTGGCCAGCGGCGCGGCAGTGGCCGTTGGTCTGCACCTTGCGCACGCCGTGGCCAAACCCCTTGAGCCGCCGCCGCGTTTGCGACGCGCCGAGATTGACGAACCGCTTGTCGCCTTTGGGATCCGACATGGCTGGAAACGGGAGACGGGAAAACCAACAGCGGTCCCGGAACATGTGCAAGGCGACCCACTCGCCACGCGTTTAACCGTCCGGCGTGTCGATGAGGTGTTGCAGCCGCGCGGCCAGTTCCGGCGGCAGGCGATCGCACCAGCTTTGGTCGATCAGACCGACGCCGAGCATATCGCGCACGTGCGTCCGATCCTTGTCGCGATACGACGTCAGCTTCATGCGCACGAGCGGCTCCAGTGCGATCAACCGAAACTCTTCGGTCTCTTCACTCTCCACGACATCAGGTGCAGGGATCGCGTGCTCGCTTTTCACTTTCTCATTGGCGAAAATCAGATGGACCGCGTGGCTCGGCAGCCCGTCGGGTCCGTCGAGAAAAAGGTCGACGCCATAGACTTGCTGGTAAACGAACCCCGCTGCCGACATGGCGGCCTTCGCGGCTTCCAGGTCGTCGCGACGAATGACGATATCCACGTCGCGCGTATTGCGGGCCGCCCCTTCGTCGACGCGCCAGACCCATGCCGCCACGGCATTTCCACCAGCCACCGCGTACGGAATTCCCGCAACGTCGAGCGCTTTCGCAGCTCGCAACAACCGCTTACGCACGTTCTCCACGGCGCGGACCATCCTTTCCAAGGAGACTTCTCGATACGTCGACGATTTCATTCCCTGGCACTTCCGGTTAGTGGCATCACATCCACGATGTCTAGTCTCATCTCAGGAACATTTTCAACTGCGCGTCGGAGCGCAAATGGCACTTTTCTTTCTCGCATCCAGGATCGCACAATGTTCTCGCAGTCATTTGAAGTGCGACATCCAAGAATCACGGCCGTCAAACATTTTAGAGGATAGTTCTTTGGACCGACAGAATCTGCAATGATGCGCCATTCCTGCTCGTATGCCCACTCGGGTGTTTTGGTTAAGAACGACTTTACGAGTTTCCTCACGGCAACGTCGTCGGAACACAGCAACGTGTCGACGGCATTGTACGCACCTAGAGTTGGCGGGTACTCGACTTTTGAAATTGGGGGAAACGCGTCTTGTAACCGTTGCAGGTCGAGTTCAAGGCAAATGCCTCGATGTTCAGCCGCATAATGGGCCCACATTGGAACACTTGTGCATGTTTCCGAAAGGCAGAAGACGCCTCGGCTAGCGTAGTGCTCTCGGAGTGTTTGTTCCTCAAACTCGCGTTGAAATTCAGAATCCTTTTGATAACGCATGAGACGCATTCGCGCATCTGCATCAACGTCGGCGCCGCTAATTTGAGGAAAACGTTCCCTCGACATCTGCTTCAGTGTTGCTAGAACGTCCTCATCTCTAGCCTCCATTGATGCGTATGTAGCACAGTCAAATGGATCGTTGAAATGCAGCGGATTGGAAAAGTGGATCTCGCCTTCGACAACCATTTTTCGCGTATTGTGGTTCGCTTCTGCATTTGGACTATTGAACAGTTGCCGGTACTTATAGAGCTTCATATCCGGCCCAGTCTGCCGCTTCGGCATACAGTTGAATTCCTTATTTCGTGTCCAGCCCCAACACTCGGTTCATCCGCTCCGCGATCTCTTTGAGTTTCTCCCGCCCGCCGCCGCTGACTTCGCTGGTGGCGAAGCCTTCGTAACCGACTTCGGCGAGCGCCTTGAGCACTTCGGGCCAGTCCTCGTCGCCTTCGCCGATGTCGACCCATTGTTTGGCGTGGCTGTAGCCTTTGAAGTCGAACTTGAGCATCCGCTTGCCGAGCACGCGAATCCAGCGGGCCGGCGACGGGCCGAACTTGATCATGTTGCTGATGTCGAAATAACCGCCGACCATCGGGTCGTCGAATTGATCGATGTAGTCGGCCATTTCCTCGGGCTTGGTGATGAAGTTGTTCCACACCGTTTCGATAGCGATCTTGACGCCCAGCTCGTGGGCCAACGGCAGAGCCTTTTTCACCTCGGCGGTCGAACGCTCCCAGACCTGGTCGTAGTTCTCCGCCTTCACGTCGCCGACCTTGCCGGGGACGAGCAGCGCGGTCGTGCCGCCGTAAGTTTTGCAGTCCCGCAGCGCGGTTTCGAGTCCTTGTAGTCCTTTCGCCCGCACTTCGGGATTGGGATCGGAGAGCCGCACGTTCCAGTGGATCGAGTCGACGACGCCGTGGATCACGATGCCGGTTTTGTCGCGCGCGGCGACGGCTTCGACCTTGTCGACGCCGCTAGGGCTGTCCATTTCGACGCCGTCGAAGCCCAGTTCTTTGATGAGTTCGAACTTGGCCTCGATCGAACCGTCGATGCCGATCATGCCGAATTTGACCGCCTTTTTCAGACGCGGTTTCTTGGCGTCGTCGGCGAGGCGGGTGCCGCCGGCCGCGCGTGGATCGCTGAGAGAAACGGCGGCCAGGGCCGCGCCGGCGGTGGCGGTCGTCGCGGCGGCGAGAAACGTTCGTCGGGTGGCCGAAGCGGGTTCGTTTGGTGCGTTCATCGTGGTGCGCGTCCTGGGGTTCTAAGGCGGACTGGTGGGCGGGATATGACGATCGTTTCGCCGGTGCATTATGCGCCGGCGGGCGATCGGCGGTCAAACTGGCCCAGCGGCGAGTTTGCCGGAATCTGCAAGCGCCTGGCAAGCGGTCGTCTGCCCGGCGGTGGGAATGTCGTGAACGAAACCGCCTGCAGCGGCGGTGTGGCGTACCTTTTCGCAGACGCTTTGGACCGTATGTCTGTCGAAACGCGAGGCCACCGCGGCGGTCGCCGCACGGCGTTTCCTTCGAACCGACGAGCACGCACGATGGCGGAACTCATTTGGGACCGCACGGTCATTCCGAACAACACGCGGAAGTGGACCAAGACCGAAGCCACGGCCGAGAAGCGGAGCTATCTCGTACAGATTTATCCGCTCAACGCCGGCTACGGGCTCGTCGAACTGCCGGCCGAGCGGCTGATGATCGGGCGAGACTCCAGTTGTGACCTTGTGGTGGTCGACGACGCCGTTTCGCGAAGGCACGTGACGATCGAACCGACCGATGAAGGCTTCTTGATCGTCGATCAGGGAAGCACCAACGGCACGTTCGTCAACGACGCGCGGGTGGAACGCCACACGCTCGCCGCGGGCGACCGGTTTCGCGTCGGCGGCCACATCTTCAAGTTTTTGGCCGACGACCATATCGAAGCGCAGTATCACGAGTGCGTCTATTCGATGGCGACGCGCGACGGGCTAACCGCGGCGTTCAATAAGCGGTATCTGCTCGACGCATTGCAACGCGAGATCACGGAATGCGAACGCCGCGTGCGGCCGCTGGCGCTGTTGATGCTCGACGTCGACCACTTCAAGGCGGTGAACGACACGCACGGCCATCTGGCCGGTGACGAAGTGCTTCTGGGACTGTGTCAGCGGCTGCGCGACTCGTTACGGCGGGACGAGATCCTTGCCCGCTATGGCGGCGAGGAGTTCGCGGTGCTGGTTCCGGAAACGACGGTGGACGACGCGCGGGCTTTGGCGGAGCGGCTGCGGGCGGCGGTGGCAAGTGCGCCGCTCGATACGAATCAAGGCCCGGTGGCGATAACGGTAAGCATCGGCGTGTCCGGACTGCTCGGCGGCACATCGCTCACGCCACTCGACTTTATCGCCGAGGCGGATCGCAATCTGTACGCCGCGAAGACCGGCGGACGCAACCGGGTCGTCGGCTGCCGCTCGGTACGCCGGTTAAGTCGTCGGACCACTTGAGGCAACTACGCCGGAAAACTATTCCGGTTTGCCGAACGTGCCGTCCTCGTGCTTGTCGAGGATTTTCACGTCGGTCATTTCGCCTTCGACGAACTTCTTGCCGTCGCGGGTGGTTTTTGTGATGGGGTGCATGTCGACGTGTTGCGCCGCGCGCGTGAGCGTCGAAGCGATCGCGCTGGCCGAGGCGTCGGCGAACTTGTTGGTCCAGTCCTCGGGCGAGGCGAAGATGTCGAGCGCGACCCAGGTCGTAATGACCAATTCGGTCAGGCAGTATTCCGATACCTGGTCCGCTGCCTGTTGACCGTGAACGGCCGCCATTGCCGTCCGCACGACGCGCAGCGCGTTGTACGCAATCTCCTGGTATGCAGTCGAGTGCGGTACGGCATGGTATGCAGCGCGGGACCAAGCGAGTCTCACCGACCAAGTCAGTTCGTATCTACATGCACCGCGTGAACTGCGCGTGTCCGAAAGGACTCCTGGTTGACCACATCAATCGCGACACTTTGGACAATCGGCAAACCAACCTCCGTGTCGCGGACAAGAGCACGAATGCCGTTAACTCGAAAAAACGTCACGGAACGTATTCACGCTATCGGGGCGTCACCTGGTGCGTGTGAGCGTCACGTTTGTGGGTTAGTTTGGGTGGTCTTTCCAGAACGCTTCCCATTGGCACGGTTCGCTTAGGTACAGCGCGCGGAGTTGGCAGGTGGCGTGGGAGCCGGCTTCGC
>JBBDYI010000024.1:0-8911 GCA_040901705.1 Pirellulales bacterium | reverse complement strand
TTGGAGCGTTAGGCGCAGTTGCGCCCGTAGCTCCTACACCGCCGTTCCCACCGGTGCCCCCAAGCGATTGAATTATTCCAGCCGCTCCAATTACAATCGTATTTGCATAGATAGCGACGATTCCTCCACCTGGTCCAGAGCCACCACCTGCTCCGCCGCTTGTCGCTTCAAGTCGGCCTGCTCCGCCGGCCACTGGCCATCGGCCAGCCGGCGATACGTCGCGCGTGCTTCGGCGAACCGGCCGTGCGTCTCCAGCAGCTTCGCCCGGTCCCACAGCAGCTTGGCGTTGTCGCGGTCGGCAGCTTCCGCCGCGTCGTAAGCACGCAGGGCCAAATCGACTACGCCGCGGGCGGCTAGCTGCTGGGCGATCGTCTCGTACGGCGCGGCGACTGCGTTTTGCTGAGCCAGCGGCGTCGTGGCATATTGCCACGCCAGTTCCTGCTCGCCGAGCGTCGAGAGCACTTTTGCCGCCGCCAGACATGCGTCCGTGGCGTCGGTGTCGAGCGTTCGCCAGCGATCCGCCGCCTGAACCACGCGGGCGGCCAATCCCGCCGGTCGCGGCCGTTCGCCCGCCAACGATTCCTCCAACAACGATCCGCGATCCAAAAAATCGTAGGCTAACGACTCGCTCGTCGCCGTGGCCGTCACGAGTTTTTCGTACTGCTGCATGAGCACCACGTAAGGCTGCCGCGCGGCCGCGACTTCATACTCCTCGCCATGTTTCTCGCCGAGCCGCTCGTATTCGAGTTCCGCCACTCGCTCCCAGCGGGCGACGCTGCTGGCGATCCGTCCGCGGCGCTCGGCCAAGTCGGCCGCCAATCGCCACAGCGACGTCGCGCCGGCGAACCGCTCGTCGTCGAGCAGCGGCGTGAGCATCGAGTCGGCCCGGTCCCATTGCTCGGTGTGATACAGCACGGCGATGGCGGCGAACCTAGCGGCAGCCAAGCGGGCGGAAGCGACCTCTTTCGCGAATCTGTCGGTCGACTTGCCCGCAATGACTTCGCCGCTCGGCAGCGAGGCAAGCGTGCGATTGAGAATCGCGTCGCCCAACGCCGAGAGCTTGAACTGATACGCCTGCCACGCGACCAGTATCGCCGTGGCCTGTTGTCCTCGGGCGGAGAACGTCTTCGCCGCGTCGAGCAGCTTCCGCGAAAAGTGGTTCGCCAGCGGGTCGCCGCCGCCGTTGGGCGGTTCGTCGCTGGGACCGTAATACGCCATGCGGAAGTCGTCGTCGACCAGCGGCAGCCGTCCCGCATCGACTTCGGCCGCGTACCAAGAACCAAACTCGTCCTGTGCCCGGCGACGATCGCCGCTGCGGAACCATGCCCGCGCGGCTTCGTACCGCGCGAAGTCGGACCATGCGGGCGAGTCCTTCCACCGCTCGTAGCCTAGCGCAACGCGTGTCCAATCGCTACCGCTCTTGGCCGAGGCTTCCTGCATTGTCTGCAACACGGCCATCGCCAACATCGGCGACCGCGTATTCTGAACGAAGGCGTCGGCGACTTGCCAGTACTTGAGCAAGTTTTCGTTGGCCGCCTTTTCGGCCGTCGCACGAAACGCCGGCTCAAGGTTCGCCACTGCTTCAAAATCGGTTGGATACAGCCGCCGCAGTGCGATCAACGTCGCCGCCAGCGACTTGCCGACCTTGTCCGAAGCAACTTCCGGCATCGCCGGCGGGACACCGTGCCCAATGCCGCGGTCCGCCAGATCGCGGGCGAGCAGCCACGCCATCGGCGAATCGGGATGATCGGCCAGCGGCGTGGCGGGGATTTTCTGCTCCACGACGCCGCCGAGCGACGCAAGGCTATCCGGCTGCCAGTTGCAACCGGCCAGACACAGGATCATGTAAAAGCCCAGCCGCCGATCCGCCGCCGTTCGCTTGCCGCGGACCTGTTGCGGCGAACCGAAATATCGCTGGGCGATCAAGTTTTGCACCGCCGAAGCGTCGTTCTCGACCAACAGCGCCGCCAGCGCGGCCATTGCTTCGTCGTCCGTGTAGTTGGGATAATCGAGCGCCTTTGCGGTCTTGAGTTCCGCCGTTGGGCCGGTTCCCCAGCGTCGCCACGGCAGCGGCAACACCACGAGCCGCCGCGTGTCGGGCACAACGCTCGGTGCTTTCGCCGCGCGCACGTCCAGCTTTCGCTCGGCCAGCAACTTGCCCTTTGCGTCGAGCCAGACAATCCGCCCGTCGGCCGCGTAGCTCACCTTCAACAGCAGCTTGCCGTCGACGAGCCATTGCCGTTCGACTAGCCGGCCATCGTCGGCGAACACCAGCCGCAGTTCGTATCGCGTCACGCGCTTCTCGCGCTCGGCTTCGGCGAGAAGCTTTTCGACATCGATCTGTCTCGCTTCGTCCGTCGCCAATTCAACCGCTTTGGATTCGGTGACCGTCTTGCCGGCCACTTCGCCAACCACGTCGTCGGCGGCGACCGGTTCGGCCAGCTTCGCCACGTTGTCGAGCGAGACCTTGACCGCTTCCCATTCCACTTCGCGGACGATCGCCACGGTTTTTTCATCGACGCGCTGCACGTCGCCCGCGACCGCCAGGTCTTCCGCCGGCGGCATGAGCCACGGCACGAGTTGCTCGATGCCCGCGCGGTGATAGCGCGACACGACGCGCTTCGCCCCGACGCCAAGCTCGTCGTACAACCGCCATTCGTGCTTTCCGTCGCAAACGACCCGCTCGCCGAGGCCAAACTCCGTGTACCGCGTGTAGCGATGCCGGCCCGCTCCGTCGACGTTCACCACCAGCGGCTCATACGGCGCGGCGAGCGGAATCGTCACCTGTTGCCAGCCGCGCGAGCGTGAGCGGTCGATCAGCTTCCGCGCCGCGCCGTCGATCTTGCCCAGCGTCGGCCGTCGCTCGGGCACGTCTTCCTCCAGCACAGCCTGCACGTCGGCCGCCGTGGTTTGCATGCCCGCCGCGTAACCGATCAGGCTCGACGCCGAGTTGACAAACGTCGATGGCGAAGGAAACGTCGGCGGCTGGCGGACCAGATTGAGTTTCTCGCCGGGCAGATTCGGTCCGGCGAACGGCTCGACCTCGCCCAGCCGCTCACCGTCGCCCGAGGAGCGTTCGCCGCCCCTCCCGGCGAACTTCTTCTCCCGCGACAGAACTTCGACTTCCGGTTGGCGGGACTCTTGTAGATTGCGAACCAACTCAAGCACCGTTTCGGTATCTTGCGGACTTCCCGTCACGACCATGCTGTCGGTTTCGTCGAAGTACTCAAGCTGTACCGGACTGTGGATCGCGCCGAGGCCGAGGCGATCGACGGGCGCCGCCAAATTCAATTCCTCCAAGCCTGATCGCTCGGTCTTGAGCAACTCGCGAAGTTGCGTGGCGGTTTGTTCAAGCCTGCGTTTTTTCAACTCTTTGGCGAGCTGGGGCGAACCCCAATTGACATCGACCCAACGATTGTCCGCCAGACCGTCGGAATCGTGGTCGGCATCCCATAGCTGGACATCGTCGCCAAACCGGACCAGCCCGCGTTGCGACGTCAGGTCCGACAACGCAAACAGCGAGTACCGCTCATTGGGAAGCGCTCCGCGGCTTCCCCGCCGCATCAAGTCGAGTTCGTACGGAGGGGTATTTCGCAGTGCGAGGCCCTCAAAACCGAGCAAATATCCTCGCTCGGCCAGAGAATTGCCGTTCACGACAATTGCTACAGGAGGGAGTCGGTCGAGGAGATCGTCAAATCGCGATGATCCGAAAAAGTCGACTACTCCGTTGGCATCGAAGTCGGTCCATGCCACGTTCGGCGTGAGCTTGATGAACCGCTCGTTCCCCATGATCTGCACGCGCCGCGAACCGACGACCGCAAACTCGCCGGGACGAACGAGCATCGGCATCGCCCACGTGACGGGCCCGCCGCCGCCGCTCTGAAAAACGGTGCTGCCGCGCAGACCGTTGATATCGACGCCGGCGAAATATGTCCCGCGACCATCGAACGCTCTGTAATAACGGTCTACCGGCGGCTGCGACTGCGCCCGGTACTGCCAAAACTCCCGCAGGTTGTCGTGCCGCGTCCAATACAGGCCGAAGTTATCCGCAAACTGCGGCTGGCTCCAGGCTGACGCCCCATTGACCGTCGTGAAGTCGCTGAGCTGTTCGTATCCCTCGAATTCAACGTCGATGTCAGCCGTGACGTCGTAATAGTTGACTGGCCATCCTAATCCGATTCGGGCCGTGCTGAAGCCCGTCTCGCCATCATGCCATGCAGTGCCATTGGTGCTGAGGCCATATACCCCAAGGCCCTGCGTGCGAGCAAGCATTTCGGGCGTGTAATACAACGCATTCTCTCGCAGCCTTCCATCGGCGATACGATAGCGCTCGACCGACGAGCGGCGGCCGAAATACTGTGTATCGACCCAGTAACCCCTCAGGAATCTCGGCTGGATGTACACCGACTGATAGACCGCAAGCGACTTGGCGTTCACCTCGGCGACCTTTGCTTCCAACTCCGTGGTCGGCTCCGTGCTGGGCCGCACGCTTTGCGGTTCGGTCTGCGCGATCGACGGCTCGGAGTCGCGCACGACTTCCATCTCCGCCGGGCATGGATACATCGCCCAGTGGTCCTTGCGGCCGCGATCGACGTTGTACTGTGCGTACATGGCCTCGTTTTCGAGCACCAGCAGCGACGTGAACGGGGACATGACGTACATCGCCTTGCTCAGTTCGACGATGCGGTCCTTGTACGCGGCGGCGTATTCGGCCACGAGACGATCGATTTCCAGCTTCGCCCACATCCGCGGCAGATAGCCGGCGTTGTCGGCGACGTTTTCGATCTGGTACGACTGCTGGTACGGCTGGCCGTCGAGCGTGCCGGAGATCGTCACCGACTTCGGCGCGGGTGGCACTGGCTCAGCCAGTGGCTTGCCGTCGACGGCATCGAGTCGCACGACCGCGCAAACTTCCTCGCCGTCGGCCACGGCATCGTCGAAGGTGAGCCACGTGCGGCCCGCATCGTCGGTCACGCGCACGTCCAGCAGCCGCGGCGCGTTGAGCGTGGCCACCAGATCGAGCGCCCGCCAGGCGATGTTCTCGTCCGGGTTGATCTGCGTGAAGTATCCGCCCGACTTCGACGCGGCCAGCTTCATCAACGAACGGTTCCAACGCTTGCCGACGCCGACGCCGATGTACTTCGTCCGTGCGGGCAACTCGGCGACAAGCGCCGCTTGCTCCCGCTCGCCGAGCACGGGCTGTCCGCCGCCGAGATGAACCAGATACGGATTCCCACACGCCGCCGCTATGGGTTTGACCGTGGAGAGCGCGGCCGACAGATCGAGCGCGCCGAGTAGCTGCGTATCCTCGAGCCGACCAATCGCGTCGCGGATAGGCTCGGCAGTGGCGGCGGTCATCCCGTCGGTCAATTGCTTCGCCCCGGCCGCGGCCGTGAGAATCGTAAACGTATCGTCGTGCTCGACGTGCTCCAACACGCCGCGGGCAACCTCGATTTGCGCCCGCGCGAGCAGCGGATCGCGGTCGGCCGACGTTTCGACGAGCAGAATCCAATCTCGCCGCTCGCGCCGCGAAGTGCGCGGCAACTCAGGCCGCTGGCGAAGCACGTAATACTGCAACTTCTCGTGCTCGGCGCGAGCAAACCGCGGCGCGCGGTCGACCGCCGCCTTCTCGGTGTGTTTGCCGCTTTCTTTTGCGCCTGCATCGGCGGCAGCGGCAACCGTGGCGCTCGTGACCGTGGCGCTCGTCAGTTCAACCACGACATCCCGATCGAGGCTGGCATCTTTGGCCGCGGTGGTGAGCGTCAGGCCGCTGTCCTTCTTCGTCGCGGCGAACGTGTGCGACGGGCTGCGCCAATCCACGTTCGCGGCATGGTCGACGTGAACCGTGGCCGACCACAGAGCGACTTTGCCCAAGTTGTGCCCGGCGGGAAAGCGATAGGTCGTCTTGCCGTACAGCGCCGGCAGCCGCTGCGTATAGCTCAGCACGATCCGTTTTTCCTCGCGGCCTTCGAGCGGAAACACGCGCATGCGAAACGTCGTGCCGTCGATCCATTCCAACAGCGCCGGGTCTTGCATTTTGCGCTTGATCGACTCGAACACTTCGGCGGCGTGCTGGCGTTCGGCCATGCCGCCTTCCATCAACTTGCCGCCGACGTACATCGCCAGCCGCGAGATCGACGCATCGGCCGGCAGCGGGAAGAAAAACGTCCCTTCTTGCCGCGACGGCAGATCATTGAAATAGGTCTGGTCGATCGTCGTGCGAGCGAAGCCGTCCTCGATATGCACGTCGAGGTGATATTTCCGCATCGACAACCGCGTTTCCTGGCCGTCGGCCGCCTTGACCACCAGCGCCCCGCCGGTATGGTCGCTGACCGGAACCAGCGGCGGCGACGCGGCGGCGTACAGATCGCGCGCCCAATCGAGCACGGCGGATACGCGCGGCGCTTGCGTCGCTTCGGCCACGAGGAGCCCCAGTTTAGCGTCGCGAGGCGCGGAAACTTGCTCGCCGACGGTGAGCGTTTTCTCGATGCCCGTGACGGCGACCTTGCCCTGGGCGACAACGACGTCGGTCGATTGCGGTGCGACGCGGACGACGAATTTCGTTCCCAGCGCTTCCACTTCACGATCGGGCGTGTCCACGACGAAGCGAGCATTCTGCTTATTCTTCGCGCCGTCGCCGCCGCGCGGCGCCACTTCGAAAAACGCTTCTCCGCGGTCGAGCCTCAGACGACGCTCGCCGACGAGCTGTATTTTTCCATTCTCGTTGAGCCACACGACCGAACCGTCGCCCAGACGAACTCGCTTGCGTTGGCGGTCGCCCGTTTCCAGCGATTCGCCCACCGCCAGCAGCGGCGGCGCGTCGACAGCAGCCGCTTCCGTCGCCGTCACGCGACCGTTGACCAGCGCAGCAGCGAGAGGACGAAAATTCGTGTGCAAATCCTTGGGCCAATCTCTGCGCCCATTCCTGCCCTCGCCGAATTGCACCGGCCCTTGCGGCACGACAACCACCACGTCCGGGCCGTTTTCGCTGCCCTTGAAGCCATCACGATGTTGACCGGGCCCGGAAATCGAAAATAACGCGAAGATCACCGAGGCCGCCACGGCCGCGGCGATCGCGAGTTTCCAAACCGGCGGTGGCGGTTCCGTGGCCGGCGCGAGCGAGTCGTCATCATTCTGCCGGGTCGTCGGTTGCTCGGCCGCGGCGGCCTGCATCGCCGCCCGCACGCGCTCGGCAAACGTCGCCGCGACCGGCTCCGGATGATATGCCGTTCGCAGCAGTCGCTCCACGTTTTCATCGCCCACTGCGGAATCGCAAGCGTCGCCAGAAGCATCGTTATGAAATTCGTTCATCGGACAAACTCCGAGAAGCGGGGAAGTTGAATAGGGGGCAGGGGCCGGGGGCCAGGGGACAGCGAGCGTTGAAACTGACCACTAATCACTGACCACTATCCACTACCCATTTGGTTCCAGACTCAAGTTTTCCACCAGTGCCGTGAATGTGGCCCGAAACGCTTGCCGCGCTCGCGTGAGTTGCGATTCGATCGCCTTTTCGCTCGTCTTTACCGCCGCGGCGATTTCGCGGACGCTGCGGCCGAATACATATTTCGCTTCCAGAGCGTCGCGGTAATGGGCCGGCAACTGCGACATCGTGGCGTTGACCATCTCGCGCGTTTCCTCGCGCTCCAGCAGTGCGTCGCCGAACGGCTCGCTGTCGAGGGTTCCGTAAAGACTGCGCAGTTGCTCGTCCATACGCTGCCAGAACTGCTCCAAATTCGCAGACGACTTGTGGCGATTGAGGACGCGGTGGATTTCATTTCTTGCCAGGCCGGTCAGCCAAGGGAACACATCGTCGCCCGCGCGGGCCGGTTCGTAGCGATGGAGATCGCGAATCGCCTTGACCAAGGTCTCTTGTACGACCTCTTCGCAGTCGTCGTGCCGGCGGCCGACGCGGTAGTAGCAAAATCGATACAGCGGCGCAAGCGCAACCGCGGCCAATTGGTCGACGGCCTCGCGGTTTCCCGCAAGCGCGCGGCGTTTCCATGCTTCGTCGAACGTCGGTGGCAGCACGTGCAATCCTCGTGCGGTAGGGCGCGCCCCGCGGAAAAGCCTGTGGGCGATTGGCATTGCCCGGCTTCGAGACGTTATGTTAGCCGATTGCCCGATTCCTTCGGGGCGAGCGAAACCGCCCGGTTTCCGAGTTGAATGCCGCGTGGAGATCGGCGAATTTTCGACCAGCGACCTTGCACTGGCCGAAAAACGTGAGGGCGGCATCGACCGACCGACGTCGCCCCGATCATCGGCCGCCCGGCGGCTCGTCCAACTCGTTTTTGGCGGTCTCTTGCCGGGATTTTTCGGCCGACGCCCGCATCGCGCGGACGGCATCCTCGCGCGTATCGTAGACTTCCCAATGCCGGTCGAGGTGCAGGGTCCGCAGCACTTCGCGGCTGTAGGGATTGAGACGGCAAAAGGCAAGGCGACCCTTGCGCGCCCGCGTCGTTCGCCAAGCGTTCACCAAGATGCTGACCGCTTTTGAGCCGAGATGATGGGTTGGCGAAAGGTCGATGATGACGACCGGCGGCTCGATGTCGGCGAGCATCTCGATCAACTCCACGCCGATCGAATCGAGCATGATCTCCGTCACCGAAAACGGACCGAGATCGAGCGTGATTGCGCTGACGTCGGCCGTGGTGTCGAGATCGATCATTTCGCCGCCGAAGTCTCGCCAAGAATCACTGGCGACCCGAGGCAATGGTGACGCAGCGGTATGCAGCATCATCCCTATATTGTCCATCCCCGGTTGCCCAACTTCGACCCCCTCGCGTTGGAAAACGCATCTGCTGGGTACGCCGGCGCTGAAATTCACCGAGCGGCCGCATGCCAAGGTGCTCCGGATGACGCCGTGTCTGTTCGTGCTTTACACGATCGTCGTCGTGCTTTACGACGCGCTGCC
>JBBDYI010000023.1:0-8935 GCA_040901705.1 Pirellulales bacterium | reverse complement strand
GTTTGGTCGCAAGATCCACTACCCCTCTGCTTGGTCGTCTGCCCCAAAGTTGACGCTTGCCGTGCTCGACTCTATATTCCCACCATCAGGCGTTGCTTTATGCGCGGTAATCGCGCCGCCGTCTGCGCCCTAGCGAAGAAGGATGCGGCACGATGAGCGTTGGCGACGGGATGGGGACCGACTTTGCTACCATGCGCGGCCGCGATTATCCGACGATCCGCCAGTTTACGGTGTTCCTCGAAAACCGTGTCGGCCAACTTCTGGAAGTCGTCCGCCGCTTCGAGGGAAGCCGCGTCAAGATCGTGGCCTTGAGCGTGTCGGGCAGCGCCGAATGCGCCTTCGCCCGGTTTTTGCTCAGCCATCCCGAGCAGGGTCGCGAGATTCTCGAACGGGCCGGTTTGGCGCTGATCGAAAGCGACCTGATCGGCGTCGAGCTGCCCGACACTTCGCAGCCGCTGCTCAAAGTCTGCACCGCCCTGCTGCAAGCCGAAGTGAACATCATCCAGACCTACCCGCTGATGCTCCGCCCCCACGGCCGCCCGGTGGTCGCGCTGATGGTCGACAACATCGATATGGCGCAGGAAACGCTCGCCGCGCGGAACTTTACGATGATCCACGAGAGCGACTTGTTGGAAGAGGAGGAGTGAGTGGTCAGTGGTCAGTGGTCAGTGAGTAGTGAGTAGTGAGTAGACGTTTTGAATTTACGTTGCCGACCGGGTTTCCCTATCCACTATCCACTGACCACTTCTCCCCATGCTCCGCCGCTGGTTCGACGCCTTCGTACTGGCTCCGCTGCGCCGCGCGGCCGACGAGCAGCGGACGCACGTCGCCGCGGCCGATGGAACCGATTGGCAAGTCGCGGTCGTGCTCGTCACCGTCGCGGTCATGCTGACCATTCAGCAGTACGTTTTCCGATCGGGCAACGTCGCTCTGGCCCTCGATGCCCTCGGCGCGGTGCTCGATCGCTCGACGCACACCAAGCTCGTCGACTTGGCCACGGCGGCGGAGAACTCGCAGTTGGCGGGGCTGTTGTTTTGGGCATTCGGACAATTCGCCGTCTACGTCGCCGGGCCGGTGCTGGTGATCAAGCTGCTGTTCCGACGTCCGCTCGTGGATTACGGCGTGAAGCTGCACGGCATGTTCGCGTGCGCCTGGGCGTATCTGTTGATGGCGGCCGTGATGCTGCCGTGCGTGCTCTACGTTTCGGCGAGCGAGCGGTTTTTGCACACCTATCCGTTCTATCGACTGGCCGACGGCGAATCGCCCTGGCCGCGGATGGCGATCTGGGAAGTCTGCTACGCCATGCAATTTGTGTCGCTCGAATTCTTTTTTCGCGGCTTTCTATTGCACGGTACGCGGCGACGATTCGGAGCGTATTCGATCTACGTGATGATGGTTCCGTACTGCATGATCCACTTCGCCAAACCGCCGCTGGAAACGCTCGGCGCGATCGCCGCGGGCATCGTGCTCGGCTTTATGAGCCTCAAGACGCGCTCGATCTGGATGGGCGCGGGACTGCATATTTTTGTCGCGTGGACGATGGACACGGCGGCGCTGTGGCGGACGGGCAGGCTCTGAGCTTGACGGCGAACAAGAAGCGAAGTGCGGCGGCTTGGAACAGCCCCGCGGCCGCATGCGAAGGACAAGCCGGTTGTCTTTTTAACGCAGAGGGCGCGCAGAGGACGCAGAGTGGCCGCTGGCCACAACCAAACGATTTCATCAATTCACATTCGAACACGGAGAGACGGAGAAGATATGCCGCGGAGGTCTGGCCAACGAATACTCCGTGCCTCCGTGTTTCAGCATGGAGTTTGGTCGTGGCCAAGGGCTACTTTGTGTCCTCTGCGCACCCTCAGCGCCCTCTGCGTTAAAATGAACCGACTCGAATTCGCTTGCGAGTCACGATCGTTCGCCCCATAGCACGGAGACCTACCGCGTGGATGTCAAGAACCTGGCCGAAGTTCCGGTGTTCACAACCAAAGACGGCTCCGAAATTCGCGAACTGCTCGCGCATCGCAACTCGGCGATCCGCAACCAGAGCCTGGCCGAAGCCCGCCTCGCCCCGGGCATGTCGACTGCGCCGCACTATCACCGCCGCACGGAAGAAATCTATTACATCACCCACGGCCGCGGCGAAATGCGCATCGGCGGCGAAGTCCGCTCCGTCGGCCCCGGCGACGCGATTGCAATTCCGACGGGGGCAGTTCACACGATCGCCAACACCGGCGACGCAGTGCTGCGTTTTCTCTGTTGTTGCGCACCGGCCTACGAGCACGAGGACACGGTGCTGGCCGAACATCTCGCGCACGGCGACGCACCGTAACGTGCAGATCGGGCAAAGCGGCCAATTCGCCAACCATTTTCATCGCGCCGCAATCCGCGTCTGCCCGACGGTGCTCCAGTTTCGTCAAACCCGCAAGAACACGCCGCGTCGGTACATCCACAGACTGATGAGCCAGAAAATCGCCAGCACGGCCCCGCCTTCGACGATCGGTGCGTACTGCTCGCCGAACATTTCGAACACCGGACAGTCCAGCCAGTATTCGGCCACGTTGTTCAGGTGCGTCTGCAAACTGCCGCTCGTGAAGTGGAACGACAGATGCACCAGCACGTACATGGCGATCGAGTTCATGCCGACGACGACTAGCGGAAACGCCCACCGCCGCCAGCCGCCCCAGTCGATCGTCGCGTAAAACGCGGCCAGCGCGATCGCCGCCCAGCCGCTGCTGTGCAGCGCCCACGACGGCGTCCAAATCCGCTTGACCATTGGGCAGACGCCGGTCCAATCGAGCGCCAAGCCCAGCAACACGCCCGCCACGCCGGCCGCGACAAGAATCGCGACTTTCTCCCGCGGTGGTCGCTCCCCGCGCAGCACGCCGCCGGCCAGTAAGCCGAAGATCATCGTCGCCAACGACGGCACGAAACTCAACGTCAAATAACCACCGCCGTTGTACGCGAACGGCTGCTCGCGGGGAAACCGATTCAAAAACCACTTGTCGACGTAGGCGGCGTAGTTGCTGTTCTTGTTCCAGTGCGACGCGAAGCCCTCGTAGTGATCGGGCCAGTTCGCATCGACGCCGACCGCCGGATAATCGAATTGCGGTCCCGGCTCGGGATATGCCGCGAACGCCGTCCAATATCCGACGAGTATCAAACCGGCCGCCGCCCATTGCCACCGCGGGCGTGCGAACCCGAGCGCGAACAGAAACGGATAGCCCAGGCCGATCTGCGTCAGCACGTCCTCGAACGTGAAATTCGTCATCCCCCGCCCGACCGAACGCAAGAAAATGCCCAGCGCCACGAGCGCCAAACTCCGCCACAGAGCGTGCAGGAACATCCAGGCAACGCTCTGCCCCCGCGCCAACCGACTGGCCAGCGAAAACGGCAGCGCCACGCCGACCATGAACATGAACGACGGCTGGATCATGTCCCACAACGTGCAGCCAGCCCACGGCAGATGCTCGAGCTTATGCACCACGGTTTGCAGCGCGGGGCTGCCGGCGTAGCCGTCGAGCTGCTTGAGCGTCTTCGGCACGTGCATGATCTCGCTGGCCATCAGCAGCATCGTGGCCCCGCGAAACGCATCGAGCGAGACCAGCCGCCGCGGCCGGATCGTCGCATCGGTTGAGTTCGATACCGTAGGTCGGTCGTTCACCGTGGAGCCTCGATCGAGTTTCAAGGATGTTTCGACGTTCGCAAAACGTCTTCCGCTTCACGATACTTCGCCGCGATATCCGGGGCGTCGTCCGCCGCGGCGTCGTATACGAATACAGCGTACCGCAGTCGCAGCGGCTTGTCGCGCGGAATCTCGATGCGGCTTCTGTCGCCGCGCGCCAGCGCATTGCGGCCGAACGGATTGGCGACCATCAGCCCGTAGTCGCGGACGTGAAACCAACTCTTGCGGAAATTCTCGCCGTGCGGCACGATCGCCACGCCGACCCGCCGAGAGTCGTTCGCACCGCCGCCGATCTTGCCGCCATAGTCGCACCATTCGGCTTGTTGGCCCCAGACTGCTTTTTCGTTTTTTCGGCCGGCGGTGTCGCGGATTTCGCCGCCCTTGGACACCGTGAGTGGCGTCGCCATCCGCACGCCGAGGCCCATCTCTTCCTGGTCTCCAAACGCCAGGCCGTCGACCGCCGCGGTGAACGATCCATCGTACAGCAGCCACCAGCCGCTCGCCTGGGCGACGATCGTCCAGCGGCTTTGCTCGCGGCACAGTGTCCGCCCCTCCTTGGACACGTACTCGTTCTCCGCAACGAACGAACCTCGCGCGCCGTCGGCTTTCGGCTGCTCGACGAATCGCCGCTGTACCACGCGGCCCTTGTTTCGCCAAAAATCCTCGCCGCCCAAATCCCCGAACGCCACCCACACGCCTGGGTGCATCGCCGCATGGTCCGTCGGGTCGGCGCCGTCCTGCGGCGGGTGATTCCGCGTCACTTGCCGGCCGCTGACCGACGTGCATGGCAACGTGATTAGTGAGATTCTGCGCAATCCGTCGCAGGCATGAGAGTTCGCGCTTGTCGCGCCGCGAGTGAATTCCGTTTATCGCTTGCCGTCGCCCGCTTCGGACATGTCGACGCCGAACATGCGGTCCTTCGTCTTATCGCTTTTGTGACATGCCATGCAGTTCTCGACCCGCCCGGCCGAAGTGATCTTCTTGCCATCGGCCGACACGGTGCCATACACCCAGCCCTCGTCGGTATTCGGAGTATCGGGGGCGAGCTTCGTCATAATGAATAGGCCGATTTTCTCGCCCGCGCGGTAATGCTGTTCGTCGTCCCGATCGTAGGCGACCGTCACGCCGCGTTCGTCCTTCGCCGCTTCGGGCTTCCACGCCTCTTTGACGATGACTTGTCCGACTTCCTGTGTTTTTCGCAGGGAGCCGTAGCGTATCTGATCCTTGACGTACAAATAGTAGAGCTTCTTGCCGTGCGTTTCGTCGTCGCCGCTCTTGCTCAGCCGCACGCGGCTCGGTTCCGGCTTGCTCTGTAGCGGTCCGCGGCACAGCGACGGGCCGAATCGCAGCCGTTCGTCAAACCGACCGAGCTTTTCGTATGTGGCCGCGATGTCCAGCAACTGCGCATGAAACTCCGCTCCGGACGCGCCTTCAACTCTTGGCGAAGCTGCTTCGCCCTGCGAATTCTTCGCTGGTTTCTCGGGCGAGTTGCCGTCGCGGGCGGTTTGCGCTGCCGCAGTTGGCTTGTCCAAATTGCCGTCCGCAGCGGCGACGCCGCTGAAATCGCAACCCGCTGCCGCATTTAACAACGCCGCCGCGGCGATAAGGAAACACGTTCGGTGTAACATCGTCGGTCGCTCCGGACAAAGACGGATGAACGTTTCGACCACACCCTACGCGCCAACCTCGTGAACGGTTCGTCGCATCGTAGCTCGTTGCATCTTACCAAATCGAGCCAACTTGTCTAATTGATGCCCGGCCCCGGCCGCACGGCGTCGCGAATCGGAGCGCCGGGGTGCCGCGACAGCTTGTTTACTACGTTGCGCGCGTCGTCGAGTATCGGCTTTAGCTGCTCGGTCGCCTCCTCGACGTTCCGGGCCGCGCGGTTCAGGCTTTGGTACAGGTCCGGATTGTTGAGCAGTTCGCCGACCGTGCCCTTGCTGCTGTTGATCGTTTTGCCGAACGCCACGAGTTGGGCGAGCAACTGGTCGATTTTCTCGACGCTGCCGGCCATGCGATCGACGATCTGGTCTCCCCGCTCGCCCAGCGGCCCGGTGAACTTGGTGAGGTTTTCGAGGTTCTTGTCGGCCAGTTCGATCGTCTGCTGCACGCGCTGGAAGGTGGCCCGCGATTCGTCGAGCATCTTCGGCAGATCGGCGAGCGATTTCTTCAAGCCGGCCTGAATCTCCTCGTCGCCGGCGATTTTTTGCACGTTGTCCATCGCGCGGTTGAAGCTGATCAGCGCCTGCTCGGTCTGGCCCATCACACGCTCGATCTGGTTGTCGTTCGCTTCGAGAATCCGATTGAGGTTGTTGGCCAGCGAGGCGATGTCGCGGCCGGCTTGGTTAAACGTCTGAATCGCCGACGAGAACTCGCCTTTGAGATCGGTGAACATCTCGAACGGATCGCTGACGACCATGCCGTCAGGTATCGTGTCGCCGTCAGCGTAAAGGCCCTGCTCGCCCTTCTTGCCCCCCATGACGAATTCGATCACAGCGTCGCCGAGCAACCCGCCTTTGATTTGACAGCGTTCGGCCCGCCGCAGCTTCACTTCGTCGAACACGCCCATCGTGACGATCACGCTCGAATCCTCAGCGAAGCGGACGTCGGTGACGCGACCGATCAGAATCCCGCTCTTCCGCACTGGCGTGTCCTTGGTCACGCCCGGCGCGCGGTCGAAGCGTGCTTCGAGCACGTAGGTCGGCCGCCCGAAGCCGAGCTTCGGCACCTCGCCCATCACGACGAGCAAAATACCGGCGATGATGATGGTGGCGAGCACCATCACACCGACTCGGAATTGCATTAGGCGTTCGTCCATGGGCCGGGGTTGGGGATTGGGGGTGCGGCTTTGGGGGCTACGAGTTTAGTTTGCGGTTTAGGGCACCGATCAGGGCGTTGAGCAGGCGGCCGACTGCGTCGGTTTGGTCTTGAATGGTTGTGTTCTTCGCATTGTCGAAGTATCCGAAGCGATGGGCTAATTCGGTTTGAGTTTGAACTTCGGCGACGGAACCCAACGCAATGGATAGGAAGTTGAGGAACTCGCGCGTCGATTTGCGACTGTGTCCTTCAGCAATATTTGACGGCACGCTCACGGCCGACCGACGAATCTGACTCGTCAGGCCGTACTGCTCTGCCTTGGGAAAGGACGCCGACAGCGAGTACACTTCCGACGCCAAGTCCATTGCTCGTTGCCAAACCTCCAGATCGCGAAAGCTCCGAATCGCCATGTGTCCCCCTCCTTCCTCCAGTCCCTAGCCTCCAGCCCCCGCTTTGGCTTCTCCGCGCACGAACTGTCCGACGCGCTCGTCGCGTGCTTGTTCAATTTTTTCTGGGGGGCCGTCGTATAGGATTTGCGATTCGTTTTCCTCGAGTTGTGGCAGTGGGTACATCATTACGATGCGGTCGGCCACTTTTTGGGCCACGCGCATGTCGTGGGTCACGACCACGCTCGTAATCGGGTGTTTCTTGCGTGTCTCGACGATCAATTCGCCGATCACGTCGCTCATGATCGGATCCAACCCCGTCGTCGGCTCGTCGTATAGCAAGATGTCCGGCTTCATCGTGAGTGCTCTGGCCAGACCGACACGCTTGCGCATTCCGCCGGAAAGCTCGGCCGGTTTTTTTCGCGCCACGTTGGCCGCCAGCCCAACTTCGTTCAGCCGCGCCAACACGACTTCGTGAATTTCCGTCTCGGTCATGGCCGTGTGCTGCCGCAGCGGGAACGCCACGTTTTGGGCGATGGTCATGCTGTCGAACAGCGCCGCGTTTTGAAACACGAACCCAAAGCGGATTCGTTGTCGTGTGAGTTCTTTCTCCGAAAGTTTCTGCAAGTCGTGTCCATCGAACAGCACCTCACCTTTCGTCGGTCGCACCAAGCCGATCATCGTCTTGAGCAGCACTGTCTTGCCGCATCCGCTTTCGCCAATAATCGCAATCGTCTGGCCGCGTGGAATTGCCAAGTCGATGTCGCGGAGCACGGTCTGCGAGCCAAACGCCACGCCCAAGCCGCGAACGTCAACCAACGGCCGATCATCGTCCCGTTGCGTGTCTGCATCGCCCGACATTCTAAGCGTTCCCCGAATCCCGAATCCTGAACTCCGACCGCCTAATGCTCCGTCACATCATCTTCATGCCTTCCGGCCAGATGGAATTGTAGATCGCGTCCAGGAATATCCCCAAAGCCAGGTCGAGGACGAGGATGATGACGAACGAATAGACGAACGCCGTGGTCGCGGCGCGGCCGACGCCTTCCGCTCCGGCGTCGCAATGAAAGCCGCGATGACAACTCACTAGCGCAATGGTGATGCCGAAGAACAGACTTTTGAACACCCCGCTGAAGATGTCGAAGCTGCCGACGTACTGTTCGCTGTTGGAGAAGTAATGGTGCATGTCGATGCCGAGCACGTGAACGCTATAAAAATACCCGCCGGCGACGCCCATGAAGTCGGCCATGATGGTCAGCGACGGGATCATGAACACGCAGGCCAGAAGCCTTGGCACCGCGAGGTAATGAATCGGGTTCGCGCCCATGCTGGCGAGCGCGTCGATCTGTTCGGTTACGCGCATCGTGCCGAGTTCCGCCGCCATTGCGCTGCCGACCCGGCCGGCGAGCATGGTGGCCGCCAACACCGGTCCGAGTTCGCGGACCAGCGTCATATTGATCACCGCGCCTAGCCGCGTCTCCAAGTGCATCACGCGAAACTGCACGTAACTCTGCACGGCCAGCACCATACCGATGAACGTCCCGGTCAAAGCGACTACCGGTAGGCTGAGTACTCCGACCTGATAGAAGTTTGGTAACAGCGTCTCGCGCCGTGGCCGCCGCGTGACCATCCATCCCGCCACGCGAATCGAAAACAGCGTGATCCCGCCGACCGACGTCGCCCAATCGACCATCAACTTGCCGAAATCGGCCACCGCATCGGCCGCAGCGCCCACCAAGCGCAGCATCGCACCCGGCCGACGAACGTTCGCATTGGCGGTGGCGGCATTCATACGTTTTGCGTCGGCGTGAAGCGGGCGTGCTGCCCGACCGTGTGATCTCTCGCGTGCCACGTCGAATCGTCCGTACCGACGGGCGAAGCGGCGGCACGCCGCTGTCGCCGGCCGTGCCCGCGAATCCTCCGCGCGCACGTCGGCCTATTGGGCCGCGAACCATCGCAGAATGCCCTCGCCGCGGCAAGATCGACCGAATCGGCGACGGCCGCCAGGGCGCATGTCGCACTTTGCGCGCTGCCGTGGGTTGTGCTAACAATAGGG
>JBBDYI010000022.1:0-8945 GCA_040901705.1 Pirellulales bacterium | reverse complement strand
CTAATCGGCACCCGCCAAACCGCCGCCTGAAAAGCGCAAAGTGCAAGGTGCGCCCGTACCGCGCATCGCGGAATGCATGTCCAGATTCAACTGTCCCCAATCGACGTGCTGTGGACCACGCACGAGCGAACTTGAAAAGCGCGGCCAACGATTCGCCATAGACGGTCGCAAGCCGGCGTTCTAAGATATTGTCTTGGCAGGGACTTACGGCGTTTCATGGGCCGGCGTTTCTTTGGCCCGGCCACGATGCGGGATTTCGCTGGATTGAGATCCTTGGCGATGCGACTGGAGGCTCTTCGTTCGTGCCGATCACTTTCGACGTGCCTGAATCTGTGCCTGAATCCGAACGCCTCTCGCGCTCTGGCGTGGGACGCATCGACGCAGCGCTCGACCTCTACTCCCTCCCCCGCGAGGGGTGCCCGGCGGCGCTGGCCGAGGCCATGCGCTACAGCCTGCTGGCCCCCGGCAAACGATTGCGGCCGCGCATGGTGTTATTGGCGGCAACGGCTTGCGGTGGGAATGTAGAAGCGGCCATGCCAGCCGCCTGTGCCGTCGAAATGGTGCATGCCTATTCGCTCATACACGACGATCTGCCGGCGATGGACGACGACGATTTGCGTCGCGGCCGGCCGACGTGCCACAGACAGTTCGGCGAGGCGCTGGCGATTCTGGCCGGCGACGCACTGTTGACGCTGGCCTTCGAGGTGTTGGCGCGGGAAGTGAGGCCAGAGGCGCTCGCCGGGCGGTGTTGTCTGGAGTTGGCGCGGGCCGCCGGGAGCGCGGCTTTGGTGGGCGGTCAGGCGGACGACCTGGCGGCCGAGACCGGAGGCGGCGACCTGCGGGCACTCGAATCGATCCATCGCCGCAAGACCGGCGCGATGTTTTTGGTCTCCTTGCGCCTCGGCGGGTTGTGTGCGGGAGCCAGTACCGAACAATTGACTGCCTTGGATGCGTATGGAAAGGCGATCGGCTTGGCGTTTCAGATCGTCGATGACCTGCTCGATGCCGGCGGCGGCGACGAACAGGCCGTCGGAAAACGGCTGAACAAGGACGCCGACCGGGGGAAACTCACCTTTCCACGCCTGTTGGGCCTCGAAGACAGCCGCCGCCGGGCCGGCGAATTGATCGCCGAGGCGGTGGCGGCGCTGCAGCGTTTTGGTTCCGCGGCCGAGGGCTTGGAAGCGCTCGCCCAATTTGTGCTGGAAAGGAATCGGTAGTGGACCCGTTCTTGCCAAAAATCGAATCTCCCGACGATCTGCGGCGTTTGTCGTTGGTCGAGCTTGAGCAATTGGCCGTCGAGATTCGCGAGACGCTGTGCCACATCGTCACGACCCGGCCGGCCCACTTCGCGTCGAATCTCGGCGTCGTCGAACTCTGTTTGGCGCTGCATACCACGTTCGACTTCCGCCGCGATCGGTTGATCTGGGACACCGGGCACCAAATCTATCCGCACAAGCTGATCACCGGACGATACGCCGAGTTTCCGACGATCCGCACCCGCGGCGGGCTGATGGGCTATCCCAACCCCGCCGAGAGCCAGTTCGATCTGTTCATGACCGGCCACGCCGGGTGCAGTGTCTCGACCATGCTCGGGCTGGCGGTCGGCGATTCCCTCGCCGACGCCGCCTGTGCAAGCCGCAAACCGCACAGCGACGCCCACGAATCAAACGGGCACGCGCATGCCGAACCGCGTCGCCACGTGGCCGTGATCGGCGACGGAGCGTTCCCCTCGGGCATCGTCTACGAGGCGATGAACAACGCCGGCGGGCTGAAACAGAAGCTGTTGGTCGTGCTAAACGACAACAAGATGTCGATCTGCCCTCGCGTCGGCGGATTGGCCGAATATCTCGACCGCCTGCGAATGAATCGGCTGTATACGGGCCTCAAGAATGAAGTCCAGCGCGTGCTGTCCAATGTGCCGGTGGTCGGCGATTCGATGGAGCGGTTCCTGGGCAACATGAAGGAATCGCTCAAAGCCGGACTGCACGGCGGCATGCTGTTCGAGGAACTTGGCTTCCACTACGTCGGCCCCATCGACGGCCACGACGTCGGCAAGCTGCAAAAGTACCTGCGGATGGTGAAGGAATCGGACGGCCCCGTGCTGTTGCACGTCGTGACCGAAAAGGGCCACGGCTTCAAGCCGGCGGCCGAAGATCCGGTTTACTTCCACACACCGCCGGTGTTTCGCCGCGAATCGGATCGCGCCGTAGTCGCGCCCAAGAGCGGCGGTGCGGCCTATACGAACCTTGCCAGCGAGGCGATTCGCCAGGCGATGCACGCCGATCCACGCGTCACCGTGATCACCGCCGCCATGTGCCAGGGGAACAATCTCGAGCGCGTCCGTGAAGAATTCCCGTTGCGATTCTTCGACACCGGCATCTGCGAGTCGCACGCCGTGGCGTTCGCCGCCGGACAGGCCAAAAGCGGACTGCGTCCGATCGTCGACATCTACAGCACGTTCTTGCAGCGGAGCTTCGATCAGATTTTTCAAGAGGTCGCGCTGCAGAACTTGCCGGTCACGTTCATGCTCGACCGCGCCGGGCTGACCGGGCCGGACGGGCCGACGCATCACGGCGTATTCGATCTGGCGTATATGCGCATGTTCCCGAACGTAACGGTAATGGCCCCCGGCGACGAATCCGACTTGCAAGCGATGCTGCCGTTCGCGCTGGCGCACGACGGGCCGACGTCGATTCGCTATCCCAAGGCCAAGGCCGTTCGCATCGATCGAGCGGTCGCTCCGGTCGAACTGGGCCGCGCCGAAGTGATCGAATGGGGCGACGACGCCATGATCGTCGCCTGCGGAACGCTGCTGGCCGAGTGCGTCCGCGCGGCGCAGTTGCTGCGCTCCGAAGGATTCGACGTCGGCGTCGTCAACGTCCGGTTCGTCAAGCCGCTCGACAAAGACCTGCTCTTGCGTGCGATTTCGAATTGCGGCGCCGTCGTGACCGTCGAGGAAGCCGCGCTCGCCGGCGGCTTCGGCAGCGCCGTGCTCGAAGCAGCCAACGCGGCCGGCCTCGACACGTCGCGGGTTCGCTGCCTGGGCATCGGCGACCAGTTCGTCGAACACGGCGAACGGGAAGAATTGCTCACGTCGCTGGGACTCGACGCCGAGGGCATCGCCGAGGCACTACGGTCCCTGCTCGGCGAACGACACGAAATGCAACGCGAAAGAATGGACGACCCATTTGCAACGCGCGTCGATGCGCGGCATCGGGCGTAACCGCGCTTGCTTTCTAGCGACCGCTACAACACGGGCAGTTTTCGTGAGAATGCTGCGTAGCGCGGCTCGTCCTCAGGTCCGCGTCTGCATCGCGGTTCGATTCGTGCGATACGAGATTCGTCAGCGCACCGCCGAAAGCCAGGCTTGGCGTCATGCCCGCATACGCCAGCGTTCCGAGATTGGCTTGTTGATTGCCGTCAGCATCGCGGCCGAAGTAGCGATCGCGATACCAACGGCACCACGCACAGCCGGCCAGGTGATCGCGGACTTGCCGAGATTGATCCGCAGGCAAGCTTCCGCGTTCGTATTCCGCAAGACGCTGCTTGCATGTCGGGCAATCGATCTCGGCGACATTGCGGCGCAGCGGCAGCGACCACGGCATGTCCAGGCTGATCCAGACCGCGGCAACCAGGGCGAACACGGTCGCCACGCCGACGCCGGTGATGCGCAAGGCTCGGCGGCGCCGCGTCGCGCGCGCATGGCTGCCGATGGCCGCCAGTTCCCCCGGGGGACATGCCTGCCACTCGTCGGCGATCGGTTCTTCGTGGTGTTCGTTCATGAGCGTTTTCTCGCCACTGGATACCGCGGTCGCCAAGGCGTATCGCCTTTATTTTCCTCGGCAACCGGTTCCGCGGACGACGCCTTTATTTTAGTTGGAAGTCCGATCTCCGTTCGCAGCGGTTCGTCGTCGAGCACCACGATTTTCTGCCGGCCCAGCCGCACGATGCCTTCGTTCTGAAATTCGCCCAACAACAGCGTGACCGATTCGCGCGTGCTGCCGATCACGCCGGCCAGGTCTTGATGGGAAAGTTTCACGCCGATTTCGACGCCGTCGGCCGCGGGGCGGCCGTGTTGTTCGACAAGGTCCAGCAGCAAATGGGCCAGCCGCTGGCGATTCGAGCGAAACAACAGGCTCTTGAGCCGTCGTTCGATCCGCCGCCGCCGCATGCCGATCAACTTCGTGATGCCAAGCGACACCGACGGCATCGATTCGATCATCCGCCGCAGCACGTCGCCGGGAATGGCCACGACCGACGACGCCTCGACCGCGGTGGCGAACTCGTCCTGCGGCGACTGGTCGAGCACGGCCAACTCGCCGAACATTTCGCCCGGCTCGATGAACGCCAGAATCGATTCCTTGCCGTCGACGGAGAGATCGCACAGTTTCACCCGCCCCGTGGCCAACACGAATGCCGTGTCGGCCGCGTTCTCCGGAAAGTAAATCATGCTGCCGCGCGGAAACTTGCGCCATCGCGATACCTGTTCGAGCCGCGCCAATTCGTCGGCGGAGATCCGCTCGAATAGGCTACAGCGCTTCAAGTACCACAATCGTTCCGACATCGTCGCGGTCCTGGACGGCGGCTTCGGGGCGTTTCTCGGCCACGATACTGCTGGGCCACCATACTCCACCCGACGAACGCGCGTCCAGGACACGATGCTCAGTTCGTCCAGCGAAGCGAACCCGGTCGCCAGCACCGACTCGCGAGTGTGGTGAGCGAGCCTGCCGCCGCCGCACATTTCTATTATCCGTCCAAAATGGCTGCGGCTATGTGAGCGGCATCACATACGCCGCGAAGTATCTCAACGATCATGGGGGCAACAGTCGCTCGGGGCCTGATTTCGCGACGTTTCCTGTTCTTCACCTTTGGGAGCACATTGCATGGAAAGAAACGAAACCAGTGGACTTGCCGCACGGTGCGGCGGCGTTTGGCGCATGATTCTCGCGGCCCTGGCGATTGGATCGCTTGCGCAGACGGCCAATGCCTACGACGTCCGCGTGAAAATCGAGAACCTCGCGCCGTCAAACGGCCTGTTCTTCACGCCCGTCTGGGTCGGTTTTCACAACGGCGGATTCGACGTGTACGATTCCGGTTCCGCGGCGTCGATGGGCCTCGAAAGAATCGCCGAAGATGGCGACCCAAGCGTGCTCGCCGGCGAATTTGCCGCCAGCCCCGCGGGAATCGCCGGAGGAATCGGCGGCGTCATCACGTCGCCGGGCGGATTCGCCCCGCTGCCCGTGTTCGATCCCGGCGAAACCGTGACGACCACGTTCAGTCTCGACCCGACCCAAAATCGGTACTTCAGCTATGCCTCGATGGTGATTCCGTCGAACGACGCGTTTTTCGCCAACGGCGACCCGCTGGCCCACATGCTGTTCGACGCCAGCGGAAACTTCACCGGCCCGACGACGATCCTTATCACCGGCAATCGGATTCTCGACGCGGGCACGGAAGATAACACCGAAATGGACGCGGCGTTCATCAACCAGACCGCCGGTAATACAGGCGTGACGACCGTCGGCGGCGTCGTGGGCGCGCATCCGGGTTTCATCGGCTCGCTCGGCAATCCCAGCGGCACGTCGATCATTCTCGGCGGCACGACCGCGGCCGGCACGACCATTGCCCCAGTGCTCGGCGACTTCACCCAGCAAGGCTTTGTGTTGGCGCGAATCACCGTCGTGCCGGAACCATCGAGCATCGTGCTGGCCGGTCTCGGCCTGGCGGCGTTCGCGGCCCTCGGCGCTCGCCGGCGACTTCGCCGCGTAGGCCGCTGAAGCTAGCGGACGGTAAAAGTGATTTTCCCGCAGTGGAGGCCCGGCGCTTCGAGACAACTCGAATCGCCGGGTTTTTTCGTGCGCGAACGCCGTTGCCAACCATCGCCAGACGGGCGACTTGGTGCGGCGGCGAATCGGTGCGACAATGAGGGGATTGTAGTACGCGCCGGACCCGATCGCCGCCGAACATATGTCGCCGCTAGCCAGAAACCATCGCGTCATGCCCCGCATCGTGATACTTTCGAGCGGCGAGCGGCCCGACATCGTCGAGGCCGTCGAGCGGTTTCGGCCACTCGTGGCCAAACATGGCGAGCTGGTGCTCGTCGACACGACCGGCGCGGCCGATCTGTCCTCGGTACGGGCCGATCTGGTAATTGTGTTCGGCGGCGACGGCTCGATATTGCGCGCGGCACGACAAATGGGCCAGCAGCAGTTGCCCGTGCTCGGCGTGAATCTCGGCAAACTCGGTTTCTTGGCCGATCTCGCTCCGGACGAATTGGCCGACGTATTGCCAGAGGTCTGTGCCGGCAAGTGTGCCCTCGTCGAGCACTTGATGTTCGCGTGCCAACTCGTTCGCAACGGCCAAACGGTGGCCCAGCGGCTCGCCCTCAACGAAGTCGCGGTACTCGCCGGTCCTCCATTTGCAATCCTCAACGTCGATCTGTACGTCGACGCCGAACTGGCCACCACGTATAGCTGCGACGGCCTGATCGTCAGCACGCCGGTTGGCTCGACCGCACATAGCCTCTCCGCCGGGGGACCGATTCTCCGCAAAGACCTCCAGGCCGTCGTCATCTCGCCGATCAGTCCGCATACGCTCACCAACCGCCCCGTCGTCGATTCGGCCGACCGCGAATACACGCTCGCCGTCCCAAACGCGCGGGCGGAAACCTCGCTCGTCGTCGACGGCCAGTTCGTCGATCGCCTCGGCCCGACCGATCGCGTGGTCGTTCGCCGTGCCCCGGTCACCTTCAAGATGGTCCGCGTCGCCGGGCACGGCTACTACCGCACGCTCCGCGAGAAACTAGGCTGGGGCGGCGGGCTGGCCATGCGGGGCAATTAGCGCAAGCGGCGGCATTCGATCTTGACCCGCCGCCGCGGAATTCGTATCTGTTCGCACGCCGCGAATTGCCGTCGCGCAGAATTGCTGTCGCACGGAATTACCGTCGCGCGCTCGATGCTTTCCGCACCGCGATTCACTCGCGAAACGCAATGGCGGCCCAACCGCCGTCGCCACTCGACACAATACACCAAACAGATTCGAAAGGACGCGATACGATGCGAACGGTATACGGTCGAATGTTGATGGCAGCCACCGCGTGGATTCTATGCGCCGCTCCGGCAGTTCGCGCCGACGAAACGGGGCCGAAGCACGACCTCAAATACAAATTCACCGCCGGCGAGACGATTCGCACGAAGATCGTACACACCAGCGATGTGCATACGACGATCAAGAACACCCACGAGTCGGCCAGCAGCCGCGCCGAGTCCGAAAAAGTGTGGCGCGTTACCGGCGTGTCGCCCACCGGCGAGGCGACGTTCGTCTATTCGGTCGATTACGTCGTGATGCGCGGCAAGGTGGGCGACTATGCCGAAGTCATCTACGACAGCCGCAAGGATGTCGTCGCACCGGAAGTTTACAAGGGCGTCGCCAAGACGATCGGTACGCCGATCTCCGAGATCACGCTCGACGACCGCGGCCGCGCGGTCAAGCGCGAAACGAAACTGCACAACGCCCCCGCCAACGTCAGCGGCGGCAGCGTCACGTTGCCGATGCCCAGCGAGCCGGTCGCCATCGGCCACTCCTGGTACGACGATTTCAAGATTTCGGTAAAGGTCGACGGCGCGGCGGGCCAGAAAATCGACCGCGAGATCAACGCCCGGCAGCGGTACAAGCTCGAAAGCGTGACCGACGGCATCGCCCGGATTTCGGTTGTCACACAGGTGCTCGACCCGGCGCTGCCGGCGGCCGTGGACGTCCAACTCGTACAGCGGATTCTCATCGGCGACGTGCGGTTCGACATCGCCAAGGGCCGCATCGTCTCGCAATCGATGAAAGTCGACGGCAGCGTGATCGATTTCCACGGGGCCGGCAGCTTGATGAAGTGCAAGATGCAGATTCAGGAAGAATTCGTCAGCGCCACGCTCGAAACGGCCAGCAAAACCGAGGCAACCGAGAAGGCGACGGCGACGGCGACGAAGTAGACCGGCGGCGATCGACTGGACTTCGGCAATGCGGTCAACGAAAATACGTGCGCCCACGCCAGGGCCGGCGCGGTCATCCGATCGCGAGCCGATTTCCTCGACCACGGAGCGCACGCATGAGTCCGCGACATTTTGCCCGCCTCGTCTTTGTCTCGTTTGCGGTTCTTGGCGTGCTTTACGCCCTTGTCCAGCCGGTCCGTGCCGCCGATGACGCTACGAAAGCCGATGCCAGGCCCGCCGCGCTGTTCGACGGCAAGTCGTTCGACGGCTGGGAAGGCAATCTCGACGTGTTCCGCATCGAAGACGGCGCGATCGTCGGCGGTTCGCTGAAAAAGAACGTCGCCCGCAACGAATTCCTCTGCACGCAGAAGGAATACGGCGATTTCGAACTGCGGCTCAAATTCAAGCTGCTCGGCAAGGGCGCCAACGCCGGCGTGCAGATTCGTACCAAGCGGATTCCAAATCACCACGAAGTCAGCGGCTATCAGGCCGATCTCGGCGACGGATACTGGGGCGCGCTCTACGACGAATCGCGCCGCAACAAGATTCTCGCGACCCCCAAGCCCGACGCGCTCGACAAGGTGCTCAAACGCGACGACTGGAACGACTATCGCATCCGCTGCGAAGGCAAACGCATCCAACTGTGGGTCAACGGCGTGCAGACCGTCGACTACACGGAAGCCGACAAGGACATCGCCGAGCGCGGCGTGATCGCGGTCCAAATCCACGGCGGCTCGCCCAGCGAAGCCTGGTACAAAGACATCACGATCGTCGAACTATCCGCCGCGAAATAGCAACCGTGCGGCGCGTCGCCCCACGACTCGACCGGTCGGACAGCATCCGTACTACTAACGCCCAAAATCCTCGCGTCCCGAGCAGGAATTATGCATGACTTGAAAACACGGAGACACGGAGGAAAAGGGAAAGTGATGAACGATGAACGATGAACGATGAACGATGAAC
>JBBDYI010000021.1:0-8947 GCA_040901705.1 Pirellulales bacterium | reverse complement strand
TTTTGGTTGCGGCCAATGGCCGCGCTAGGAAATCCGTGGTTCGCTTCAGCCGGCTAAACAGTCAAGAAAAATCGAAGAACCTACAAAATAACCGACCCACACGAAAAAAAAACGCGAGTAATGCTCACAAATTCCCTCTTCCGAGCGGTGCGATGACCCAGCGTCACGCGATCCAGGCGCAAACCACCACCCATGTCGCGGTGCCCCGCGACTCGATCGGCCCTCCTCAAACGGAATTTCATCGAGCGGCAATTCATCGAACCTCGAATCATCAATCGGCCGCTGAACCTAGCAGATTCGTGGCCCACATTCCACCAAAAAACAGGCCATCCCGCCTTCGAATCCGCGGATACCAAATCCAGCTTCGCCGCGCCGTCACGAATCAACCTGCGGTCGACCACGCAGAGCGATCGTTTCCTGATGGCTTTCGCTCACCGCGTAACGGCGCGTTCGCTCTTCTCTGCGTCCTCTGCGTCCTCTGCGAAACCTCCGCGCCCTCTGCGTTAAAAAAGTACCCGCTCGTTTTTCGCGCACGGCAATTGGCTGCGACAAGCCGCCGTGCTGCGACGGTTTTTTCGGAACAGCTTTGGTTGCGGCCAGCGGCCGAGCTAGGAGCACCGCGATTGACAGCGATCGTGCGCCGCGCATGGTGCTCACAGAGCACCCTACACGCTTAATCCGGCACGTTTTAATCCGGTTCTGGCGCTCTCGGCGCGGGTTCGTCGGGAGCACCTTGCTCCAGCCCAGCCTCTAGCTTGACCTTTAGCTCGACGGTCTCCTCGCCGCGCTTCAGTTCCAGCGCGATCTCGTCGCCCGCGATGAATCGGCCGACGATCGTGATCAGGTGCGTCATGTCGAGCACTTCGTCGCCGTCGGCCCGCACCACGCGGTCGCCGCTTTTGACGCCCGCCTTTTCCGCCGGCGAACCACGCATCACTTTGTCGATCACCACACCCGCGCCGGTCTTCGTGTCGGCCGGCTTGCCGGTGACGCCCATCTTGCCGGGCTGAATCACCTCGCCCTTCTTCATCCGTTCGAGAATCGGTTCGTACCCGGCGAGTGGCACGGCGAACCCGATGCCGGAGTCGTACCACTCGACGCCGCTGCCCACGTCCGCCGAGCCGGGCGTGAGCGGCACGCAAACGCCGATTACGCGGCCTTCGACGTCGAGCAGCGGCCCACCATAATTCGCCGGGCTGATGTTCGCGTCGGTCTGCACGGCCCGCTGCGAAACGCGACTCGTCGCGCTGATGATGCCGGCCGAAACCGCCGGCTCCTCGTCGCCGTAACCGACGCCGACGGTGATCGCCCATTGACCGACGCGCAGCTCGCTGCGCGGTGCGCTCTCGAACAGCGGCAGATCGCTCACGCCCTCGATCTTTAGCACGCACAGCTTCCGCGTTTCGTCGCTGCCGAGCAGTTCGGCCACCTTCCGCGTGCCGTCGCTGAGGATCACCGTGATGATGGCCGGCTTGCGAATGAAGTTGAACGTGCTGGTGATGATGTAGCCGTCGCTCGACACGACCATGCCGGTGGTCGGTCCTTCGCCGGGCCGGTTGATGCCCGACATCGTGCCCCGCTGCGCCCGCCCGGCGCTCGGCCCGACGCCGCCGAAGGTCTCGATCGTCACCAGCGACGGCGCGACCCGTGCCACGGCGGCGCGAAACGCCTTTGGAGCCAGCCGATAGCCCTGCCGCACCGATTCATCGCCGCGCAGGTCGCCTTGAAACACAACCGAAAGCGCCGCAATGATAGGCAGCGCCCCAGCAATTCTCGAACCAGCCGCCAAGTACATCACCGCCCCCCGAATCCTGAATCCCGAATCTCGAATCCCAAATCCCTAGCCCCCAGTCCCTAGCCCCCGAACCCCGCTCCCTATTTCTCCGCCTCGGGCGTAATCTGCAAACTCAGCACGTCCCGCTTCCGCTTGACGATAATCGTTATCTCCACGCCCGGCCTTAACGTCGCGAAGATCCGTTCGTAGTCGCGCAAATCCTTCACGGTCTCACCGTCGATCTGCATGATCAAATCGTCGCGCTTCATTCCCAGCTTTGCCGCCGGCGACCCCGGCACGATCCGATCGACGTAGGCCGGCGAGCGCATTCCGCCCACCGTGAACATCCGCAAGCCCAGCGACGCCTTGCCGTCGCCCGCCGACGCCGGCGGACTTTCCGCGACTTCGATCGGCTCGTTGCGGACGAACTTGTACAGCAGATCGGCCGGCACCGCGTAGTTGATCCGCGTGTTCGTGTTCTTGCTTTCGAGCAGCTTGCCGATCATCCCGACCAGCCGTCCGTCCATGTCGATCACCGCTCCTCCCGACGCGCCGGGATTGCTCGTGATCGCGTCGACCAGCAGCATCTCGGCGTCGTAGGGCACGTCCTGCGTCCGATGCCGGGCGTCGACCCGCGTCCGCAGCGAGATCACACCCAAATTGGCCGAAAGCCATTCCTTGTTCGCCGCCACCTTGAACAGGTTGCTCACCGCCAGCACCCAATCGCCCTTCTCGCCGATCGGCTCCTTGGCGAGCGGAAAATAGTTCGGCGTCTTGGCGTCGATCTTCAACAGCGCAGCCTGGAGCGGCTCGCTCCGCCGCACCAGCGTCGTATCGTAAGTCGACCCGTCGGCCAACACCGCCCGCAGCCGGTCGCCGGCCAGATAGATCCCCTGGGCGGTCAAGATCAGCCCGTCGTCCGAGACGATCAATCCCGTGGCGTAGCCGGCTTCGACATTCGTCCCCGCGCCGTACAGTTTCACGCACCGCGGTTGGGCATAGGCCAGCGCTTCGGCGAACACGCTGTCCTTTTCATTGGTTCCATCGGCGCAAGCCGTAGTCGCCGTGAAGTACGCGAACGCCGCGACCAATGCGATACAGACCGATTGAGCGAAGTTTTTCCTGCGACGGCGCGTCATGCTAGCCCCCATTGCGCGATCCTTGATGACGTCCGAAACACTCATGGCGTCGCCCCTTCGGGACGAGCAAACGTGGCCGGCGAAGCGTCCGGTACGGCGCGTGCGTCTTGCACAATCGCCACCAGCCGCGGCCGCTCGACCAACCCCTCGACGACCGTCCACACGTGCGGCAAGCGAACGCCGGCCACTTCGCGATAATCTCGGTACGTGACGGCCGGATCGATTTCCGCGCCACTGGCCCCGATGCCGGTCTTGAGCAGCCGGACCTGCGGCTGTCCGGCCGCGTCGAACAGGCTCAGCCACACGAACACGTCGTCGTCCTTGGCTAGGCTCATTCGCAAGCGAAAGGCTCGCTCGCCGGCCGCGCGGTCGCTGCCTTGCAGTTCGTAATGTTCGACTTGCGTCGTGCAGCCGTCGACCTTGAGCAGTCGCGCCAGCGTCATCGCCGACGCAAACAGCGGTTCGGCCAACAGATCGCGCGCCGCCACCGGCTCCGCTTCACCTTGCGACCAATACGCCGCGCCGTCGTAGCCGGCGAGGTAATGCTTGCCGTCCAACTCGAACGCCACGCGAAACCGTCCGTCGGCCGCCAGGATCAGCTTTTCCACGCCGACTTTCTTGCCGTCGCGTTCGAGCGCGCAGGCGATTTCGACCACGCCGGCCGCATCAATTGCCGCGCGACCACCGGCGAACTCCGTCCATGCCTCGACGGCGCGGCGAAACTCGGCCTGATTGACTTCCAGATTCGAAATCTTCCCCGGCTCGGTCTGTGGAAGCTGCGGCCGCTGCTGCATCGGCGGCATCGGGCGGCGCGGGCCACGCGGACCGGGAGTCGGCTTCGGCTTTTCGCCGTCGTCGCTCGGTTCCGGCGCTTTCGGTGCATCGCCCGCGGGCTGGGGCGTTTCCCCGAACGGATCATCGTCCGCGTCCTTGCCCGGCTTATCGTCGGCTGGTTTTTTATCGGCAGGCTTGTCGTCCTGCGGCTTTTCGTCGTTCGGCTTCTCGCCAGTCGGTTGTCCCTTGGGCTTGGGATATGGCAAATCCGGCAGCCGCAGCCAAACCGCCTTTCGCGCGCCCTCGTGCTCGAACACCACCTCGACCGGCCAACCCGCCGGAATCGTGCTCACCACGTTCGTATATTCGTTGGCATCCTCGATCGGCTCGCCGTCGAACGATATCAGCCGGTCGCCGAGTTGCAGCCCCAACTCCGCGATCTTCGCGTCCAGATTGATCTGCTCGCATACGACCTCCCCGCCGCGGTTGCCGAACGTGGCGTCGAGCGTTCCGTGCAGGGCCGTCTTCGTGGCCAGCAGTTCCGGAATAAAGTTCTTGATCTGCTCGACCGAAATGGCGTACCCCACGCCGACGTTCACCCGGCCGCGCTCCATGAAAGAGCCGCGACCGTTGATGCCGATCACTGCCGCATCCATATTGAATAGCGGCCCGCCGGAGTTGCCGGGATTGATCGAACTGTCGACCTGGATGCAGTTGCCGTACACCAGCATCGTCGCGCCGCCCTCGCCGGGCTGATACCGCTTGACGCCGCTGACGATGCCGAGCGTCACGGTCGGCCGCAAGTCTTCGGCGAGCACGAACGGATTGCCCATCGCCATCGCGAAATCGCCGACGCGGACCGTGTTCGAGTCGCCCAACGGCGCGGCCGGAAAGCGGTCTTTGCCCGTAAGCTGAATGATCGCGATGTCCCCGCCGGGGTCCAGGCCGATCAACTTCCAGCGATACAGCTTGCCGTCGGCCAGGCCTCCCCAACCTTCTGTGCCCGCGCCGGCCACGACGTGATAGTTGGTCAGCGCGTAGCCGGCCTCGTCGAACAACACGCCGGAGCCACCACCGCCGCGGTCGTTGCCAAAAATCGCCACCACCGCGCCGTACACCCGATCGATCGCCGCCACGCGGGCGGACTCGGCGGCACGGACCTTGGCCAGTTCGTCGGCGGAGAGCGGCTCGGCGGCCGTCGCATCGATCGCCAAACAGCAAAAGAACGCGGCGACCACGACCACCTGCGAAAAACGGCCAAACACGAGTCGTGAAGAAGCCATGAATCAATCAAACCTTTTGGCTTAAACCTTAAGCCTTGCTTGAACCTTGAAACTTGAATCTTGAATCTTGAACCTCAAGCCTTTCCGCATCGCGAGTCGGACACAAGAAACCACAACTCACTTACTTCTCGCTCTTGAGCAGTCGCGCGTCGCACCAATCGGCGTGATCGGCCAAATCCAAATCGTCGCCCGGCTCGACGACGAGCGACACCCGCCGCCCGCCAGCCGTCGAAACGCGAATCTCCCGCGGCGGTGTCTTTCCGGTCATTGTTGCCCTAAAAGCTTCGCGGCCGTCGACGAGCACCACGAACTCGCAGTTCCCGCGCTCGGCGGCCGAGTCGTCGATGCCGATCGTCGCCGCTAGTGCGTCAAAGCCCGTCGGCTGATCGAACGCTAGTTCCGTCCGCGACATCACGCCCAAACCCTTCTCAAACGTCTGCCCGGCCAGCGACAACGGACCACCCATCACGCCGCGATCGACCTGCGGCGGTCGTTCGAGCGTCACCACGGGCCGCACCTGCACCGCCGCCGGCTTGAGGTCCGACAAGAACACCAACCGGTCGCTCTTGATCGTGATGCTCTCGACCGCGTCCCACGGCACCGACAGCCCGATGTCCTGATGCAACCGCACGGCGAGTTGGCCGTCGGCCAAACCGGCGACGCGGCCGGTGATCGTGGAGCCATCCGTCGTCGCCACGGCACACTCGCCCGTCGCGTCGTGCGCCGGTCCGAGTTGGGCCAGCACGATCGCATACACGCGGGTGTAGGGAATCTGTCGCGTTTCGCCTTCCCAATCGAACGCCACGCCGGCGGCTTGCCACTCGCTCACCAAGCCCAACAGCGTTTGCACCTTGCCCTCGACGACGACCAGCAGCCGGTCTTTCTCGCCGGGCGGCTGAGCCAGCGCGGCGGCCAATGCTTCGCGGCCTTGATCGCTGGCCGCCGGCCGCTCGGCCGCCTGACCGTCCGTGGCTTCAACGTCCGTAGCAAACGCCGCCGCCCGTACGGCTTCGATCGGCAACGCCGCTTCGCCATACGCCGAGCGGAACGTCACTCGTTCGTCGGCGATCTTTAGCGTCTCGGTCATCACTACGCCGCCGCCGGTCAGATGGACCTCGAATGCGCCCTTGGCGCGAGCGATATCCCGCTTCGGCCGCACGAGGCTCCGCAGCCCCTGCAACTCGATCGCACGGTCCAATCCCTCGGCCGAAATCCGCCCCGACGCCGCGTCGATGGCCGTTACGTCGGCCTCGATACGTTTGCCGTCCAGCAGAATGAGCGTTTCATTCGCGGCCGCGCGGTTCGATACACCCGCAGCGACACATGCCGCGACAAAACATGCCACAACGAGCGCGATCGGACGACAGCGCTTCGCAATGCTGCTCTCATGATCCGCGATCCGATGTTCATCACTCATCGTTCATCACTCATCGTTCATCACTTGCCCACGTCTTCGCCCGTTCCGAAAACAAGCCCAGGAGCGTGTCGCCCCTGGGCTTGTATCAAGTCTACCACATACCTCCGTCAAACCGACCGAATCGCACGGCAATCGTCGCGAGTCAGCCGCATTCCGCGCTATCGGCGGCTTTCCTCTTCCTGGAGGTTCTTGTAATACTGCTCGACCAGCTTGCGGTAGCGATCAGGCACCTGCCCCTTCAAGCCGGCCAGCACCTTTTCGCGTTCTTTATCGCGCGACACATCCCAACCGCCACGCGCGGTGTTGCGTCCGCCTTGCCGACCGACGCTCGCCGCGCCGTTGGGCGGCGTCGATTGCTTCGCGCCTTGACCCGGATTCAAACCACCACGATTGCCACGACCTTGGCCCCGACCGGAGCCGTTTCCGCCGTTCGGTCACGTACCGCAGCCTTCTTTGTCTTCGGCCTCCTTGATGAGCACGTCGAGCATCGCGACGATGTTGTCTTGCTCCTTGCGAGTGCGGTTGCCGGAATCTTCGATGTTCAGCTTGCGATGCGAAAAGCCCATCCGGTCTTGCACGTCGACCAGCGAACCTTCTTTGAGCATCTTCAACTCTTCGGTCATTCGCATCGCGCCCACGCGCATTCGCTCCGGAGCGTCCGGGTTTTCCTTGAGGAACTTGTCGAACGACGCGATTGCCTGATCGCGATGCAGCAGCGCCGCTTGCGACGCGCCGAGCAAGTACAGCGCTTCGCCCGCGTACAGCGTATGGTCGGCCGATTCGCCGACCAGTTTTTCGAGCAGCGGGGCCGCCGCCTCGGCACGCTCTTCCATCATGTGTGCCCGGGCGAGAAAGAACGACGCATCCGCGGCCATGAACGGGTTGTCCGACTTGGCCAGTTTCTCGAGCGACGCGACGCCTTTTTCGAGATCCTCTTCGGCCAGCGCCGTCAGCGCCGCCCGATAGTCGTCGTTCGTCGCCGCCAAGGCGTCGGTGATCGCCATCGAGCGGAGATCCGGATCGACGCGGCTGGACGTAATCAACCCCAGCGCAGTTTCTCGCTTGGCGTCGTCCAACTGCTTGTCTTCCTGGATCGATTTGACGAAGGCGTCGAGGATCCGGTCGGCGCGATCACCAACGTCCTCGGCCTTGGCCGGAATTTCCGCGGTCTTTTCGGCAATCTTCTCCGCCGCGGCCGGTTTCGAATCCGGCGCCGCCGAGACAGACGCCGTCGCCAGCGCCACGCCGGCGGCGAACGTCGCCGCGGTCGCAAACGCTCTAGGTTTCGTCCACTTCATCCCGAACCTCCTATGGCAAGGGTAGGTAACCCACGTTTTCAACTTGATTTGTATACCAAACCGCCGGAGAACTCAATCTTTTTCTTCGACATTCAACCCCGCCCAACTCCGGGCGGCGCCGGTCGTATTTCTCCTAAACCTCACAATTCATCGAGTCGGGTGGGTCGAGCGGAGCCGAGGCTCACCGGGTTTCGGCAATCTCGACCCACTCTACCTTTCCGTTTCAGTTCCGCTCCACCATCGCCCGCGTCATTTCCGAGACACTATCCTGTTGCTGGGCGATTCGGCGGACTTCCTCCCGCAGCACGGGCTCCAAGTTCCCGTCCGGCCGGATATCGTCGAAACTCTTCGTCCGGCGGTTGACGCGAAGCTGGGCCGACTTGAGCAGCTTCAACTCCGCCGAATTCGGCAACAACGGCGGTTCCGGCGGATCGCTCGGGTCGCTGTCCGATGGCGGCGGCTGGTCCTGATTCTCGCTTTGCTTTTGAGCCTGCTCGAGGGCCTCGATCAATTCGCGCAGCGTATTCTCGATCTCCCGCTGCATGGCTTGCGTGTAGCTGCCGGTCTTTTTCGCTTCGAGCAAGTTGCCGACGCTGCTCAGGTCGTCGCGCAATTGCTCGACCACCCGCGGGAACACGACGCTCGTGCCGTCCTCGACGATGATGTCGAGGCCCTTCTGCGCCATTTGAGACAGCTCGCGCTCGTTCTCGGCCATTTTGCCGACGGCGATGATCTCCGGCCGCCGCCACTGCCGCTCGATGCGGATGCGGTCCATCTCGGCCGTCGAAATCGTCAGCGGCTTCTGGATTTCGAGCATCTGGCGGAAATGGGCCTCAAGCGCGGCGAGTCGTTCTTGCTGCATCTCTTGCCGCAGTTGGGCCAGCTTCTTCTTGATCTCTTCGAGCGCGGCTTGCAGGTCTTGGACGGCTTTTTCCTGCGTCTTGCTGGCTTGCTTCGGCTCCTTTCGACGCAAACCGCCGGACGCCTGTTGCATCTGCTTTTGTGCGTCTTGAACCTTTTGCTGTCCCGGCGGACTTTCGCCCCCTTCGCCCGCTTCGCCGCCCATCCCGCCTTGTCCGCCCTGGCTGCCGCCCGCCTTGGCGTCCTTGGCCATCTGCTTCGACAGGTCGCCGGTCTTGTCGGCCGTGTTGTCCTGTTTCTTGGCCATGTTCTCGAACGCTTCCGGCGGCAGCGACGCGATTCGGTCGCGCTCGGCCTTTAGCTCGTTCTTGGCCTTTTCGAGTTCGGCGACGGCCTTTTGC
>JBBDYI010000020.1:0-9009 GCA_040901705.1 Pirellulales bacterium | reverse complement strand
AGTCATGCATAATTCCTGCTCGGGACGCGAGGATTTTGGGCGTTAGTAGTACAGAGAATTACCTCGGCATCGTGTCCGCAGACCTCTGAGGTTGTGAAAGAATCGAGCACGCACAAGTCCGACCGCAACCTGTAGGGTGCTCTGTGAGCACCTTGGCACAGTATAATGTGGTGCTCGCAGAGCACCCTACATAAATTCACAAGCTCTCTGTGCTCTCTGTGCCCACTGGGGTGACACAAGACGAGCCGCTGGCGCACGCTGACTAAAGGCGGTCGCAGAACCTCGACTTCAGCGCAGCGGAGAGCCGCGCTTGAGAATCGGGCTTGGCGGAGAATCGAAAAACGCCGGCGCTGCGAGCCGGCGTTTATTTCGAATCGACGATCGTTGCCGCGGTCCAGCGGCTACGCTTGGAACGACGAACCGCAGCCGCAGGTTTTGACGGCGTTGGGGTTGTTGAACGTGAAGCCGCGTTTCTCGACGCCTTCGTAGAAATCGACGGTGGTGCCGTCCAAGTACAGCGCGCTCTTACGGTCGACGACGACGTTGACGCCGTGCTGATCGTACTTGGCGTCGATCTTGGCGTCATAGGTCTTATCGAAGCCGAGCGAGTAGCTGAATCCGCTGCATCCGCCGCCGGAAACGCCGACGCGGAGGACGGTTTCGGCGTCGAACTTCTGTTCTTCCATGATCCGCTTGACTTCGCCGGCAGCTTTTTCGGTGAGTACGAGTGCCATATGCTTCTGGCTCCTGGGTGAAGAGGAGGAATATCGACAATCTATGCTGTGTAAATTATACGATGGGCCGCCCAAAGGAAAGACGCAATTTCGAGCATTCTCGACCGCTTCACGCAAACGCTCCGGCTCGTGCCGAGGATCGTTTCACCACAGTGGCCACAGACAGCACGGATGGGATGCCAATAGGCGGACCTTTCGTTCCTCGGCATTTTTCCGTGCTGTCTGTGACCTCTGTGGTGAAAGAAAACGGACCAAACCTTCTCGAATTGCGAGGAATCGCGGCGTTAGTAGTGCAAGGGAGGGGGCGTGACGGCCTTGGAGCAGTCCTGCGGCGGCGGATACGGGCTTTCCTATGCCACGCGTTACGCCGAATCGGCCACTGCCGCTTCGACGCACCGCAAGCTCGTCGCTTCGTCGCAGAGCAGCTCCAACAAGTGCCGCGTCGCTCCCTTGTTCGGCATCGGATAGCCGCGTATCAAGTCTGGGTCGCTATGAATTGCCGGCCGCAGATTCGGCAGGCCCACGCAGCTCGGACAACCTACCTCGCAGGGGCAGTCGGCGACCATCTCGTGGCAAATCCGCAGCAGGTCGCCGATCAGGTGAAACCCTTTTTCGCTGTAGCCCAGGCCGCCGGGATAGCGGTCGTAGAGAATCATCGTGCTGCGGCCGACGTTTTTGCTGTCGACCACGCCGCCCAAGTCGCGGCTGTCGCACATCGCCACCATCGGCAGCGCGACAACGGCCAGATTTCGCAGGCCGCACACGCCTTCGCTGGCCCGATAGCCGGCGGCCTTCATGCGGGTGCGCAGCGAATCGTTCGGCGCGAGCCACATCGCCGTCGTCGACAGCGTTTGCGCCGGAATATCGACCGGACCGAGGCCGATATTCTCCCGCGTGTTGAATTTGATCTTCTTGAACGCCACGGTCTGCCAGCTTACGTCGACGTTGCCATAGGCCAGCAGCGATTCGTCGACGGCGTCGCTCGTTTGCCGCTCGCGCGTGACCAGCACGTTGCTTTCCAGCACGGCTTGCGTGTAATAGTCGGTCTCGCGGCGCTCGACGTAGGCGATCTTGGCGTTTAAGTCCAACTCGCGGACCAGATACGATTCGCCGTTGTGCAGATAGACCGCTTCGGGATAGACGAGTTCCGGCGCGCTGATCGCGTCGACGTTGGCGATCACGCGATGGTCTTCGTTGAATTGCCTCGCGCCCGCGCGGCCGACCGGCGGCGGATCGCCCGACGTGCGGCGGTTGGTCCGCTCAACGATGCTGAACGTGTTGTCGCTCATGTGGCGGAGGCTCACCCCGATCGCCGGATTCTGCCCGCCGGCGAAATAATGCTTGCCGCCGATCGCGCTCAAGTCGCCCGCATCGGCGAGCAAGCCCGCGATCTCGCCGGCGAGCGGCCCGAACCGCGCGACGTCGCTCTCATCGAGCGGAATCTCGAACGCGGCGGCTTTCAGATGCGCGGCCAGGACGTAAGGATTTTCCGGATCGACGACGGCGTGTTCCGGCGATTGGGCGAAGAAGTAATCGGGATGTCGCAGCAGGTATTGATCGACCGGATCGTTGCCGGCGAGCAGCACGGCGAGGCTTTCGTCGTGGCGGCGACCGCTGCGGCCGGCTTGCTGCCAGGCGCTGGCGATCGTGCCGGGATAGTTGACGAGCAAGGCCACGTCGAGCGAACCAATGTCGATGCCGAGTTCGAGCGCGTTGGTCGCCGCTACGCCGCGGAGCTTGCCGGAAAACAGCGCCTGCTCGATTTCGCGTCGCTCGTTGGGCAAGTACCCGCCGCGATATGCGCGCACTTCGCTGGCGCGGGGCGAATGATTCAGTTCCAGCGTTTGCTTGACGTAGCGATGAATCAACTCCGCCGCTTGCCGGGTGCGCGTGAACGCCAGCACTTGGGCGTCGGCCTCGATGGCGTCGACCATCAGATTCACCGCATCGTCCGCCGCGCTGGTGCGGGCAAGCGAGTCGGCCCCCAGCGGCGTCGGGTTCCAGAGCACGAAATACTTCCGCCCCCGCGGCGAACCGTCGTTGTCAACCACCGTGACGTTGCGGCCAATCAGCCGCGACGCCAGTTCGCCCGGATTGGCGATCGTGGCGCTGGCGGCCAGAAACACCGGGGCGCTGCCGTAGTGCCGGCAGACGCGCTGCAATCGCCGCAGCACGCACGCCACGTTCGCGCCGAGAATACCGCGATAGGTATGCACTTCATCGAGCACCACGAATCGCAGCGACTCGAAGAACCGCGCCCACTTGGGATGATACGGCAGCACCGCCGCGTGCAGCATGTCCGGATTCGACAGCACAAGATTCGCTTCGCTTCGCATCCGTCGCCGCTGGGCCGTCGGCGTGTCGCCGTCGTACACGCCCGGCTTGATCCGCTGGGCAAGCGCCGGGTGGTCGCCGACGAGTTCGAGCAAGCCCTTGAGTTGATCTTGGGCGAGCGCTTTGGTCGGGAACAGATACAACGCCCGCGCCTGTGGATCGTCGAGCGCCGCTTCGAGAATCGGCAGGTTGTAGCAGAGCGTTTTGCCGCTCGCCGTGCCGGTGACGACGGCCAGATCGCGGCCATCGCGGGCCAGTTCGAGCGCGGCCACCTGATGCGAATAAAGCCGGTCGATGCCCCGCGACGCGAGCAATTGGCCCAGCTCGTCCGGCAGCGGCCGCGACGGTTCGGCATAAACGCCGTCGCGCTCGGCGATCTCGGCGACGTGCTCGATCTGCCCCCGGTAATTCCGTGCCCCTTCGATTCGCCGCAAAAATGCCCGCACGTCCATGACTGACCCTCCGTGTCCGAATCCGTATCGCGCCGCACAAGTAAACAGGCGTTTAGTATCGTAGTCGGCGCACAGCCTGCGAGGCAAGAGGAAAGTCGGTCGCGATTTCTTTCGCCCACATGCTTGCCGGGTTGATTTTTTGGGCGGATTTTTGCGGGTGCCTCGCTACAATTCCAGCATGGCTGAAAACCCATATCAAGCCACCAGGTTTCGATTACAGGCCGACGATGGCGAAACGCAATAAACCTTCGCGATGTTTGCTTGCGGCCGCAGTTTTGGCCAGCCTTACAACAGCTTTCTTCGCTTTCTTCATGCTAGGCGAACTCGATACAGGCCCGGCTGAAGCGTATGTCTTCTGGGCTGCTGCAAAGTTGGCGACTATCTCCGGCGCGATTGCGGTAGGATTCTGGTTCGCGATATGGCGGGCGTGGCGACCGAAATAGCCCCTTCGTTCCCGGCAACACACTAATCAGACACTACCCGTCCAGCGTATCGCTTGCTTCCCCCACGACGCCGGCGGTATGCTGGTTCAAAGGGAAGAGAGGCTATTCGGAACACGGCGCACGGAGCCGCTGGCTTCCGTCGCGCCGCCAACATGGGAGAAGCGCGATGAACGTCTCGATGATCGTTGCCGTGTCGGTCTGTTTTGCGGCGGCGGCGTCGATGGGCGGGGTCGCCCGCGCGGAGGAATCTCGCTCACGCAGCGCCCTTGAGATTCGCCAATCCGTCGACGGCCTGCTTTCCGCTGAGTCGGCCGCCGCCACTTCGGCGGAACGTGTCGCCGCGATTCGCGACATGATCGCGCTGTCGCGCGAAATCGCCGCGCATCCTTCGCTCGGCAAGCACACCGCCGCGTCTTTGCGCGGACGCCTCGCCGGCCGGCTCAAACGAGTGGCCGACGAACTGACCGCCAGCGTGAAGCCGAAAGCGGACGATGCCTTGTTGGCGCAGCGATTGGGCGGCGCGCCGTTCGTGGCGAATCAGGCGGCGAACGATTCCGCCGACGGCGGCGAAGCGCTGGCCGATGCGATTCAAGACACCATCGCGCCGCCGACGTGGGAGCGCAACGGCGGCCTCGGCGTCATCGTCGCGTTCGGCCCGCAAGGGCGCGGCGGCAACGCGCTGTTCGCCCAAGTTCCGCCCCAGGGCAACAACCGTGCTGGCCGCGGCGGTCCCGCCCGGGTGGCGCTTGCGGCCGATGTCAGCGCGGAGTTGGTCGACTTGATCCAGCAAGTCGTCGCGCCGCAATCCTGGGACGTCAACGGCGGGGCTGGCGCGGTGATCTTCTTCGCTCCGATAAACGCGCTGATCGTCCGGCAGACCGAAGAAGTCCACGAAGCGCTGTTCGACGTCGTCGGCCGCATCCGGCGAAACCCATAGTCTGACGGCGTGCGACAGCCCAGGACTTTCGGACCGCGGCGGGGGGCGGATAATGCTCTCCAATGGAGGTCCGAATGATGAGTTCATCAAACCAAGATGCAGCCGCCGCGACTGCGCCGTCATGTCGTTGCATTCCATCGCGTTCGACGGAGCGGCGATGCACTTGTGCCATTTGAATTGCAATCGCCCATCCCGGCGTCAATCCTTAGCAGCTTCCGCGGCCGGAGTTTCGACTGCTGAAGTTTCGACGGCCGTGGCGTCGCGCAAGCTGGCCCGCGCCGGTTCGTCGCCCGGCGCCGAACTCGTCGCAGAACTCGTCGCCGGGCCTTTCGCCGATGGCATCGGCATGCGTTGCAGCAGCCAATCGGTTTCGCGCGTGGCGGGAACGTGCAGGTCGCTCGGCGGAACCAGCAGACGGACGAGGCCCAGCGCCGGTTGCGGCTGGCGTTCGGCGCCAAACAGCAACGGGCCGAAGGCGTCGCGGATGACGCACAACGCACCGGTGTCGCTCGCGTTTGCCTCGGCCGCGGTGCTGGGACAAGCTCCCGCGATCGCGGCATGTTCGCCGTCAACGTCGAACGTCATCGCCAGCCGTTCGTATTTGAGAAAGTCGCCGCCGCCGTCGGTCGACGTGTTCTTCGTGCCATTTGCGGCCCTCATGCCGAGCGCATCGACTGCGGCGTCGATCAGCGTGCGGCCCACCACGCCGGGGCCAGCCTCGAAGCGGCCGACCAATCTCGACAGGCGACCGTCGGCGAACGCCAGCCGTTGTAGCGTGATTTCGGCTTCGCCGCTGAGTTTGTGCGGAAACTGCCGGGCGACGAGCGCGTCCATGTCGACGCGCCGCAGTCGGCCGGCTAGCTCACCGCTCCAACTTTCACCGCCGGAGTGCGACGCCCAAAGCTGGCCGGTGAATTCGGCCCGATCGCCGAGGTGCTTCAGCGCCGGAAAAACGCCGCGCGCCGCCGCCAACGGCAACGGTGCGCCGCCCGTCCGCAGTTCCAATCGCGTCGCCAGCGGGTCCACGTCGCGCGAACGTCGCACGACCAACTGCACTGGCTCGCTCGATTGGTTTTCGGGCAGCGAGAATCGCAAACCGGCCCGCGAGGCTTCGTCGTCGCATACCAATTGTCCGCCGACTCGCGATAGCGTGATCGAATCGCCGGCATCGTCGCCGTGGAGCGTCAACCGTTCGATCGACAATCGCAAGGGTGCGCGCTGCGTGGCGCGTCCGACTCGCAGCAGGCGATCGACGACGTTCCAAAGCCGGTCGAGCTGTGCGGCGTCCACCTCGGCGTGCGGCACGACGAGCGTCGTGCCCTCGCTGGTTTGCATGCGTTCCAGCCGCTCGATTTCGGCCACGACACGGCGGGTTTCGCCGTCGCTGAGCACAACGCCCGTATAGACCGCAACGCCAGGGCGCGGATAGGCGACGTCGTCGACCGACACCGCCAATTCCAAAACAGCGGCCAGTTCCGCCTCCGCCTCGGTCGCGCGATTCGACGAATTCGCACTCGCCGCCCAAGCCAACACGGCAACCGTCGGCGCAACGCACAACGCCAAAAAGGCGATGCGGCAAATCATGCGGCGAGTGGTTTCGTGGAGGCGAGGCACGGGATTCAGGATTCGGGATTCGGGGCGCGGGATTCGGGGCGCGGATGCGCTTACCGCTCCCGCGCCATTTCCAGAAACAACGCGTAGCGAGCCTGCATCTCCGCCAGACTGTCGTGCCCAAACTTGTCCGTCAGCGCGCGGGCGACCTCGAACGCCACGACGTTTTCGACGATCACGCTCGCCGCCGACACCGCGCAGACGTCGCTGCGTTCGTAGCTCGCCGCTTCGGGCTGTTTGGTGTCCAGGTTGATCGAGTCGAGTGGTTTGCGCAACGTGCTGATCGGTTTCTTCGCCGCTCGAACGACGAGCGGTTGGCCGTTGGTCATGCCGGCTTCCAGGCCGCCGGCGTTGTTCGTCGGTCGCGTGAAGCCGAGGTTCGGCGTGTCGCGCTGAGACGCATCGTAGTGGATTGGATCGTGAACTTGCGAGCCGGGGCGGCGCGCCGCTTCGAAGCCCAGTCCGATCTCGACACCCTTGATCGCTTGCACCGCCATCACCGCCTGGGCAATCCGGCCGTCGAGCTTTTGATCCCACTGGGCATGCGTCCCCAGTCCGAACGGCAAGCCTTCGACGCGGACCTCGACCACGCCGCCCAGCGTGTCGCCCTCTTTGCCCACACGGTCGATGAGTTGCTTGACTTCTTCGTCTTTGGCCGGATCGAGCGCGTAGATTTCGCTTTGATCGCGTCGCACGCGCTGCTCGGCCAGCGTTCCGGCGACCGGCGCGATAGCGACCCCGCCAATTTCCACGACGTAGCCGAGCACTTCGATGCCGAAGGCCGAAAGCAGTTGCCGGGTCAGCGCTCCGGCCGCCACGCGGACGGTCGTTTCGCGAGCGCTCGCCCTCTCCAGCACGCCGCGAATCGAGCCAAGATATTTCACCGCCCCGGTCAGATCGCCGTGTCCAGGCCGTGGCCGCGGCAGATCGTCGAGCGTTTCCAGCTTGTAGTCGCGGTTGACGACTTGCAGAGCGATCGGGCTGCCGATCGACGCGCCACGCCAGATGCCGGACAGGACATCGACGCGGTCGGTTTCGATCCGCTGCCGGCCGCCGCGGCCATATCCGCCCTGCCGCCGCCGCAGTTCGGCGTCGATGATCGCCGTGTCGATCTGTACGCCGGCGGGGAAGCCATCGACCAAGGCGATCAGGGCCTTGCCGTGCGACTCGCCGGCGGTCCAATAGCGTAACATGTTGCGTGGCAGTGACTTGCGAACGAGATAATAGCGACCAGACGGCGGCCGCCAGACGACAACGATTGTAGTTGGGCCGATTGCGCGGAACCAGACCGGTTCGCCGCCGCGGGACGATTCGCCGGCGATTCTCCGCGTCGCATGAATCCGTATTTCCCAGCTCATTCCCCTTGGCGTCCGAGGCGAAAACTTGCTACAGTCCCGCCCCGCCATCGTCCCCGGTGGCCGCGCCGCCCATTCCAGGCTGCGCGACCGCGCGGACATGGTGTGTCCACATCGCTACGCCCGTCCCGTCCGATCATTCCGCTCGCCAGGCGAGATTTCCATGCGTTTGCTGTTTTTCACGCTGAGCGTACTTGCCCTTTCCGCGAGTTCGGGCTGCACTGGCCCCGGGCTCTTCGACCGCCAATCCTGGCTGTTCGGCAAGGATCCGCTGGACGATCCGGCGTTGCTCGCCCGCATTGGGCCGACGCAGTCGCAGAAGATCGCGCTCGTGCATAGTCTTCGCGAAAAGCTCCGCGCCGCGCCGGAAGAGGCCGAACTAGCCGCTGCCGAACTCGCCCAGCGGATCCAAACCGAAACCGACCCGGCCGTGCGGATCGAAATCGTCAAAGCTCTCGGCGACACGCGCAGCGCGTCGGCCACCGCGGTGCTTCGCGCCGGTTTGGGCTACCCGCGGCCCGATCCCGACGCCGAGGTCCGCGTGGCGATTTGCGAGTCCTGGGGACATATCGGCGGTGACGAAGCTCGCTCGATGCTCGCCTCGGCACTGGCCAACGACACCGATGGCGATGTCCGCATCCAAGCGGCCTGTTCGCTCGGTGAGTTCAAGGATAGCGGCAACATGCAATCGCTCGCCGCGGCGTTGGAAGACTCCAACATCGCCGTCCAACATTATGCAATGCAGTCGATGAAGTCGGTCTCCGGACAGGACTTCGGCGAGGACGCCAAAGCGTGGCGGGAATATGCCCGCAGCGGTGCGGCAAGCAGTCAAACGCCGTCGCTGGCGGCCCGGCTTTGGCCGTGGAAATAAGCGGAAATATCTCGTCTCGCTTTCCCATGCTGCTCGAAGCGGCGGGCCGCGCGTCGCCGCTTTGTTGCGAAATTGCCGCTGCGTTCGGCACGAGCCGCAAGTAGTCGTCGCGTACCGCGAGTCGGCCGTTCTGTCGCTCCAAAGCGCAGCCGTCGGGCAAACTCCGACCCCCGCTCTTTTTATCCGGTCGTCGCCGCCGGTTGTCGGTAAGCGCACGCCACTGCCATTCTTGATGCTGGCTGGCGGTGCGGGGTATTGATGGGGCTTTCGTA
>JBBDYI010000019.1:0-1374 GCA_040901705.1 Pirellulales bacterium | reverse complement strand
CGTGAAGCCCTCCGCGGCGAGAACCGATGCGACGCCGCTGCGGCGACTCGTGTCGTTGTTTCCCACGACGGCGATTTTTGTTGGCTGTCGCCCCTCGCCGATGCGCAGTCCATTGATTCGGACGTCCATTGTGGCGATTTCGGATTCGCTGTATCCCCAGGCCGCGAAATCGACGACGGCGCCTGCGTCATCGACGATCATCGCCCAGCCGCTGCCGCCCGCGTCCCACGCAATGTCGTTGCCCCAGTAGTTGTTGCCGACTTGATCGGTTCGAACCAACACTTCACCTGCTGCAATGCTCGCAGGAAAACTCCAAAGCGTGTCGTTGACGAAATTGATGTCAGCGCCTCCACCAACGGCCAAGACCCATCCGGCTGTGTCCACCGGACGGTCCAGAACGTTTTGGATTTCCACGAAATCGGGCGTGCCGTCTCCAACTTCCGTAATCAAGATCGTCGGTGCGTCTTGCGGGAGATTTCCCGTAAACGGCACGAGAAGGCCATCGTTGACCGCACCCTTCGTATCCGTTAGCCAGGCGAAATCAGCGGCCGCTTCATTGTCCGACGAACCGCCGCGCTGGACGCTCGCCGACGTCGTGTTGACCGGCACGCCATCGCCGGACCAAGCGACCTTCGCGCCCGTGGGATCGGAGATGGGCCGCGCTTGGATGGCATTTCGTAACAGTTGCTTCGTGCTGGCGCTGCTTGACGCAAAGTTATCCGACCAGTCGTATCCGATAACCAACACCGATCCGACTCCGGCGGTTCCGCCAAGGATGGCCGGCTCCGCATTCGGCCGCGTGGCGAGCACATCGACGCTGCCGCCGAGATTGCCGAAATTGCGAAAGAAATCGGTTCGCCCCGGGTCTGAGTAAGCGCTGCCGATGCCGTCGGCGAGTCCTTTTTGGACGCCGGACTGGGAAAAGGTCACGAATGAAGACGGCAGCGAAACGCCGCCGAAGTCGGGTCCGAGTACGTCGTCGGCGTCCAAGAGATGCTCGACGTTCAATGCCCATTCGGACGCGTTCCACTCCGTAATGACCCGCCCCCCGGAGCGGACCCAATCCGCCAGCGCGGGCGTGCCGGCCGTCGTGCCAGGAACGTCGAACTGTCGCAGAAGTATTACCGTCGTGAATTCATCGAACGAAGCGGGCGGTGTCGCGAATTGGCTTACCGCGAATCCCTCCGACTGAAGAAACGTGGTGACGCCCGAGCGTCGGGATCCGTCGTTGTTGCCGATCACGGCGAGATGTTCCTCGACCGGCCCGCCATCGCCGCCGACGCGATGACCCCCGATCGTCAAGTCCAGCGAGGCGATTTCCTGTTCCGAATATCCCCATGCGAGAAAATCGACGACCAGGCCAACGTCATCGAC